>NZ_JCALDG010000080.1:0-1776 GCF_059812735.1 Mycobacterium sp. NGS40
CTAGGAGGGTCCTGAATAATCCGCGTGGCGATCGGTCGGTTGGTCGCGGGTTGTTGGGATGATTTCAGGGTGCAGGGTCACTCTGATGATCAGCGGGAAATTCTGGATGCGGAGTCGGTGACGGGGCATCTGCTCAAGGCGGGCAGCGTGTTTGGGTTCCTGGCAGCGCATCGGCGGGAGCTGTTCCCCGATGAGATGTTCGCGGACTTGTTTCCCAGCGGGCGAGGCCGCCCCAGTGTTCCTGCTGATGTGATGGCCGCGATCATCACGCTGCAGGCGTTGCATGGCTTGTCTGACAGCGAGACTGTGGATGCGGTGACCTTCGATCTGCGGTGGAAGACCGCGTGCGGCATGGCGGTCACCGATGGTGCGTTTCATCCCACGACGTTGACGTACTGGCGGCGCCGGTTGGCGGCCTCGGATTCTCCGAACCGCATCTTCGAGGCGGTCAAGACCGTGATCACCCAAACCGGTGTGCTCTCGGGTAGGACCCGGCGGGCTTTGGATTCCACGATCCTCGATGACGCGGTCGCGACTCAAGACACCGTGACCCAGTTGATCGGTGCGATCCGCCGGGTCCGCCGCGAGGTGCCGGGTGCGGTCGAGGTGATCACCGCTCAGTGCACCGCCCATGACTACGACGATCCGGGTAAACCGGCGATCGCCTGGAACGACGTCCAGGCCCGGGAAACGTTGGTCGATGCCCTGGTCAGCGATGCCCATCGGTTGTTGGGGTATCTCCCCGAACAGGAACTCGGCCCCAGGGCCGCCGACGCAGTGGCCTTGTTGGCGTTGATCGCCGGCCAAGACGTCGAACCCGTCGAGGGTTCCGAGGGCACCGACGGACGGTGGCGCATCGCCCAGAACGTGGCGCCCGATCGGATCATCTCCACGATCGATCCCGACGCGCGTCACGCCCACAAGACCGTGCATCGCCGCCAGGACGGATTCAAGGCCCACGTGGCGATCGAACCCGACACCGGGATCATCACCGACTGCACGTTGAGCAAGGCCAGCGGCGCCGGCAGCGGTGACGCCGCAGTCGGGATCGTCCTGCTGGCGGGTGAGTTCGAGCCGATACGGGTGCTCGCCGACAGTGCTTATGGATCAGGGGAATTGCGCGCCGAACTGGCC
Organism: Mycobacterium sp. NGS40; assembly: GCF_059812735.1. Classification (NCBI taxonomy): domain Bacteria; kingdom Bacillati; phylum Actinomycetota; class Actinomycetes; order Mycobacteriales; family Mycobacteriaceae; genus Mycobacterium; species Mycobacterium sp. NGS40. The sequence continues at coordinate 1,135 of NZ_JCALDG010000080.1, forward strand.
GCCAGCGGCCATGTCGACGTGGTCAAACCGGCACCGACGCGTTCGGCGGTCCCAGGCGGATTCACCGTCGACGACTTCACCGTCGACCACGTCAACCGCACGGCGACGTGCCCGGCGGGGCTCACCCGAAACATCAGCCCCACCGGGGCGGCGACGTTCAAGGCAGCGTGCCGCGGCTGCCTACTACGGCAGCGGTGCACCGCCAGCGTCGCGGGCAAGACGCTGAAGGTCGCACCCCACGACAAGCTGCAACGCACCGCACGCACTGCAGCTCGAAATGTGGACTGGCTCAACGAATATCGTCAACACCGACCAATGGTCGAGCGCAGTATCGCGTGGCTGACACGCGGGAACCGTAAAGTCCGCTACCGCGGCGTGATCAAAAACGATCACTGGCTGCATCACCGCGCCGCCGCGATCAATCTGCGCCGATTGATCACCATGGGCCTCGGCCACACCGGCACCACCTGGGCCATGGCCTGACACCAAAAGGCGCAACCCTTGCCCGTACCCCTAGATCCATGCCACGCTCAACAACGGGCGGGGTGACCCTCGTGTCGACCCAGGGTCTGACTTCAACCACGCGCCACAGAGCGCTGGAGGCACCCCGCCCTCAAAACCTTTTGTTCAGGACTCTCCTAG
>NZ_JCALDG010000081.1:0-1718 GCF_059812735.1 Mycobacterium sp. NGS40
CGCGCCGACGGCGCTGACCACGGCGAGCACCTCGGCCGGCGGCAGGCCCAGGCCCTGGCGTTGCGTGAGGACCGTATGAAGATTGGGGCCGTTGACGTAGTCCATGGCGATCCAGAGCTGGCCGTTGAATTCGCCCCGGTCGTGGACCGCCACGATGTGGGGATGCCACAGCTGCGACGCACGATCGGCCTCACGGATGAATCGTTTCTGGAAATTAGGGTCGGCCGACAGATCCGCGCGTAGCACCTTGAGGGCCTCCAGCCGCGGCAACCGGGGGTGGCGCGCCAAATACACCTCGCCCATCTCCCCGGCACCCAAAAGCCGCACCACCGTGTAACCGGCAAACGAGGCACCTTCGCTCAACGGCATCGGGGCTCACCTTCCTCAGTTCACGCTCGACTGTTTAGCGATGGATGGGGGTGGACCCATACATCGGGGGATCTTTGGTCAAATCGACTGTGCCGCTAGCTTTGTAGATCACCCTGCTGGTGGTTGGTGAGTGAGCGTTGTACACGACGCTGCCTGATACGGTCACCAACATGGTGTTGGGATCGAAGCTAAACCGGGTGTCGGAGAAATCACCGGCACCGATCACCGATACCTTGGTGTCACCGGTGTCCAGGGTGTTGCACTCCGGTGGCGGGGCGACACCTTGGTAGCAGTAATGCTGCCAGTTGTCGATGGACGTTTTGGAGGCTTGCAGGCCAGCATCGTTGAGGGTAGCTACAGGTTGGATGCTGGGGTGGGTGGCGTTGGCGCCCAAAGCATTCAGCAGTACCGGGGGCGCCTGGGCGGTGATGTCGATGAAGCGGTTCGACGAGGAGACGGCAAGGGCGCCTGGGAAAACCGAGACCGGGGTTGTTCCGTTCGTTGCGATTCCGAACAGTGCGACTGCCTTGAACGAGGCACTGCTGGTGCCTGGCGTTCCGATGTCGACAGGCACGGTAGCGGTGTCGAGTTTCCAGTCGTTGCCGTGGCGGTGCAATGCAATACGAGTCTGCGACGAGGTCGGCCCGAAGCGGGCGGACAAAATCACGTACTGGACGCTGGCCGGGTCATCGCCGGAGGCCGAAGGAGCTGCGGTGACCGTAATGTCGGTGATCGGTGTTGACGCCAATTGGGTGCGCAGGGCGTCGGCGCTGACCCACTGTGCTGTGGCCGAGGCGGTGGCGCCCAACGACAAAGCCGTGTCGGCGTCCCCCCGCGAGAGCGCCTCGAGATAGTGCTGCGCGGCCAGCCCGGCAGCCTCTTGAGCAGATGTCGTGCCCGGTGGCGCGGAGGTCTGAGCGCCGTGCGGCAGGACGAAATACGCGAGCACGCCGGCGGCAGCGAGCACCGCGGCCGCCGCGGCCGCGGCCCGTAGCCACCGGCGCCGTCGTGCCGGCCGCGGTGGTGCGCCTTCATGATGCGGGTTGGGCGGCGTCGGCGGCCATCCCGGGCCTGGATGCGGTCGCCCAGCTGGCTGTGGTGGCGCAGTGAACGCGGCGGCGACCGGCTCAGACGACGGTGGAGTCCGATCAGGCCGCGTCGTCGTCCACGGCCGGGTCTCGCCGGCCGGCTGGCCGCCTGCTTGAGCCGCCGCGTTGTGTGAAGACGGCGCCAAGCGGAGTTGATCGGCCAACGCCGCCGCGAATTCGCTGCACCGTTGGAAGCGCTGCCGCGGATCTTTCGCCAGAGCCCGGGCAAACACGGCATCGGTGATGGCCAGGTCGGGACGC
>NZ_JCALDG010000082.1:0-1665 GCF_059812735.1 Mycobacterium sp. NGS40
GGGCAGATTCCAGTCAACGTCGCAACATCGAGGCTATCTGGAGGTTGCGGTGGGAGCTGGCCGGAAGACGCGACATGGCGTGATGCTGGTGGAAAAGCAGGTGTGGTTCGCTCGGCTGATCGCGCAGGGGGTGAGTAACTCCGAGGCGTGCCGGGTTGTGGGGATCAACCGCAGGACGGGGACACGCTGGCGCTACGGGCGCACAATCCTCAACACTGCCGGCCAGGCGGTGCACTATCCGCCGGTGAGACTTACAGCACCCCAGGCGCGGCACCCCCGGTATCTGTCGCTGGCCGAGCGGACGACGATCGCTGACCTGCACCGTGCGGGTGTCAGTGTGCGCGACATCGCCGAGGAATTGGGCAGGGCGGCTTCAACGGTGTCGCGGGAGCTTCGCCGCAACGCCGATGGTCGGGGCCGCTACCTGCCCGCCACGGCGCAGCGGTTGAGCGTCGAGCGGCAGTCTCGGTCCGCCTCGTCGCGCACGCGGCGTGTAACCCGCGACGCGCAGCTCAACGGTGTCGTGGCTGAGCTGCTGGATAAGCGGTGGAGTCCTGAACAGATCGCCCACGAGTTGCCGGTGCGGTTCCCCGATCAGCCCGAGCGTCACCTGTGTACGGAGTCGATCTATCAGGCGATCTACGATCCCAGGACCGATGTGACCCGTCCGGCCAAACGGCGTCGCCGGCGGCGCCGACGCCGAATCCAGGGCCTGGAGCGACGTGGTCGGCTCACTAACATGACGATGATCGCGGATCGGCCCGCCGAGGCCGAGGACCGGATGCAGGTCGGGCACTGGGAAGGCGACTGCATCATGGGTGCCGGAAACCGTTCGGCGATAGGCACTCTCGTCGAACGCACGACCCGCTTCGTCATCCTGATCTACGTACCCACCGGGCGGCCGACCGCCGAGACGATGCGTGACGGCATCACCGAGGCACTGGGTGCTCTTGCTCCCCACCTGCGACGGACACTGACCTGGGATCAGGGCAAAGAGCTTGCACTGCACCAACAGATCACCGCCGCCACCGAGACACGCGTGTACTTCTGCGATGCGCACTCCCCGTGGCAGCGCGGCAGCAACGAGAACACGAATGGCTTGCTGCGGGACTACTTTCCCAAAGGCACCGACCTGAGCACCATCTCGCCCGAGGAACTGCAGCGAGTCGCCGACGAACTCAATGACCGGCCCCGCAAGACCCTTGACTGGGCCCGACCAGCCGACTTGATCACCGACGTGGCCATCAGGACCGCATAAGCGGCGCGGCCCAGGGTCAGCCCCAAAAGATCGCCGTGGGATCGCGATCCAGTTCAGCAAGCAGCTCCTCGATACTGGCCGTGGGCGCTACGGAATCGTAGGCATGGAATCGCAGATTGCGGTCACGCCACAACAACGACCACACACCAGTGGTCTTCACATAGCGCAGCCGGGCGATCGGGAACCGGGTCCACGCCGCACCCACATCTGCTCGCCACGGCGGCCGGCACTCCACGATCGTCAGATGCCGATCAGCGATATCCACCTCGACGCGAACCTCGTCACGGACACGCTCGGGCACCCTGGCCCGGCACCATCGCTGCACCCGCGCAACATCCGTCTCCGGCAGACCACTCACCCGACTAGTGTGCAACCCGTCCCGTTTGCAACGTCGACTGGAATCCACC
>NZ_JCALDG010000083.1:0-1546 GCF_059812735.1 Mycobacterium sp. NGS40
TGCCTTCGCCGCGGAAACGTCAACTCTGAGTACCGTCGACAAGTTCGTCAATGCCTCCGGGACGACTGCGTAGTACACCCAAGAGGCGCGCCGTTCGGAGGTCAATAGCCCCGCATCCTTGAGGACCTTGAGGTGATGCGAGATGGTCGGCTGGGTTACGTCGAATCCCTCAGATACGTCGCACACGCATGCCTCGCCGCCCGCGCGGCTGGCCACCATGCTGAATAGGCGCAGTCGGATCGGATCAGCCAGTGCTTTCAGCTTGGCCGCGATGTCGGCGGCCGCCTCGGGTGAGAGCGGCTCGGTTACTAAAGGTGCGTACGCGCACACGGACGCGTCTGGAAGCGGAAGCCGTGATTTAGACACCCATCTATATTGATGCTTATCGAACTGAAACGCAAGCCGTGGACGGAGTGAGATAGCGGGCGTCGGCGCCAGACGATGGACTCAGGCGCACGTGCAAGTTTAATCCGCGTGAGCGCTCGGCGACAGACGTGGAACATCGCTGTCATCGGAGCGAGCGGGAACACTGGCCAAGCCGATGACGGCTGCAAGAGCTCCGAAAGCGCCGAGCGCCATGAACATCAAGCCGTATCCGCCGAGCCAGCTCGCCAGGGCGGCACCGATCCACGGACTGGTCGCGGTGGCCAAGGTGATTGGGGCGGATAGGACGCCGTTCAGATGTCCGTAGTGGGAATGGCCCCAACGTTCGGTGACGGCAGTCGCTTGTAGCAGGGTCATGATGCCCCGCACGAAGCCCGCGAGAATCGCCACGACGATCAGCGGCACCACCGAGCTGAAGATTCCCAGTAGTGCCGTCGTCACCGCCACTCCTGCCAAAATCGATGCCACTCGCGCCCGTATGCCGCAGCGGGTGATCAGCGTTCGGTAGCCGAGTCTGCCGAACACTTGTCCAATGCCGCCCAGGCCGAGCGCCATGGCTGACATGCGCGCGTCGATACCGTGCTCAGTCATCAGCGGCACGAGGTTGACGATGACCGAATAGGAGGCCAAGGCAGCCAAGGTGAGCGCGACTGCCAGTGCAACGAACGGGCGAGTCCGTGTGATTCGGCTGGGTGGTTCGCTGACGTGTACCCCCGGCGCCGCCGGCCATGGCTGGCGAAGGCCAAAGAAGTGCGCCGGAATGGTCACGGCCGCCAATAGCAGCGCGAGAACGAGATAGGTTGTGCGCCAATCAAGTCGGTCGGCCAGCGCGGCGGTGAGCGGCGCAAACACCGTACTCGAAAGCCCCGCCACAAGCGTCAGAATCGTCAGGGCGCCGACGTGGCGGGGGCCGAACCAGCGCGTCAACGCCGCGAACGCAGGCGGATACAGCACCGCGGCCATGGCCACTCCTGCCGCCACCCATGCGGCCACGAACCACGGAAACGTCGGAGCTAGCGCAACGCCCACCACTGCAAGTGGGCCGGCCACCGCACCGGCGGTCATAACGCCACGCGGGCCATGTCGATCCAACCACCTACCCACGATGACGCCGACCAGTGCCGAGGTGACCAACGCTCCTGAGAACGCCGCGGTGACTGCC
>NZ_JCALDG010000084.1:0-1465 GCF_059812735.1 Mycobacterium sp. NGS40
AGGAGCAATGATCAGAACCTGTGGATCCCGGGAGGACGCACCTTCCCGGATGATGATCTTTGACGAAACAGGATTCTGATCAAGACCAGCGTTGGCGCGCTGGCGGGAAGGCACGCCCGTGCTCACGGTAGTACACGAAGGCCGAGACCCGAACGAGGCCGGCGACGCCGCCGGTGCAGGCCGGTCGCTGCTCGATGAGATCGTTCGCGACGGTGCCCGGCAGATGCTCGCCGCAGCCCTGCAGGCCGAGGTCGCCGATTACATCGCCCGGCACGCCGGTGAAGTCGACGACAACGGCCACCGCCTCGTCGTACGCAACGGCTACCACACCGAACGCGACGTGATGACCGCCGCCGGTGCGGTGACGGTGAAGGCGCCACGGGTCAACGACAAGCGCATCGATCCCGAGACAGGCCAGCGTAAGAGGTTCTCGTCGGCGATCCTGCCGGCCTGGGCCCGCAGGTCCACCCAAGTGTCCGAGGTGTTGCCGCTGCTGTACCTGCACGGCCTGTCGACCAGCGACTTCGGGCCCGCCCTCGAGCAGTTCCTCGGCTCCGGTGCCGGCCTGTCGCCGGCCTCGATCACCCGGCTGACCGCGCAGTGGCAGGACGAGGCGAAAGCCTTCGGACAGCGGGATCTCTCGCAAGTCGACTACGTCTACCTGTGGGTCGACGGCATCCACCTGAAGGTGCGGCTCGAGCAGGAGAAACTCTGTCTGCTGGTCATGCTGGGGGTGCGGGCCGACGGACGTAAGGAACTCGTCGCCCTGGCCGACGGCTACCGCGAATCCACCGAATGCTGGGCCGATCTGCTGCGGGACTGCCGCCGCCGCGGAATGCGGGCCCCGGTGCTCGCGATCGGGGACGGCGCGCTGGGATTCTGGAAGGCACTGCGGGAAGTGTTCCCCGACACCCGCGAACAACGCTGCTGGTTCCACAAGCAATCCAACGTCCTTGCAGCACTCCCGAAGTCCGCGCATCCCGGCGCGTTGGCGGCGATGAAGGAGATCATCGGAGCCGAGGACATCGACAAGGCGCAGATCGCGATCGCGGCGTTCGAACAGGACTACGGTGCGAAATATCCGAAGGCAGTGAAGAAGATCGTCGATGACGCCGATGTGTTGCTCGAGTACTTTCGGTATCCGGCCGAGCATTGGGTGCATCTGCGTACGACGAATCCGATCGAATCGACTTTTGCGACGGTGCGGCTTCGGACCAGGGTGACCAAGGGTCCGGGTTCACGAGCGGCGGGGATGGCGATGGCCTACAAGCTGATCGAGGCCGCGCAGTCGCGGTGGCGGGCGGTCAACGCACCGCAGCTGGTCGCACTGGTGCGAGCGGGCGCGCTGTTCCACAAGGGCAAGCTCCTCGAACGGCCGGTCGACATCACCCCGGAACCCTCGCCCGACACTCCGGTGTCCGAGGTCGCCTGACGACCCCCGATCCACAGGATTTGACTATTCCTC
>NZ_JCALDG010000085.1:0-1463 GCF_059812735.1 Mycobacterium sp. NGS40
GAGAAATAGTCAAATCCTGTGGATCGAGGGTCGTCAGGCGACCTCGGACACTGGGGTGTCGGGCGATGGTTCCGGGGTGATGTCGACCGGACGTTCGAGGAGCTTGCCCTGGTGGAACACTGCGCCGGCCCGCACCAACGCCACCAGGTGTGGTGCGTTGACCGCCCGCCACCGCGACTGCGCTGCTTCGATCAGCTTGTAGGCCATCGCCATGCCCGCCGCCCGTGATCCCGGGCCCTTGGTCACCCTGGTCCGAAGCCGAACCGTCGCGAAGGTCGATTCGATCGGGTTCGTGGTGCGTAGATGCACCCAGTGCTCGGCGGGATACCGGAAGTACTCGAGCAGCACGTCGGCGTCATCGACGATTTTCTTCACCGCTTTCGGGTACTTCGCGCTGTAGTCACGTTCGAACGCTGCGATCGCCAACTGCGCCTTGTCGATGTCCTCGGCCCCGATGATCTCCTTCATCGCCGCCAACGCACCCGGATGCGCCGATTTCGGGAGTGCAGCAAGAACGTTGGCTTGTTTGTGGAACCAGCAGCGTTGTTCGCGGGTGGCGGGGAACACCTCCCGCAGTGCCCGCCAGAATCCCAAAGCTCCGTCCCCGACCGCGAGCGCCGGCGCGCGCATCCCGCGGCGGCGGCAATCCCGCAGCAGGTCCGCCCAGGACTCGGTGGACTCTCGGTAGCCGTCGGCCAGGGCGACGAGTTCCTTGCGGCCGTCCGCCCGCACCCCGAGCATCACCAACAGGCAGAGCTTTTCCTGCTCGAGCCGGACTTTCAGGTGGATGCCGTCGACCCACAGGTACACGTAGTCGACCTGCGAGAGGTCCCTGGTGCCGAAGGCCTTCGCCTCGTCCTGCCACTGGGCCGTGAGCCGGGTGATCGAGGATGCGGACAGTCCGGCGCCGGTGCCGAGGAACTGTTCGAGCGCCGGCCCGAAGTCACTGGTTGACAGGCCGTGCAGGTACAGCAGCGGCAGCACCTCCGATACCTGCTCGGACTTGCGAGCCCAGGCGGGCAGGATCGCCGAGGAGAACCGCTTGCGCTCGCCGGTATCGGGGTCGATCCGCTTGTCGTTCACGCGGGGCGCCTTCACCGCCACCGCACCCGCCGAGGTCACGACCTCACGTTCGGCGTGGTATCCGTTGCGGACCACCAGTCGGTGGCCGTGTTCGTCGACCTCACCGGCATACCGGGCTACATAGTCGGCGACCTCGGCCTGCAACGCCGCGGCCAGCATCTGCCGGGCACCGTCGCGGACGATCTGGTCGAGCAACGACCGGCCCGCACCGGCCGCATTGCGGGTCTCGTTGGAGTCGTCGTTGTTGTCTACTACCGTGAGCACGGGCGTGCCTTCCCGCCAGCGCGCCAACGCTGGTCTTGATCAGAATTCGGATTCCTTGCAGATCATCTTCCGGGAAGGCACGCCCGCCCGGGATCCACAGGTTCTGATCATTGCTC
>NZ_JCALDG010000086.1:0-1301 GCF_059812735.1 Mycobacterium sp. NGS40
TCTCAGTATCGATAGCGAAGTATGTGTCGCCGGCGACATGTTCACCGCCATGAGAGCGGCCCAGTCAGCGTCGGTGATCCACGCTGCGATGCGCCCACAACCTGGCGGGTCACCCCCACGGGCACATGATTTACTGGCGTTTGCTACGCGCGACGCTGCGGCAGCCGCCGGGTTGGCTGATCGTATCGGCACGATCACCGCTGGCAAGGATGCCGACCTGATCGTCATCGATCTGGGCTCGCCCAGTCTGGCTGCCGCCGCCGACCCCGCCACCGCCATCGTCGCGGCCGCCACGCCGCACGATGTCGAGATCGTCATGGTTCGCGGCGAGATCCTCAAGGATTCCGCGCTCACCCATCCCGCACTCGACGTCGTCTACCATCGCGCTGTCGCCTCGCGTGCCAGCATCCTCGGACAGCCCCAACTGTATGCAGAAAACGAGCCGATCAGGCTACTGTAGACGCTGTGATGGCACAATCTTGCCGACGAGTGGATGATCGGCCCCATCGATCCACCGCATCGAAGTCGAACCCATGACAGAGATAACGGTCGTCGCGGGCGCCGACACAGACGCTGCAGCGTCTCGTGAAGACCCTGTCAGCACCACCGCGCAAGCCTACGACACCGTGCGACGGGCGATCATCAACGCCGAACTCGCCCCCGGGGCCTTCGTGTCGCAGGTACGACTGGCCGCCCAGCTCAACATCAGCCGCACCCCGCTGCGCGAAGCGCTTCGCCGGCTGCAAAGCGAAGGCCTACTCGAGGGCGATTTCAACCGACGACTTCGCGTCGCGCCGCTGTCGGTTGATGACCTCGAACAAGTCGCGGCCATGCGCATCATGCTCGAGTCGCTCGGTGTGCAGGCCAGCGTTCCGAAACTGAACAGCGCAACCCTTGACCGGGCCGCCGCGGCGCTCAAACAGATGGACAATATTTTGACCGACCCGACATCCTATGACGCTTTTCACGTGCCTCACCGGGTGTTTCACACAGCATTGTTTAGCGCGGTGGGTCCCCGTATGCGCTCACAACTTGAAGAATTGTGGGATCACGCGGAACGCTACCGCGCTTTCTATCGCCAATCAGCCAGTGACGCAATGGTACTCGCCAACATCGCCCATGATGAGCACGCGTCCATCATGAGAACCGCCCAGCAAGGCGACGCCGTCACGTGCGGCCGGCTCATCGCCGCTCATTTGGCGCGCACAGCCTTGACCACACTGGCCAAGCTCGACCCCACTCACGATCCCATGATGATCCGCGAAGCCGTTAGCCGTGCATCAAGCAGCCGGGGCTAGCAA
>NZ_JCALDG010000087.1:0-1202 GCF_059812735.1 Mycobacterium sp. NGS40
ACGCTCGTGGTGGCTGGCTCATCGTCGGATGAGCTTTCGATCAAGAACCCGAACGATCACCACCGCGTGCGGAAGATCCCTCGCAACCACAGAACCTGTTGCCCCGCGTGCTGGGGCGCAAATTTCCTCTCCGGTCTTGGCCTCGGCGCACGACCGCGGGACTAAACGAAGAAAACGATAGAGAAGTGAGAATCTAATGAAAACTGAAATCGGAAGAGCACTCTCGCTGTTCGGTGGCGCGGCTGCAGTTGTTTTCGCGTTCGGATTTAATGGTGTGGGCTACGACAAGTTGCCAAGCACACCGAGAATGACGACAACTGCGTTCGTCGTGACGCCAGTGCCCACACCTCCGGCCCCTTCCGCAGGTCCAGCCGACGGTAGACCCGGGGCCAGTCTGAGCGGCTGCATCGTCGGCCTCAACTGTGGACCCATAGGCCCCGTAGGCCCTAAACGTCCCAAACAACCCCGACCGTCCCAAACGATCCGGACTGCCCATGTCCCAAACACCCTCTCCCCCCGCCCGTAATACGGGAGGAACACGGCGGGATCGATTCTCAATGGGCTTATCAAGCCGCTGCGGCGGTTGGGATTTGGTAGGTGGTGTGGTCGCGCAGCATGGCCCACAGGACGTTGAGGCGTCGCCGGGCCAGGGCCAGGACCGCTTGTCGGTGGTGTTTGCCCTCAGCACGTTTGCGGCCTTCGTAGGCCCGGGAAGCGGGGTCGGTGCGGGCGGCACTTTGAGCGGCAAGATAGCAGGTGCGCAAGAGTCGTCGGTGATTGAGGCGGGGGCGTTTGAGGTTGCGCTGATGCGCCCGGAATCACGCGGTACCGGTGCGAGCCCGCAGATACCAGCCAAACGATCGGCGGAGTCGAAAGCGCTCATGTTTCCCCCTGTCGCGGCGAGGAATTCGGCGCCAAGAATGACCCCGAACCCGGGCAAGCTCAGGATGATTTCGGCGTACCGGTGGCGGCGAAATCGCTCCCCGATCATTGTCTCAGTGTCGGCGATTTCGGGTGTCGAGGTTGATCACCTCCTGGGCTAGCCGGGCCACCATCGCGACGGCCAGATCTTGTGGCTCTACGTTGCGCCGGCTCGGATGCGGCTGAAGAGATCGGCAACACGTGTCGCGATGTCGTCGCGTACGAGGCGCATTCGTTCGATGCCGTCGATTCCGCGCTCGGAGGGTTCGTCGGTGTCCCAG
>NZ_JCALDG010000088.1:0-1192 GCF_059812735.1 Mycobacterium sp. NGS40
GGCTCGCTGCTCCCAATTATGTGAAAATGTGACCCAAACCTGGGACCCTCCCCACCGTCCTTGGCTGATTGAAACGCCCCGGCATGTCCGGACACGGGCCGAGGCGGTTCAGCGTCCATCGCGCCGAATCCCTCGGAGTGACAACATCGGGTGGTTGGGCGATTCTGACGAATAGGGCCGGCTCGAGCTCACAGGCCAGGACCCTCACCCGCATGAAGCGAATCAGGTAGACCGCTGGTCACCAGGGCGGCGACCCAACCTGCGCTTGTCTGCCCTCGGTGTCTTCGACCATGTGACGCCAATACCTACCCCGGGGGGGTAGGCTCGGATCATGTTGGACCGGTCATGCGGCTTTCCCGCTTCAGGAGTGCCGAGCACGCCGCGCCGACGCGGCTTAGCGTCCGCCGATGGGTTTTCCAAGCAAGTGCTGTCGCCCACCGCTGTGGGTTCGTGGCGGTGTCACGCCCTGAGGGTAGCCGTGATTGTCATCCGCCAGCGGCTGTCTGGGGTGTCGACGCCTGGGGCGTATCAGATCTTGCCGAAGGAGCTGGCGGACAGGCCATCTGGGCCATCCACAGCCTAATTCCTAATTCGTCTCAGTTGAAGAGGAGTTAAAGATGTCCGGTGTAGACGTTGCCGTTCTGGTTGGGGCGGCGTTAGTGATCACGGGGTTGGCGTGGTATTTCTTTGCCCCGCGACGCGCGCAGGCCGCAACCGTCGGCGATGGTGTGCAGCGGCTTCAGGTTAGGGTGAGTGGTGGGTATAGCCCAAACGTTGTAGAGGTGCGCCAAGGTGTTCCGGTGGAGATCGAGTTCGATCGGCAAGAGACCGGGGATTGCACATCGCGGGTCGTCTTTCCCGACCTCCATTTGTCAGCGGCCCTGCCCGGTTACCAGCGCACCACAGTGCGGTTTACCCCGGAGCAGGCGGGATCGTTCGGGTTCGCCTGCGGCATGAACATGGTCTCGGGCACACTCGTCGTCACCCCCAACGACGTGGCCACGCCCTCTGGCGAATCTGAAACGCCCACCGCTGCTTCAGGTTGCGCGCCAGTCGATGGTGTGGCCGAGCCGACCGCCGCCGAGGTCGAGGCTACCCAGGCCGAAGAACGTCGCGCCGAGAGCGCCGACCTGATCCGTAGGGTGGTCATCGGCGCAGCGTTTACCCTTCCGGTGCTGTATGCGGTAATGGT
>NZ_JCALDG010000089.1:0-1177 GCF_059812735.1 Mycobacterium sp. NGS40
TGTGATGTCGCGAGACATTGAGGACAGATGTCTCGCGACATAGTGAACACCTTCAGTTGTTGGCTGGGGGTGTTTTTGGTTTTTGGGGTTGGTAGTTGCGGGTGGTGTCGAGGGTGAGTTCGCGGATGAGTTGGCCGCCGGTGGTGGCGATGATGCGGATGTCTAGGTCGGCGATGAGCATGAGGACTGCGGTGTTGGCCCAGCGGTGGCCGATCCCGATGTGGTGCAAGCGGCCGGCGTGGCGCAGGGTGATTTTGCCGTAGCGGTCGACGTGGTCGGTGCGGACTCGCCAGTGGATGCCCGCGGGTGTGCCGGCGGGCCCGGCGTGGGGTCGGGCGCGGTAGGTGTGGTCGGGGGTGTGGCGGTGGCAGGAGCGGTGTGGGCGCACAGTGTTGTAGTAGTCGGTGAAGGCGTCGAGCTGGGCTTGTAGGTCGGCCAGGGTGGCTGCGGGGGGTTGGCGGGTGAGCCATTTTTTGAGGGTTTGGTGGAAGCGTTCGACCTTGCCGCAGGTCTGGGGGTGGTAGGGCCGGGAGTTTTTGAACACGACGCCCAGGGTGGCCAGTTCTGTTTGCAACGCGGTACGCCCGCCGGGGCCGGTGGCGTGTCGGGCGGTGAAGACCATGCCGTTGTCGGTGAGCACGGCGGCGGGCAGGCCGTGGGCGGCGAACGCGTCGCGGAAGCAGTCGCGCACGGCCACCGCGGTGAACACGGGGCGGGCGGTGCAGATCAGGGCTTTGCGGGAGTGGTCGTCGAGGATGTTGAGGATCTCGATCTGGGCCCCGGGGGCCGCGGTGGTGTCGGGGCCGGCCAGCTGCCAGTGGGTGATGTCGGCTTGCCAGCATTCGTTGGGTTGTTCGGCCTGGAAGCGGATGTAGCTGCTGCGGGGGCGTTTGCGTGGTTGGGCGGTGATGAAGCCGCGGCGGCGCAAGATCTTGTGGATCGTCGATAGTGCGGGAGCGTAGCCGCTCTGGCGGTGCAGGTGAACGGCGATCGTCTGCGGCCCGGCGTCGAGGCCTTGTTCGCTAAGTTGCTTGCGCAGCTGGATAATTCGTTCTTCGATGCTGGCTGAGAGTTGGCGCGGATTAGACGCCGGGCGTCGGGAGCGCGGCTCGAGGCCGGCTGAGCCCTCGGCGCGGTAGCGGGCCAACAGGGTGTAGATCCACGAGCGCGCGACCCG
>NZ_JCALDG010000009.1:0-279661 GCF_059812735.1 Mycobacterium sp. NGS40
CGGCGCTCAGGTCGACATTTTGCAGCCGATCCGCACCCGTCCGCCGGGCCCGCGGCGACGAATAACTTCTCGGCGCCGGTTCGGGGGCGCACCTATTCCGCGACCGCACCACCAGCGTCTGCCGGTTCACGCGGTCACGAAGTCGACAGGACTTGGTCAGTGACTTTTGACGCTTTCGCCTACGAGTTCCAACTCCTCGGCGACATCTACGTGCTGCATGAAATCGGTTCCAAACGGATTCACCTGATCGGATCCCCTCAGGAAATAGCGCAGGCCCTGAGCCTCCCGCCGCACCGAGGTGCCGTACGCAGCAGACTTCTCGAGGTGTTCGACACCGCCGACCAGCTGAGGGGTGCCGCGACCCACCTGGAGAAGCAAGCGCCGCTGCCGGACGGACCGGCCATCGCCAAGATGTTTCGGAGGGTCGCGGATAGCCTGGTCGCCTGACCGTCGACGGTTTGCTGCCAGCCAATGCTCGGACGCGCGCAGCGGTCGTTGAGAACCGGGTATTCGGGCAAAAAATCTGAGTGCTGGACCGCAATGTGCAGGTGGGCGATGCTTGGCCTGCACTCGCGGGCGCGGCGGGCCTGAAGCCAGGAGGACGGCAAAGGCACATGGCCACGAAAGAGCCAGCAACCGCGTCGTTTTCACGCGCCGGCGGCACGGTTCGCGACCGACCTTAAGCGTTAACAATTCTGTTACTCGCGGTTTCTCTGAGCCGCTATAAATTGCAAGATTCCCGAGTACGCTCCTGCTGACAAATCAGCGCGCTTAACCCCTCAAAGCGAATGACATGCCGGATTTTGCTCTTTTGCCGCCGGAGATAAACTCCGGCCTGATGTACACGGGCCCCGGTTCGGGGCCGCTGCTCGCTGCCGCCGCGAGCTGGGACGTGGTGGCCGGGCAATTGGAGTCGACTGCCGGCGGCTGGTCTTCGGCGGTCTCGGGTCTGACCCTGACCTGGTTTGGCCCGTCGTCGATGCGGATGGCCGCGGCAGCCGCCCCTTACCTGGCGTGGCTACACGCCACTGCCGCCCAGGCCGCGCAAACCTCGGCGCGGGCGTATGCGGCGGTGGCTTCCTACGAAGCCGCGTACGCGATGACGGTGCCCCCGCCGGTGATCGCGGCCAACCGTACGCTGCTGATGGCGTTGATCGCGACCAACTTTTTCGGGCAGAACACCCCGGCGATCGCGGCCTGCGAAGCCCAGTACATGGCGATGTGGGCTCAGGACGCCGCCGCGATGTACGGCTACGCCGCAGCCGCCGAATCCGCCGGCACGCTGCAACCGTTCGACGAGCCGCCACAGACCACTAAGTCCGACCGTCAGCTCGACCAGGCTCGCGCGCAGGCCCAACGCGGCGGCCGGGGCGGGAACTGGTGGAATCACTGCGGCGACGGCACCCACGAGACCAGCCCGACCACCATCGGGCCCGGCGCCGCCAACACCGCCGGCTCCGAGGGCGCGACGGTCGTCGTCAACGAGGGCACCGTCACGATCGGCCCGGGCTCGACCTTCACCGCCACCCAAGGTTCGGTCACCGCCGGCGCCGACGGCGCCGTTCTCACCTACCCCGAGTTCAAGCCGATCATCCTCGGGCCCTTCGAATCTGCGTCCTTCCCCCGCTTCATCGGCACCAACATCACCGTCTCCTCCGGCTCCGTCACCGTCGGCCCCGGTTCCACGGTCACCCTCGGCCCCAGCGGTTCGCTGACCGGTGGCCTTCAGGGCGCCACAGTTACCGTCACCTCTGGCACCATCACCCCGGTCGCGCCGGTGACACCGGCAACCACCGCGACGCCGGCCGCGGCGGCCCCGGCGGCGACCACAACATCAACAGCCCCGGCGACATCGACGTCGGCGACGACGTCCTCATCGACGGCTGGGACAACGTCGTCATCGGGGACGACGTCGGGGACGACGTCCGGGACGACGGCGGCGCCCGCGGAGCAGGTCCCGGGGGTCCAGCCGCAGTCAGTGCCGGCCGCTCAGCCACAGGCGGTGCTGCAGGCGGCACCGGCGTTGGCGCCGCCACAGGCCGTACCGGGGATAACTGGGCCGCTCGTAGTTCCCGGGGGTGCGGGCGGCGGCGTGGTGCCGGCGATGCCGGCGGCCCCCCTGGGGGATCCGATGCAATTCGTGACGGACGTGCACCAGCCTGCGGGGGCTGCGCCGGACCTGGCCCTCGGGGACCAGGTGGGCTGGCAGCCGTTCGTGCACACCGATCGGGTTGCGCTGACTTCGGGTGCGACGCTATTGGGCGCCGGGGGCGGCGGCGGCCTCACCGCATTCGTCAACACCAAACCCACATTTTATCGCGGCGAAACTGTCGTAACCAAAATTCAGCATGAAGCTTTGGTGCGCGATGCGTCGCTTCGATTCGCGAAAAGCTTGGATATGGTACAGGCCGGGATTAGTTCGTTGTCGACGTTGAATTTATCCGCCGGCCTTGACGAATTAGTGTCGGCAAATGACGCTGTCAGAAACCTCTTCGGGCAGGTACAAGCCGGCGCGGCCGCGCCAACCGCCGATCAGGCGCTCAAACTCCTCGCGGGCGCAGCGGAATCGACTACCACACTTGACCAAATCGCAACCGCCACCTTCAGCGCGGCGCTGGGCGCGGCACCTCAAATGGCTGATCTGAACAGCCTGATGACCGAAATGAAGTTCATAATGCCTCGCGATGTTTTGCTAAAAGCTCAATACGCCGCGATCGCAACGCTTTTTGCGGCCCATGTTTCCGAAGCCGATACACCGACCAGCAACTGGAGCCAGGTCTCGAGTGCAGCCGTCGCGGACTTTATCGACGCGGTACGAAGCGATTTCGGTTTGGACCCAATGGCGTCGAGCTAAAATTCTCAAGGGATAGGATTCGCATATGCACATGGATCAAGCTGTACTCACTTCGCTTGCGACGTTGCTTGGCGCCGGCGTTGGCGGCTTTACGACGTTCATGTCATCCAAAGCCGCGTTTCACCGAGGCGAAACCCTGGAGACCAAGCGGCAGCACGACTCTTTGATGCGCGATGTGTCGGTTCGCTTCGTGAAAACTTTGGACATCGTGCAGGGCGAGGTTAGTTCGTCGAAGTTCAAGGGATTATCTGCGGAATTCGATGAGCTGGTGTCGTCCAATCAAGAGGTCAAGCACCTCGTCGAGCAGGGAACCGGCGGCGCGGCCACGGCCACAGCGTCTCCCGCCCTCGAGCTGCTCTCGCACGCAACGGAACCGACTCCCTCCATCGCTGAGCAAATTGCGGCCCCCACGTTCCGCGCGGCACTCGTCGCGACGCCTTCAATGGTTGACTTGAACAGCGTTATGGCGGAAATGAAGTTGATAATGCCCAACGACATTCTGCAAAAAGCCCAATACGCCGCGATCCTCACGCTTTTTGCGGCCCTTATCTCCGAGGTCGGCGCACCGTCGAATAACTGGAACCAGGCCTCGAGCGCGGCCGTCAGTGACTTTGTCGAGGCCGTACGAACCGATTTCGGTCTCGACCCGATCGCGTTGACCTAAGACGCCCGCAGGGAGTCGACCAGCCGCTCGATTACCGCGCCCCGAAGCGCGTCCGCGATGTGTCAGCATGGGAACGTGAACGCACGCCGGTTCGCTTACGCGCTGGGTGCCGCAATGGTGACGACCTGGGCCGCGCTGAACGCACCCCAGGTGATCGCCCCCGCATCCGCCGTCACCTGCCCCGACATCGAAGTGACCTTCGCACGCGCCACCAACGAGGCACCCGGTGTCGGCGTGGTCGGCCAGCAGTTCATCGATGCACTGCGCCCGCAGGTCGGCGGCCGGTCCCTCCGGGTGTATGCCGTCAACTACCCCGCCGGCGAGGATTTCGCTCCGTCGGCATCCGCCGGCGGCAGCGATGTACACGCTCACGTTCAGTCGATGGTCGCGACCTGTCCCGGCACCAAGCTCGTGCTCGGCGGATATTCCCTGGGTGCCATGGCGATCGACGAGGCCACCATCGCCCGCGCACCGATTGCCGGCTTGATCCCCGACATCCTGACGGCCGACCAGGCCGACCACGTTGCGGCGCTCGCCTTGTTCGGCAATCCCTCGGACCGGTACCTCGGAGCGCCGGTCAGCGAGGTCAGCCCCTGGTACGGCGCGAAGGCCGTTGACCTGTGCGCTGCCGGCGACCCGGTGTGCACGCCGGGCGGGGCGCTGGCGCTACCGACACACGACGAACTGTTCTCGCCAGCGCACCTGTCGTACGCGCAGTCCGGAATGCCCAGTCAGGCCGCGACTTTCGTGGCACACCAGCTCTGACACCGCGCCTTTCCCTTCGCGTCGCCGATGAGGCACAATCGCGCTGGTGACGACTCCGCGAGGACCCTCGGGCGGCGAACCGCCGGAACGGGCTCGTCCGCCCATACCGGGCGGACCCGCCAATCGACCGGCGCCCCAGCGGCCTCAGGTTCCCGGCCCGCCGTCGGAATCAGAAACTCGCCGCATCCCCCTGCGCGACGTTCCGCAAGATCCACCCACCGTGCACGCCGCGCGGCCGCTGCCACCAACTCAGGGTCAGCCCCCACGGGGTGGGCCACCGCGGCCACCGGGCCCGCCGCCGCAGGGGCGGCCGCCGCAACCGCCGGGGCTTCCGCCGAATGTCCGGGCGCAACAACCCGGCCCGCCGCCCCCTCAGCCCGCTCCGCCACCCCAGCAGGAAGCTGCCACCACCAGACTGCCCACATTCACGCCGCCAGAAGACGCACCGCCGGCCAAGAGGCGGGGGTTGCCGCGCAGGCGGAAGTGGTCTCTTGCCGCGATCCTCGGCGTGGTGGCCGCCGCCCTGATCGGCGGCGAGTTGTATGCCCGGCACGAGGCCAGCAGCAGGGTGGCAAACGCGGTGCAATGCGAGGTCCAAGACAGCGCAGCTGTCTCCTTCGCCACCGCGCCGCCGGTGCTCTGGCAATACCTCACCAAGCACTACCCCGACATCGCCGTCCAGACCGCGGGTAACCAGGTCCGCAGCGTCAAGGGCATGAAGGTGAGCATCGACATCCGCAATATCCGGCTGAACCAGGCGAACAACTCCGCGGGCACGATCGAGTCCTTGAAGGGCACCATCACCTGGTCCACAGATGGCATCAAGCAGTCGATCCAGGACGCCATCCCGACGATTGGCAGCCTTGTCACGGGCGAGGTGACCACCAACCCCGGTGATGGCACCGTCTCGCTGAAAGGCCTGCTGGACAGTGCCACGGTCAAACCGCAGATCGTGAACAACGGGTTATCGCTACAGGTGGTCAGCCTGACCGCACTGGGCTCCACGATGTCGACCGATAGCGTGCAGAAGAGCCTGGACGAGCTCACTTCGAAAGCCAACAACTACCCGTTGGGCATACACGCCGACAACGTCAAGGTGACCGATAGCGGTGTCGAGGCGAGTTTCTCGACGAACAACGCCACTATTCCGGCCGGTGGCGGCAGCCAGGACAGCTGTTTCGCCAACTTCTGACCGCAATAGGCAAAGCCGTTGGCGGACAGCCAGTTTCAAGATTATGGTCGGCCGGTGCGTTCGCGGTGCTTGCAGCCCGGCCAGCAGCAGGGTCGGCGCTGGCCTTCTTCCAGCTCCTCCTGGGTACGGCGAATGCGGCGCTCCCGGGTCGCCTGTTGCTTGGCGTCCTCGACCCAGCAGATGAACTCGTTGCGCGCCAGGGGCGTGATGTCGCGCCACGCCGCTAGTGCGGTCGAGTTCGCGGTCAATGCCTCGCGCAGATCCGCGGGCAGCTTGTGCACCACCCCACCGGGCACCTGGTTGCCGCTCACCCGGCCAGATTAGCGACGATCACGACCCCGGGGTGTACTGCCACACCAGTCCGTGATTCCCGTTCGCCATCCGCTCGCACTGCATCATGTGTCCGTCCGCGTCGCGCATCGTCGCGTACCGCAGGGAACACTGCTGATCGTGCAGCGGCGGGTTGGCGTGTGCGACACCGAGACCGAGCGCGAGTAAACCCAGCACTATCGCCGCGAAGACCGCCCAGCGGATCGCCTGGGATTTGGTGCTGATGATCGTCGTAGTGCTCATGGATACCCCCTCGTCGTGGTGCCGCTCACTGGTGTTTCCAGGATCGGCAGCCAGGCTTGCGGGATCCTCTACGAATTCTTGAAGCGGCGGCCCCAAGTACCCTTTAGCTCGCCGATGACGTCGCCGACCGGAGGTGCCCCGATGGCCCAGTCCGATTCCGTCCTGTTCAGCGTGGCCAATCGCGTCGCACTGATCACCGTCAACGACCCCGACCGGCGCAACGCGCTGACCGGCGAGAGCTCAGCCCAGCTGCGCGCCGCGGTCGAGCGGGCCGAAGCCGATCCGGAGGTGCACGCGATCGTGGTCACCGGGGCGGGCAAGGCGTTTTGCGCCGGCGCGGACCTGGGTGCCCTGGGCGCCGCGGGCGCCGGAGCCGCGGAATCGGGACTGCAGCAGCTGTATGACGGCTTCATGGCCCTGAGCAGTTGCACGCTGCCGACCATCGCCGCGGTGAACGGCCCCGCGGTCGGTGCGGGCCTGAACCTGGCCCTGGCCGCCGACGTGCGCATCGCCGGGCCCGGCGCCCTGTTCGATCCCCGATTCCAGAAGCTGGGGTTGCACCCCGGCGGCGGTGCGACCTGGATGCTGCAGCGGGCGGTGGGCCCGCAAGTCGCCCGCGCGGCCCTGCTGTTCGGCATGCGCTTCGACGCCGAATCCGCCGTGCGGCACGGGTTGGCGCTCAGCGTCGCCGACGATCCCGTCGCTGCGGCATTGAAGCTTGCCGCCGGGCCCGCGTCCGCTCCGCGCCAGGTGGTGCTGGCGACCAAGGCCAGCATGCGTGCCACTGCTAGTCCGGGATCGCTGGACAACGACGACCACGAATTCGCGATGCGCACCGAACTGGGGCCGCAGGTGTCGTCGATCCAGTCGCCGGAGTTCGCCGACCGGCTCGCCGCTGCCCAGCGTAGGTAAGTCTTAAGCCGCGGGTTCGCTCGCGAGGGTCTCGGGCTGCGCCTTCACGCGAAACGCGGGGTCCAGCAGGCGTACCGCCCCGATGAACGTCAGGGCCATCAGCGGCGAGAGAGCGCCGTAAATCGCCACCGGCGTTGCCATTTCGACGCTGTTGAGCAGTTGCGGGCTGAGCGCCACGCCGAGGGCCACCACGGTGTTGTGCAGACCGATCTCCAGGCTGATCGCAATGGCCTGCGGCGGACCCAGGCGCATCAACCGCGGCACCAGATAGCCGACGGTGAGGCTGACCGCGCAGAAGGACACGACCGCCGCGCTCACCACACCGAAGTTGTGCAACAGCGTCGTCTCGCCTTGGGCGATCGCCCCGCCGATCGCGACGATCAGCAGCAGTACCGCGACGACCTTGACAGGCGTTTTCAATCGACGCGCCAGCTCGGGGAAGCGGTGGCGTATCGCAATACCGATCGCGGTGGGGATGAGCACCAGCGCGAACACCGTGACGAACTTGTCCAGCTGTAGCGGGATGAAGCGTCCCTCGCCGAGAAACCAGGTCATCGATGCGGCCAGGATGGCCGGAAGGGCCACGATCGACAGCGCGGCGTTGATCGCGGCCAGGGTCAGGTTGAGCGCCAGGTCCCCGTTGAACAGGTGACTGACGATATTCGCCATCGTCCCGCCGGGCGTGGCGGCCATCAGCATCAGGCCGACCGCCAGATGTGGCTCCAGATGGAAGGCTTCGGCGATCAGCAGGCACAGACTCGGCAGCAGCAGGGACTGGCAGATCAGCGCCACCGCCAGCGGTCGCCGCATCGTGGCGGCCCGCTTGAAGTCGTCCACGGTCAGGGTCAGCCCGAGGGCGAGCATGACCACCGCGATGACCAACGGAAAGTACTGGTTGCCCATAACACTCCACGGTGTCGTTGCGCGGGAGCCGTCGGTTTGAACGGCGCAATTAGTTAGCTTGCCTTAGACAGCAGCTATCCGCGCGGCAGGCAACCCCCTGATCGCGGGCGTCCCCCGGGTGCATCGTGCGGTGATAGCTCAGATCCCCTGAAACCCAAGGGTTTCAGGGGATCTGAGCGTCGAAATGTCAGGAAGCCGACTTGATCGCGATCTGGTCGACCTGCGTGTACCCGGGCGGGTTGCCGCAGGCTCCCGTCACGTAGGTGTGTGCGGCCGTGCCGGTCAGCGTGTTGGGATCCCACACTGTGTGAGTGGTCGTGCCGTAGAGGGTGTAACCACCGCCCACGCAATTGACGTTGCTCATCGTGTCCATGACCCATTGACCATCGACCAACGTTGCCTGGCTGGCCCCGAGCCCGGCCTTGATCCAGAGGCATCCATTTCCGCAAGAGTTGATCGTCCAGCTGTTGTCTATGCTGTGGCCGCCTGGCGTCGTCACGGTCTCGGTGTAGCTGCCACTCATGGTCGGTGTGTCAGCCCACGCTGTGCCGGCTGAACCGACAGCGAAACCGGCGCAAATAGCGATTGCGGCGAAGCCCCGCGCGATGGTCATCATTCGTTCCTTCCGTGGACCTAAACTTAATGCAGCAAGCAACTGACATGTGCTGGATCAAAGATTACGACAGATTTGCCGGCTCGGCGTTCGCGAATGTTTCTGCTCTTTTGCAATCTCGTTAAGACACCGAAGGTGCCGCATTAGCGAGTTCCCTACGGCCAAAGATCTTGACAACAGCGGAAACAACGCCGTTACACGGGCGACACATGTTGAGGCCCCCGCATTCCGTCAGCGCCCTATTTGACGATGTAGCCCGCGTCGACGGGGAGTGAGATGCCGGTGATCCGGTGACGATGTAGCAACGGCCGTTGAGTTTGGGATCGGTAGCGCACCGCGTGTTGTGAACTATCCCCATGATCGCCACTCGGAACCGGATCGTCGCGGCGGCATTGCTGAGCAGCGGTGTCGCGGCGGCCGGATTCGGCTTGGCCGCGGGAACTGCTCAGGCACAGCCGAGTCCCGCGCCGCAGGTGTATTGGTGCCCCAACCAACCGTGGAATCCGGCGTGGGGCGAGAACAAGTATTGGAACCAGTGCTGGGACACCGAGCATCCGCCGACGTACCCGCCGCCACCGCCGTCCAAGCAGCCGAATTTCAATTGCGGCTTGTTCTGGTGCCCGGTACCGCCGCACCCGTGAGTGCCGGCTAGGCGGAATCTCCGGCTCGCCGGACCAGGGCCGCCGCGTGCTTGAGCACCGGCGAATCGACCATCTGCCCTTCGAAAGCGAACACCCCGCGCTCGCCGCGCGCCGCCGCCAAGACCCGGCGCGCCCAGTCCAGCTTCTCTTCAGTGGGCCGAAAGGCCTTGCGCACCACCGGAATCTGCGTCGGGTGAATGCACACGGTTCCGGCGAAGCCCAGCGCCACCGCGTCTTGTGCCTCGGCGCGTAAGCCGTCTAGGTCGCCGATGTCCAGGTGCACCGCGTCGAGCACGGCCAGCCCGAACGCCGACGCCGTCAGCAACGCCGTCGACCGCACGTGACGGGCGACATCGCGGTAGGTGCCGTCGGCCGTGCGACTGGAGCTGCCGCCCAGCGCAGCGACCAGATCCTCGGCACCCCACATCAGCGCCACCGTGCCCGGCGCCGCGGCGATCTCTCTGGCGAACACCGCACCACGTGGGGTTTCCAGCAGCGCGATCACCTCGAGTGGCGCCAGCGCGGTCACCTGTTCCGCCGATTCGGTCTTGGACAGCATCACCGTCGTATACGGCGTCGGCTTCAGGGCCTCGAGATCGCGAGAGTGTTCGTCGGTGTCGGCGGCGTTGATCCGCACCACGGTGCGCTCGGGGTCCAGCGGGGTGTCCTGCAACGCCTTGCGGGCGGCCGGCTTGTCGGCCTGCGCCACGCCGTCCTCGAGGTCGAGGATCACCACGTCGGCCGCCGCGGCAGCCTTGGCGAAACGCTCCGGACGGTCGGCCGGGCAGAACAGCCACCCGGGGCCGGCTGCGGCTAGATTCATCGAGGCTCCTCGTCGGCTGGTCGCTTTTGCACCAGGGTCTTGCGGACAGCGCGAGCGACCACGTCGCCGTCCTGATTACGTCCGGTGTGTTCGAGGCTCACGATGCCCTCGCCCGGGCGGCTCTTCGATTCACGCTTGTCGGTGCACACGGTTTCGGCGTACAAGGTGTCGCCGTGGAAGAGCGGTTTAGGGAACGACACCTCCGAGAAGCCGAGGTTGGCCACGATGGTGCCCAGCGTCAGCTGAGTGACCGACAGGCCCACCAGTGTCGACAGGGTGAACATCGAGTTCACCAGCCGCTCACCGCGAAAGCCGGGTTGCTCGGCGGCCCATGCCGCGTCGAGGTGCAGCGGCTGGGTGTTCATGGTCAGCGTGGTGAACAGCACATTGTCCGCCTCGGTGACGGTACGTCCGGGGCGGTGCAGGTAGGTGGTGCCGATCTCGAATTCCTCAAACCACAAGCCGCGCTGGACAACCGACTTGCCCACTCGGTCCGGCAAGCTCACGACAGCCCCAGCGATCGCGCGATGAGCATGAGTTGCACCTCGGTGGTGCCCTCACCGATCTCGAGGATCTTGCTGTCGCGGTAGTGACGCGCCACGGGATATTCGTTCATGAAGCCGTATCCGCCGTGAATCTGGGTTGCGTCGCGCGCGTTGTCCATTGCGGCCTC
Source organism: Mycobacterium sp. NGS40 (assembly GCF_059812735.1). Lineage (NCBI taxonomy): Bacteria > Bacillati > Actinomycetota > Actinomycetes > Mycobacteriales > Mycobacteriaceae > Mycobacterium > Mycobacterium sp. NGS40. The sequence continues at coordinate 10,614 of NZ_JCALDG010000009.1, forward strand.
CGACGCGATCATCTTGGCGATCGCCGCCTCCTTTTTAAATGGCTTGCCCGCCAACATCTTTGCAGCCGCATCGTAATAGGCCGTGCGGGCGACGTGGGCACGCGCCTCCATCCGGGCGATTTTGAAGCTGATCGCCTGATAGGAGCCGATCGGCTGGCCGAACGACTGTCGCTCCTTGGAGTACTTGACGCTCTCGTCGACACAGCCCTGCGCCGCACCGGTGGCCAGTGCGGCGATCGCGATTCGGCCTTCGTCGAGGATCGACAGGAAGCCGGCGTACCCCCGGCCGCGGGCGCCCAGCAGATTCTCTTCCGGAACGCGAGCGTCTTCGAAAGTCAGCGGATGGGTGTCTGAGGCGTTCCAGCCGACCTTGCTGTAGAACGGTTCGACGGTGAATCCCGGTGTGCCGTTGGGCACGATGATCGTCGAGATCTCCTTCTTGTCGTCGGCAAGCGTGCCGGTGACTGCGGTGACGGTGACCAGCGAGGTGATGTCGGTACCCGAATTCGTGATGAACTGCTTGGAGCCGTTGATCACCCACTCGCCGTCGTCGAGTTTGGCTGTGGTGCGAGTACCCCCCGCGTCCGAACCCGCGCCGGGCTCGGTCAGCCCGAAACCGGCCAGCGCGCGGCCGGCCACCAGGTCGGGTAGCCACTTTTGCTTCTGGTCGTCAGTGCCGAATCGAAAGATGGGCATGGCCCCAAGGCCCACCCCGGCCTCCAGCGTGATCGCCACCGATTGGTCGACCTTGCCGAGTTCCTCGAGTGCGAGCGAGAGCGCGAAGTAGTCGCCGCCCATCCCGCCGTACTCTTCGGGAAACGGCAGCCCGAACAGGCCCATCTCCCCCATCTTGGCGACGACCTCGTACGGAAAGCTGTGCTCCTCATCGTGTTTGGCCGACACGGGAGCAACCACGGTCCGCGCGAAGTCGGCGACGGTGGCGCGAAGGTCTTCGTATTCCTTGGGTAAGGTCCCCGCGGTAATCGTTGTCGTCATGATCTTTCAATCCTTTTTCTCTTCGGAGTCTGGGACCAGGCGGGCCAGCACCTGGTCAACCGTCACCTGATCGCCGACCGACACCAGCAGCTCGACGCGTCCCGAAACCGGTGCGGCCAACGAGTGTTCCATCTTCATCGCCTCGACGACCACCACCACGTCGCCTTCGGACACCGCGGCGCCGGAGTCGACCTGCACGGCGATCACACTGCCGGGCATGGGGCTGAGCACCTCCGCCTGCCGGGTGTCGGACGCGCGGTGAATCTTGGTTTCCTGCGCCTCGCGCAGATGCCAGGTGCCACGCTCGTCGGCGATCCACAGATGCCGGTCGGCCTCGGCCCACCGGTACTCGCGGCGCAGCCCGTCCAGCGTCGCACTCATGCTGCGGCGCTCGACTTCCACACTGGCCGAATGGGTTTCGCCGTCACCGACCTGTACCGTGGCGGCACTCGGCAGACCGGACACCGAGACCGTCTCGGTACGCAGCGCCGTGTGCATCGCGGTGCGCACGGGGGCGGCCTCGGCGCCAACACGCCAACCCGAGGGCTGCGCCCACACATTGTCCCGCGCGCGTTGGGCCAGTACCCACTGGCGGTAGAGACCACCGGCCGCGAGCACGTCGTCGGGCGCCGGCAGCGGCGCGAAGTCCGGCAGCCGTTCCTCGAGCAGTGCGGTGTCCAGGTCGCCGGCTTGCACCCGGTCGTCGGCCAGCAGGAAGCGCAGGAATTCGATATTGGTCTGCACGCCCAGAATCGTCGTCCGCGCCAGCGCCCGGTCGAGTTCGGCCAGCGCCTTGGCGCGATCGTTGCCGTGAGCGATCACTTTGCTCAGCATCGGGTCGTAGTCGCTGCCGACCACCGTGCCGGGTAGCAGCGAAGAATCCACTCGCACAGCGGGTCCCGACGGCTCGAAGACGTCGTGCACCCGCCCGCCGGTGGGCAGGAAGCCGCGGCCGGGATCCTCGGCGTACACCCGCGCCTCGATCGCGTGTCCGTTCAGCTCGATGTCCTCCTGGCCGAAGGTGAGCTTTTCGCCGGCGCCCACCCGCAGCTGCCACTCGACCAGATCGAGCCCGGTGATCGCCTCGGTGACCGGGTGTTCGACCTGCAGCCGGGTGTTCATCTCCATGAAGAAGAACTCGTCGGGTTGCTCGGCAGAGACGATGAACTCAACCGTGCCGGCTCCGATGTAGTCGACGCTGCGGGCGGTGTTGCAGGCCGCGGTCCCGATCCGCGCGCGGGTCTGCGAATCCAGCAACGGCGAGGGCGCCTCTTCGATGACCTTCTGATGACGCCGCTGCAGGCTGCATTCCCGTTCGCCGAGATGCACCACGTTGCCATGGCCGTCGGCGAGAACCTGCACCTCGATATGCCTGGGCCGCAACACGAATCGCTCCAGGAAGAGCGTGTCGTCGCCGAACGACGACGCGGCCTCCCGGCGCGCGCCGACCAGCGCCTCGGGCAGCCGGGCCGGGTCTTCCACCAGCCGCATGCCCTTACCTCCGCCACCGGCCGACGGCTTGATCAACACCGGATAGCCGATCTCGGCAGCCGCGGCGACCAGCTCGTCGTCGGTCAGTCCCGATTTCGCCACCCCGGGCACCACCGGAACGTCGAAAGCGGCGACCGCGTTCTTGGCGGTGATCTTGTCGCCCATCACCTCGATCGCACGGGCCGGCGGCCCCAGGAACACCACCTCGGCGCGCTCGCACGCGGCAGCGAAATGAGCGTTCTCGGAAAGGAATCCATAACCCGGGTGGATCGCCCGAGCGCCGGTGCGGGCCGCGGCATCGAGCACCTTGCCGATGTCGAGGTAGCTTTCGCGCGCCGGCGCCGGCCCCAGCCGCACCGCCGCATCGGCTTCTTGCACGTGCCGCGCCTGCGCATCGGGATCGCTGTAGACGGCCACCGACCGGATGCCGAGCCGACGCAAGGTCCGGATCACCCGCACCGCGATCTCGCCGCGGTTGGCCACTAAGACGGTGTCGAACACTGCACTCACATCCGGAAGACGCCGTAGGAGACCGGTTCCAGTGGCGCCTGCGCGCACACCGAAAGGGCAAGCCCGACATACATTCTCGTATCGGCTGGGTCGATGATGCCATCGTCCCAGAGCCGGGCCGTCGAGTAGTACGGGTTGCCCTGGTCCTCGTACTGGACACGGATCGGCGCCTTGAATGTTTCTTCGTCGTCTGGCGTCCACGGCTTACCTGACGCGCTGAGCTGTTCGCCGCGCACCGTGGCCAGCACGGAGGCCGCCTGCTCGCCACCCATCACCGAGATCCGGGCGTTGGGCCACATCCAGAGAAAACGGGGCGAATACGCCCGCCCGCACATCGAATAGTTGCCCGCGCCATAGGATCCGCCGATCACGACGGTCAGTTTGGGCACCCGGGCACAAGCCACCGCGGTGACCATCTTGGCGCCGTGCTTGGCGATGCCGCCGGCCTCGTAGTCGCGGCCCACCATGAAGCCGGCGATGTTCTGCAGGAACAGCAGCGGAATCTTGCGCTTGTCGCACAGCTCGATGAAATGCGCTCCCTTGAGCGCGGATTCGCTGAACAACACCCCATTGTTGGCGATGATCCCGACCGGGTGGCCGTGGATTCGCGCGAATCCGGTCACCAGCGTCTTGCCGTATTTCGCCTTGAATTCGCTGAATTCGCTGCCGTCGACCAGCCGCAGGATCACCTCGTGCACGTCGTAGGGCACCCGCGGATCCGGCGGGACGACGTCGTAAAGCTCGGTCTGCGCGTGTTTGGACTCGACCGTGGGCAACACCTCCCACGGGCTAGGCTGGCGCGGGCCGAACGTGGCCGCGATCGCGCGCACGATGCGCAGCGCATGCTCGTCGTCGTCGGCGAGATGGTCGGTGACTCCGGAGACCCGCGAATGCAGGTCGCCGCCGCCGAGGTCTTCGGCCGAAACGATTTCTCCGGTAGCGGCTTTCACCAATGGCGGGCCGCCGAGGAAGATCGTGCCCTGCTCGCGGACGATGACCGCCTCGTCGCTCATCGCCGGCACGTAGGCGCCGCCCGCCGTGCACGAACCGAGCACCGCGGCGACCTGCGGAATTTCCTTCGCGCTCATCGTCGCCTGGTTGTAGAAGATGCGCCCGAAATGCTCGCGGTCGGGGAACACCTCGTCTTGACGGGGCAAAAAGGCGCCGCCGGAGTCGACCAGGTAGATGCACGGCAGTCGATTCTGCAACGCGACTTCCTGAGCGCGCAGGTGCTTCTTGACGGTGATCGGGTAGTAGGTGCCGCCCTTGACGGTCGCGTCGTTGGCGACGATGACACACTCGCGCTCCGACACCCGCCCGATGCCGGTGATGATCCCGGCCCCGGGGGATTCGTCGTCGTACATCCCGTTGGCGGCCAACGGGGTCAGCTCGAGAAAGGGGCTACCGGGATCGAGTAGCCGGTCCACTCGTTCGCGCGGCAGCAACTTGCCACGACTGACGTGACGTTCCCGCGCACGCTCATTGCCGCCCAACGCCGCGGCCGCCAGTTTGGTGTTCAACTCATCGACCAGCCGACGGTGCTCGTCGGCGAACGACGGTGCGGTCGTAACCGACACAGTCACGACAGGCCTCCTCGCCGTCACGCGACTTTCAGTTAATGATCATTAACTCGGCGCCGAGAATACCACCGGGTGTGCTACCCCGTCCAGGGACAGCCACCTTGACGCTGCAACAGAAATCGCGCGCAGATCCGATGGAAAGCGAACGGCTCTACTGGGACCGGGCCGCGGTGCTGCGCCAGCTCGGCCTGATCGACCAGAGGCTGCCGGTGGCTGACGTCACCGAGGTGTCGGGGTACCTGCGAACACTGAGTTAATCACCAATAACTCGTGCTACGTTAGCGACGATTAACCGAAACTTCCGGATGTACGCGGGAGGTCCGTCATGACAGCGTCCACCCCGGACACCCCGCCCGGTCAATGCGAAGCGCCAAATCGACGCAGCCAGTTGAAATCCGACCGGCGGCTGCAACTCCTGGCCGCTGCCGAGCGACTCTTTGCCGAGCGCGGATTTCTTGCGGTGCGTCTGGAAGACATCGGCGCCGCCACCGGGGTCAGCGGCCCGGCGATTTACCGCCACTTCCCCAACAAGGAGTCGATGCTGGTCGAGTTGCTGGTCGGCATCAGCGCCCGACTGCTCGCCGGGGCACGCGAAGTGACCGCCCGCAGCACCGACGCGGCCCGCGCGCTGGAAGGGCTGATCGATTTTCACCTCGACTTCGCATTCGGCGAGCCCGACCTGATCCGCATCCAGGATCGCGACCTGGCACACCTGCCCGCGGCCGCGCAGCGCCAGGTGCGCAAGGCGCAGCGGCAGTATGTAGAGGTATGGGTCGGCGTGCTGCGCGAGCTGGACCCCGCGCTGGCCGAAGCCGATGCGCGGCTGGCGGCGCACGCGGTGTTCGGCTTGCTGAACTCGACGCCGCACAGCATCAAAACCGCGGAGAAGCCGGCCCGCGGAACGCGGTCGCGCGCCGTCATGCGGGCCATGACGATCGCCGCGCTGGCGGCCGGGGGCCACGTCGGCTGATTGGCGTCATCGAGAGATTCCACGCCCAGCCGCTCGGCTTAGGTACCCTGCAATCTGTGAGGTGGACATGAACGATCCACGTCGACCCGACCGGTTTGGTCCCCCTCAGGCGGGATCCGAACCGACCGGGCCGATTGGCCCGCGAAACGCGCCGCTCGCTGATCCGGCCTACGCCGACCAAGCGCCGTACGCGCCTGCCTACGGTGGGTATGCGCCGCAGTGGGCGCCGAGCGTGAACGAGACCAACACGACCCGACGCCTGCCGGCGTACTGGCAGCAGGACCAGGACCAGCCGCCGGGCGGGATGCCTCCCGGGGGCGACCCGCCCCCGCCGCCGGAAGGCCCGCGATCGCCGCGCTGGTTGTTGATCGGCGCCGGCGCCGCGGTGTTGTTGGTGGTCGCGCTGTTGATCGCGCTGGTCCTGACCAATGGCGCGCTGAAGACCCAGACCGCCGTGCCACCGTTGCCCGCCATGCCCACGTCGAGTGCGCAAAGCCCGACGCCTCGCACGTCGACCCGGGCTTCGCCGCCGCTGCAGACGCTGCTGCCGGTGCCGCCGCCCAGCGGCTCGGCCGGACCGGCGCCCACTCCGGGTGCGATGCAAAACGTGGTCTACACCGTCAGCGGCGAGGGCCGGGCCATCAGCATCACCTACTGGGACACCGGCGACGTCATCCAGACCGAGTTCAACGTCTCGCTGCCGTGGACCAAGCAGGTCAGTCTGTCGCAGTCGGCCGCGCATCCGGCCAGCGTCACGATCATCAACATCGGCCATAACGTCACCTGCTCGGTAACCGTGGACGGCGTTCAGGTGCGCCAGCGCCTCGGGGCCGGCATCACCGTCTGCGACGCCGCCGGACGCTAGGTCTGTTCGACCGGTTCGGCCACCGCGGTGTGGCGCGGCGGAACCCGGACCGCGATCATCGCGATCAGTCCGGCGATCAGCACCAGCGATATCCCGCCCAGCCCGGCGCGCACCGCGCCGAAGACGTCGACAAACACCGAGAACAGCCAGGGCGCCACGAACGCGACGGCCCGGCCCGTCATCGTGTACAGGCCGAACGCGACGCCTTCCCTGCCGTTGTGCGCCATCTGCAGCAACAGCGCACGCGCTGAGGACTGCGACGGCCCGATGAACAGGCACAGCGTCAGGCCGCACACCCAGAAGGCCACCGGACCGGAGAGCACCATCATGGTGAGCGCCGAGGCGACGATCGCGACCAGCGACGCGACGATGACCGGCTTGGACCCGATCCGGTGATCGACAAATCCCCCCGCGACGGCGCCGACGGCGGCGACGACGCTGGCCGCCACCCCGAAGATCAGCACGTTGGCCTGCGAGATGCCGTACACGTTGACCCCCAGCACGGCACCGAAGGCAAAAATCGCCGCAAGCCCGTCACGGAAGAGCGCGCTGGCGCCCAGAAAGTAGACCAGATTGCGGTCCCGGCGCCATTCCGCGGAGATCTCGGTCCACAGCTTGCGGTAGCCGCCCAGCATGGTCGTCGGCTGGTACACCTCCCCGCTGTCGGGCAGCCGGTGCGCGACCAGGAGCAACGGCAGCCCCAGCAGCGCCAGCCAGGCCGCGGCGGCCAGCATGGCCTCCCGGACGTAGAGCCCGTCGGCCACGGGCACCCGGAGCAGCCCCCGCACGGCATTGGGCCCGGAGCCGGAGCCGGCGATGAAGCCGGTGTAGATCAGCAATAGCAGCAGCACGCTGCCGAGGTAGCCCGACGCCCAGCCCAGACCGGAGATGCGGCCCGCCGTCCGCGGGGTCGAGAGCTGCCGCAACATCGCGTTGTACGGGACGCTGGCCAGGTCACCGCAGGCCGCCGTCGCGCCCAGCAGCACCAGCCCGGCCCACAGATAGGCGGGCCGGTCGTGGATCAGGAACATCGAGCAGGTCAGCGTCACCGCCAGGCCGGTCAACACGCTCAGTGCCACGCGCCGGCGATGCGGCGACTCCACCCACACACCGACCAGTGGCGCCAGCAGCGCGACCGTCACCCCGGCGAGTGCCCCCGCGCGGCCCAGCCAGCTCTCCGGTGTGGTCCTGCCGGGCAGCCCCTCGCCCACGCTGCTGGTCAGGTAGACGGAGAAGACGAATGTCGCCACGATCGCGTTCAGACCCGTTGACCCGCAGTCCCACAGCGCCCACGCCACCACCCGAGATCGCGCGACCTCGCCCACCCCCGGTTCCGGCTGCCCCATGCCCGGCACTCTATTTGTTAAGCCGAGAAGCCGCCGCGCACGGTTGCGGCCCGGTTGCAGCCGCTGTCGCACGGATGTGGCCGCTGTCTACGATTGGCCCATGCCAGTACCCGCTCCCAGCCCCGATGCGCGCGCCGTCGTCACCGGAGCTTCGCAAAACATCGGCGAAGCGCTGGCCACGGAATTGGCCGCGCGCGGGCACCACCTGATCGTCACCGCGCGACGCGAGGACAAACTCAACGACCTTGCCGCTCGGCTAGCCGAGAAGTACGGCGTCACCGTGGAAGTGCGGCCCGCTGACCTCGCCGACCCGGTGGAACGGGCCAAACTGTGCGACGAATTGGCGACGCGCAACATCTCCATCCTGTGTGCCAACGCGGGCACCGGAACGTTCGGTCCGCTCTGCGGCCTCGACCCGGCGGGCGAAAAGGCTCAGGTGCAACTGAATGCCGTAGCGGTGCATGACCTCACGTTGGCGGTACTGCCGGTGATGGTCGAGCGCGGCGCGGGCGGCATCTTGATTTCCGGTTCAGCGGCGGGCAATTCGCCGATTCCTTACAACGCGACCTATGCCGCCTCGAAGGCCTTCGTCAACACCTTCAGCGAGTCGTTGCGCGGCGAACTGCGGCGCTCGGGTGTGCACGTCACGCTGCTGGCGCCGGGCCCGGTGCGCACCGATCTGCCTCAGGACGCCGAGCGGTCACTGGTCGAACGGCTGGTGCCCGACTTCCTGTGGATCTCGACCGAGCACACCGCCCAGCTCTCGCTGGATGCGTTGGAGCGCAACAAGATGCGCGTCGTTCCGGGCCTGACCTCCAAGGCGATGTCGGTCGGCAGCGGATATGCCCCCCGCGCGATCGTCGCTCCGATCGCCGGCGCGTTCTACAAGAAGCTCGGCGGCGGCTGAGCCTAACCGTTCGCGAGCCTAACCTGGCTGCGAAAATCCGCTGACTAATTCGCAGTGGCGTTAGGCTCGCGGCCAGACCGGCGGGAGTCTGAGCGGGCGGGGCGGGTAACTCGAATCCACGAGCGTAAGCCCACTGCGACAATCCGGGCGTAATTTCGCAGCCTGCTTACGCTCGCGTGCGCTGAGGGCTATCTGCGGCGCCGGCCGGTGCCGAAGAGGTTCTTCACTACTTCGCGTATCGCGGTGTTGATGCCGCTTTTCACGGTCGGATTCTGCAGCACTTCCTCCCACCGGGCCGGCCCCTTAGGCTCCGCCGGCGCGGGCATCGGCGGGATGTCGTAGGGGTCCGGATACGACACCGGCGGGACTTGCGGAGGAGAAGCCTCCGTTGACGACGACGGAACCGATTGGCGCACTTGTGGTTCCGGCGGCTGCTGAACCGTCTGGCCGTACTTTGCTTGCAGCGGGCTGTCTTTCGCGGCCTTGGCGATCTCATCGGCGTCGATGGCGCCCATCAGCGACCGCGGAACCCGCATGCGCGTCCAGGCGACCGGCGTCGGAGCGCCCTTCTCGGACAGCACCGTGACGACGGCTTCACCGATACCCAGCGACGTCAACGCCGACTCCAGGTCGTAGACATCGGTTTTGGGATAGGTGCGTACGGTCTTGGACAGTGCCTTCTGGTCATCGGGGGTGAAGGCGCGCAGGGCGTGCTGAATTCGCGCACCCAACTGGGACAGCACGTCGTTGGGCAGATCGGTGGGCAACTGAGTGCAGAAGAAGACCCCGACGCCCTTGGAGCGGATCAGCTTGACGGTCTGCTCGACCTGGTCGAGGAACGCTTTGGACGCGTCGGTGAACAACAGATGCGCCTCGTCGAAAAAGAACACCAGCTTGGGCTTGTCAATGTCACCGACCTCGGGCAGTTCCTTGAACAGGTCGGCGAGTAACCACATCAAGAAGGTGGAGAAGATCACCGGGCGCAATGACTGACCGCTGAACTCGAGCAGCGAGATGGTGCCGTGGTTCTGGTTGTCGACGCGCAGCAGGTCGTGCGGATCGAGCTTCGGCTCGCCGAAGAAGGTGTCGCCACCCTCGCCTTCGAGGTTGACCAGGGAGCGCAGAATGACGCCGGCCGTCGTGGACGACACCCCGCCCAGAGATTTCAGGTCGGCCTTGCCCTCGTCGCTGGTCAGGTGACTGATCGCGTTGCGAAGTTGATCCAGGGTGATCAGCGGGCGGTTGTTCTCTTTTGCCCAGTGGAAAATCAGGCCGAGGGTCGACTCCTGAGTAGCGTTGAGCCCCAACACTTTTGACAACAACACCGGGCCGAAACTGGCGACGGTCGCGCGGATCGGCACGCCGAGCCCCTCGGTGCCCAACGACAAGAACTCCACCGGGAAGCCGGTCGCCACCCAATTGTCGCCGGTGTCTTTGGCGCGCGCCGCGGTCTTGTCGTTGGCCTCCCCCGGCCGCGACAGTCCCGACAGGTCGCCCTTCACGTCGGCCATCAACACCGGAACCCCGGCAGCGCTGAGCTGTTCGGCGATCAGCTGCAGCGTCTTGGTCTTACCGGTCCCGGTCGCCCCCGCCACCAGACCATGGCGGTTGACGGTGGCCAACGGGATGCGGATCTGCGCGCTCGGGTCCGCGGTGCCGTCGATGACGACGGTGCCCAACTCCAATGCCTGGCCTTCGACGGCGTAGCCGCCGGCGATCCGGCCGGCCGCCGATTCTGTGGTCATCGCGCCGCGCCCCTCTCGGGAGAAAAATGCAACGCCCAACACTACTTGCCAGGGGGCAACGGGGGCAGGGCTCACGTGGGAATACGCTGGGCGCTGTGCGCGACGAATTGGTGTGGATCGACTGCGAGATGACCGGGCTGGACGTGGGCGCGGACAAGTTGATAGAAATCGCGGCCCTGGTCACCGACGCCGATCTCAACATTCTCGGTGACGGGATCGACGTGGTGATCCACGCCGATGACGCCGCCCTCTCGTCGATGATCGACGTGGTCACCGACATGCACACCCGATCGGGGCTGATCAACGAGGTGCGGGCCTCGACCGTCGACCTGGCCACGGCCGAGGCGATGGTGCTCGAATACGTCGGCAAGCACGTCAAGACGGCCAAGACGGCGCCGCTGGCGGGCAATTCGATCGCCACCGATCGTTCCTTCATCGCTCGCGATATGCCGGCCCTGGACTCGTTTCTGCATTACCGGATGATCGACGTCAGCTCGATCAAGGAACTGTGCCGCCGCTGGTACCCCCGCGTGTACTACGGCCAGCCGGCCAAGGGGCTGGCCCACCGGGCGCTGGCCGACATCCGCGAGTCGATCCGCGAGCTGCAGTTCTACCGCCGCACCGCCTTCGTACCCCTTCCCGGGCCTTCTACCAGCGAAATCGCCGCGGTGGCCGCCGAGCTGCAGGGCACCGACGGCGCGGAACCGACAATTGATTCGGCCGTCGAGCCACCGAACCGCTAGTATCGACAGTCGCCGCTTCTCGCAAGCGGTCGTGGTGGGTGTAGTTCAGCTGGTAGAGCGTCAGGTTGTGATCCTGAATGTCGCGGGTTCGAGTCCCGTCACTCACCCCACAGGGTCAGAGGGCATTTCCGCCCTCTGACCTTTTTGCTTCTTCAGGCCGATCGCAAGCTCGGCGGCAGCGAAACCGCCACTCGTCGGGCGCCCATTCCGATGCCGGCTCGCGACCTATTGCATTGTGGCGCAATGACCTTGCGATGCGGGCCAGTCTTGTTGGCTGCCGGCGGCAAATCCCTACATCGGCCGGGGCCGGCATTTGCCAGCGCCCGCCTTTCCCGGCCTTTTATGGCGTACTATCAGCCCATTGCATAGGTTCGGAGTGGTCATGTCTGGTCTGAAGTACAAGGTCGTCCTCGCCCTGGTCCTCGCGTTCACGGCCCCGGCAGTATCGGGGTGCACGGCCACCCTCGTGTGCGACCCGCTCTTCACCTGCGCTTAGCGCTTTGGTTGTAATCCATTGCGTCGCAACTAATTAACACCGCGCCGCGAATCTCGAGCGGACGGGTCGGCCGAAAGATATGCTGACCGAATGGCCGAGGCTCCGGCACGAGCAAGTCGGTGGGCTGCGTTTCGCAATGCCCTTTCCAATGCCAATATCGCCAGAGCGGAATCATCGATCGCCGCCGGCGTCGTCGCCCATGTGGCCTGGGTATCGACGATGTTGGTGGTCACCTTCGACCTGCTGGGCCCGGTGGGGCCCGGCTGGTTTTTGATCGTTCGCCAGATCACCGGGGCGATCAGCGCTCCGGTGTATGCCGCCCTGGCGGGCCGGTTCCGGCGCGAGCGCGTCCTGGCCGGCTCGATCGTCGCCCGCGGAGTCGCAGTGGCGCTTGTGATTCCGCTGTTGGGATATCACACCGTGAGCGCACTGCTGTTTCTGGTGATCGCGCTGGAGGGGTTCACCCAGTCGGCCCCGAAGGCGCTGTACGACGCCCTGCTGCCTTGGTTGGCCGACTCACCGGCCCAGCTGGTCGCCGCAAATGCCGTTTCCGCGCTGCTCGAGACCTCCGGGGTGCTGGTGGGCGCGGGTGTGGCCGCGATCGCCTTGGGATCCTCCGGTCCTGCCGCCGCGCTGGTGACCATCGTGGTTTTCTGCGCGCTGGGAGCGTGGCCGCTTTTCACCATTCGCGGAGTCGACACCCGGGTGCGCAACGAGGGTTCCCGAATGGTCCACGAACTCGCCGGTGGCGTCGCCGTGCTGCGCAGTTCAACGAACGCCAGGGTCGTGGTCGCCGTCATGGCCGTCACCGCATCGCTGACCGGTACCGCGCAAAGCGTCGTCGCCAGCATCGCGAGTGACCTGTTGCATATCGGCGCGTCGGGGACCCCGGTGCTGATCGGGGCGGTCGGTATCGGCGGACTGGTCGGTGGTATCGCAAGTCTCTCGCTCGGCCGTCATTCGATGTCGCTGCCGATGGTCTTCGGGTTTCTGGCGTGCGTGGCGGTCTTGTTGGCCCTCGCGGTGACTTCGGCGGAGGCTCTGGCGATCCCCCTGCTGAGCGCCTTCGGCATCGGGATCGCCTACCAGATCGTGTGCGGGCGCACCCTGCTACAGCGCAGCGCGACCGGCCGGTCGCTGGACCTGCTCGCCGGAATCAACGCGGTGATCGCCGTCTCGGTCGTCGGCGTGGCCGGGTTGTGCGCGGCAGAGGTGAACGCCGCGATCGGAGTGCGCGCAACGCTGCGTGTCGCAGCGGGTTTGGCGCTGCTGGGTGCGACCTACGGCCTGTTGCGCGTGCTGCGGGTGGAACGGCGCGCGCCGGCGCAGCGCGAGGAATTGGACGCCATCAGGAGCGTGGCGGCTTTTCGGCCGTTGTCGGTCGCGGCCGCCGACCAGCTTGCGTCGTCGTTGATCGCCACCCATACCGCCGACGGCGATGTCGTTGTCCGGCAGGGTGAGTCCGCCGACGACATGTTCCTGATCGGTTCCGGCGTCTTCGAAGCCGTTGTCGACGATCAGCCGGTGCGAACGCTGCGCGATGGTGACCACTTCGGCGAGATCGCCCTGCTGTTCGACGTGCCGCGCACCGCCACGGTGCGATGCCTGCAGGCGGGCACGCTGTGGCGGCTGCGCCGGCAGGATTTCCTGCGCGCCATCACCGGAAATTCGACCACCCAGGACGCGATCAAAGCGATCGTCGACCAACGGCTCGAGCACGCCGGCAACCTCGGCCTCAAACCCACGGACTAGCCGCGTCAGGTGTTGGCGTTGCCGGCTTTCCACTGCGGCCAGGGGATGTTCCAGTCGCCCAGGCCCTCGGTACCGGGCAGCGTCGGCCCGACCGTGTTGACGACCTCGACGATGTCCCCGCTCTTGCTGTGGTCGTAGAACCACTCGGCGTTGCTCGGGCTGACGTTCAGGCAGCCGTGGCTGGTGTTGGTGTGGCCCTGCGCACCGACCGACCACGGCGCGGAGTGGACGAAGACGCCGCTGTAGGACATCTGCGTGGCCCAGTCGACTTCGGTGCGATATCCGTTGGGCGAGTTGACCGGAACGCCGTAGGTCGACGAGTCCATGATGATGTGCTTGTAGCGGCCGCCGATGATGTAGAAGCCGTTGGCGGTCGGGGTGCTGTCCTTGCCCATCGACGTCGGCATCGTTTTGACGACCTCACCGTTGACTCGGACGGTCACCATCTTGGTGTTGTCGTCGGCGGTCGAGATGACCTCGTCGCCGATCGTGAAGTGGGTCTTGACGTTGTCCTCGCCGAACATCCCGTCGCCCAGATCGACGCCGTAGGTGTTGACCGCGACGTCGACCGCGGTTCCCGACTTCCAGAAATGCTCTGGGCGCCAACGCACTTCGCGATTGTTCAGCCAGTAGAACGCGCCCTCGACGGGCGGGTTGGTGGTGATTTTGATCGCCTTCTGCGCGGCGGCGCGGTCGGCGATGTTCTCGTCGAACCGAATCGCCACCGGCTCACCGATGCCGACGACCTCGCCATCGCCCGGCGCGACGTACGGCATCGTCAGGTGTGCGGGCGAACTGGTCGAAAAGCTCATCTGGCGACTCGCCGCGCCGCCGAGCCCGGTCGCCTTGACGTTGAGCGTGTAGTGCCGGTTGTAGCCGAGCTGCTCGGTGGTGGACCAGCGCAGTCCATCCGGACTGAGTTGACCATTGATCGCCCGGCCGTTGTCGTTGACCATCGTGACCGACGCCAGCACACCGTCGGCAACGTTGACCGTGACCGGCGCGTCGACGGTGACGCCGACGGCGCCGTCCGACACCGAGGAGGTCAGCTTGGGGACCAGCAGGTCGGCAAACGGCGTGCCCTTGTCGAAGATGATCTTCGGCGGCGCGGCGGCGTGGTTGCCGCTACAGGCGACGCCGACCACGGCAAACATGACCATGGCGATAACCAGCCATGGTCGGTGTCTGCGCAAAGCCGTCATCAAGTGACCTTCCACATTCCTCGGTTATGTTCTGGTCACCGCTGACCGGAGAATACTTGCGAATATTCTAATGGGTTACGCCCCGTGCTCAGGGCAACTCAGCTGGTTTGTCCCGACCAGCGATCTTGAACAACAGCCCCGTGACTCTAAGTCAGCAGCCCGAAGCCCGCAAAACACGCGACTCAGAGCCTCTACACTGGGAGGTCCGACGATTTCGTTCCGCGACGGGATGCCTGTTAAAGTCGCAACGCGGTCGTGGTCGACCAAGCGCCGTTAGCTCAGTTGGTAGAGCAGCTGACTCTTAATCAGCGGGTCCGGGGTTCGAAACCCTGACGGCGCACTTCAAGTCTCGTATCGGCGTCACACCGGCTCCGGATCGGAGCCGGCCGCGGCGTGGACCGCGACTCCATTGCTACTCCTGGGTGGTAGGCCAGTGAGACCACCGGCGCCGTAACTGCTTTGGGGAGCCTACCTGCCAAGTCATCGTGACGATGGCGATCTCCGCGACCGCCGGACAGGCACATGTGGACTTGCCGGCCCGGGAAAGGTGTGTTCCAACCTGTGGTTGCTCGGAGTAGTTTTTTCTCGGTGCCTGGCGCACGATTGGCACCCCTGGTCAACGAGCTGCGTCGAAGGAGCCTCCATGGGGTTCATCCAGCCAAACCTGCCCGTCGTCGACGTTCCCGAATGGAGCAAGCTGCCCCGCGCCGAGCGGATCATCCCGATGCAGCGCCACGTCGCCGAGAACGGTTTCGGCACTCCGCTGATCATGCATGTGATGTACGGCGTGAAGATCGCGCTCTACATCCTCGGCGGCTGGTTCTTCGGATGGTGCACCACGGGCATCGGCGGCTTCGGCGAGGTCAGTACGTGGTGGTCGGAGCCGATCGTGTTCCAGAAGGCCGTGCTGTTCACCATGCTGTTCGAAGTCGTCGGTCTGGGTTGTTGTTTCGGGCCGCTGGCCGGGCGTTACTTCCCGCCGATGGGGTCGATCCTCTACTGGCTGCGGCCCGGCACCATCCGGTTGCCCCCCTGGCCGACGCGAGTGCCGCTCACCAAAGGCATCGACCGGACCCCGGTCGACGCGACGCTCTACGGCGCGTTGCTGGTATTGCTGGGGATGGCACTGGTGTCCGACGGTTCCGGCCCAATTCCGGCTCTGGGCACGGCAATTGGTGTGCTGCCGCGGTGGCACACCATCGCGATCCTCGCGGTGTTGGCCGCAATCAGCCTGCGCGACAAGGTGATCTTCCTGGCTGCCCGCGCCGAGGTGTACGGGCCGCTTGCGCTGGCGTTCCTGTTCGTCGGGGCCGACATCGTCATCGGAGCCAAGCTCGTCTTCATGGTGATCTGGTTAGGCGCAGCCACCTCGAAACTCACCAGACACTTCCCGTTTGTGATCTCGACGATGCTGGCCAACAACCCGTTCCTGCCCTCGGGCGTGCTCAAACGCTCGCTGTTCAAGCACTATCCGGACGACCTGAGGCCCAGCGCGTTGTCGGGTTTCATCGCGCACTTCTCAACGGCGATCGAGGGTTTGGTGCCTCTGGCGCTGCTCTTCTCTCATGGCGGCTGGCCGACCGCGATCGCCGCATTCGTGATGATCGTGTTTCACCTGAACATCCTGCTGGCGTTTCCGATGGGGGTACCGCTCGAGTGGAACGTGTTCATGATCTTCGGGGTGCTGTGGCTGTTCGTGGCCCACGCACAAATCGGTCTGTCGGACCTGACCAGCCCGTGGCCCGTCGTGCTGTTCGCGGTCATCACGACGGTCGTCGTGGTGGGAAACCTCTTCCCCCGCAAGGTTTCCTTCCTGCCCGGCATGCGCTACTACGCCGGCAACTGGGACACCACCGTGTGGTGCGTCAAGCCCGCGGTGGACGACAAGTTCCGCACCGGCTCCCGTGCGCTGGGTCCGATGCAGCACCTGCAACTCGAGCGGCTGTACGGCAGCAAGGAGGAGACGCTGATCCCCTTGCACCTGGCGCTGGCGTTCCGCGGGATGAACACCCACGGGCGGGCACTGCTGACGCTGGTGCACCGCGCGCTGGCCGGTTACGACGAGGACGACTACAACCTGTGCGAGGGCGAGGTGCTGTGCTCGATGGTGCTCGGGTGGAACTTCGGCGACGGCCATATGCACAACGAGTGCCTGATCGAGGCGCTACAGCAGCGCTGCGGCTTCGAGCCCGGCGACGTGCGGGTGGTGATTCTGGACGCACAGCCGATCCAGCGACAGCGGCAGGAATACCGGTTGGTCGATGCGGCGACGGGAGAATTCGAGCGAGGCTACATCGACGTCGACGACATGGTCACCACCCAGCCGTGGGCCGACGACCTGCCGGTGCACGTGCAGCACAGCGCGGCATCCGACACCGCCTAGCGTGGCGACGACAACAGCCGTCGCGCACCGAGATCCAGCACGTATCCGATCAAGCCGATGACCACGATCACCGCGACCACCTGGCCGTAGGCCAGCTGGTCGCGGGCGTTGAGGATCTGGTAGCCCAGACCCGAACGCACACCCAGCATTTCGGCCGGCACCAGCACCACCCACGCGATGCCCAGCGCTACCCGGAAGCCCGTTTGCAGATGGCCCCGGATGGCGGGCAACACCACAACCGTCAGCCGCTCGGTTCGGGTCGCCCCGAAGGATTTGGCCACCTGCAGATACCCCGGGTCCACGGCGTGCACGCCGGCTGCGGTGTTGATCAGGATCGGCCACACCGCGGCCGCGGCAATCAGGAAAATGACCGGCTGGTTGCCGATTCCGAAGATTGCCACCGATATTGGCGCCCAGGACAGCGGCGAGATCATCCGCAGAAACTGCACGACCGGACGCGTAGCGCGGTCGGCGACGTCGTTGAGCCCGATCAGCAATCCGGCGGGAAGTCCGATGACGGCGGCCACCAGCAATCCGACCAGCAGGCGCCACAGGCTGACCCCGGCGTCGGACAGCAGCACGCCGCGGTTGTAGAGCTCGGCCAGCGACGTGGCCACCCGGCCGGGTGTGGTCTGGTGCAACAGCGATTGCGGGCCGGCCAGCACGGCAGTGCCCAGCCACCAAATGCCCACCGCCACCGCGATCGCCAGCACCGGCGGCCACCAACGCCGTAGCGGCGACCACCCGGGCGTTGTCTCGGGCGCGGACAACGCGGCTTCACCCGATGAGTCGACGGAGCGGATCTCTTCGGTGGTCATAGCGGCTGCACCTGTTCGACGCGGGTCAGATCAGTTGGGAGACCAAAGCTTTGCGGGCCGCCGTGGGCGGTCAGCGCGGTTCGCACGAAGCTGTCGTCGACAAGCTGAGCATGGGCGGTGGCGGGATCCAGCCGGTTGAGAAATTGCCGGTCGCCGTCGACCACGGTGTCGTGCATGGCCTCGACCAGCCGCCGCGTGAAACTCGGGAACGGGAACGGCTGGAAACCCAACCGCTGCGGCTGCCAGTCCGGATGGGCGAAATGGTAGTCCTGGGCGCGGTACGTCAGTGCGGTCTTGATGGCCGGTATCGGCTGGGGCAGATAGGCCCCGGTCGACAGCGCAGTGGCCGCAGCGGGCCGGTCGGCGTTAATACGTTGCTGCGCAAGCACAATCGAGTTGACCAGTGACGCCGCCGCCTGCGGCCGGTTGTCGATCAGATCCTGGTGGGCCAGCACCACGCAGCAGGCGTGATCGCGCCACACGTCACCGAGGAATGTGTGGATTCGCCCGATCTTGCGCACCTGGGCCATAGCGTTGAACGGGTCGGCCACCACGTAGCCCCCGATCGATCGGTTGGCCAAGGCCGGCACCATGTCTGACGGGCTCATCACGATCAGCTCGACGGTCCGGGCACTGCGCGAGGCACTTCGGCGCACCACCGGCACCAGGTCGTGGGCGCGCAGCAGCTCTTGCAGGATGATGTTGTGGATCGACCACCAAAACGGGATCGCCACTTGCGTTCCGGCCAGCTGCCCGACTTCGGTGATGTTCGGTGCGACGGTCAACGCCGAGCCGTTGGTGTGGTTCCAGCTCAGCACGCGCACCGCGCTGCCCAGCAAGAAGCGCAGCTGCAACGCGGTCGGCATCAGCATGTGCACGGCATCGACCTGGCGGGTGACGAACGCCTCGGCCAGCGACGCCCAGCTGCGGAACAGCACCGGCTTGGCCGCACTGACCACACCCGGCTGATAGAGCCCGGCGGCGTGCGCGATCAGCAGCGGCGCGGCGTCGGTGATGGGCAGGTAACCAATCCGCAGTTGACCGCTGGTGTTGGTCCGGTCGACGGCCGCGGCACGGGCGAGATCAACCAATCCGGCCACGCCCCCCGCCGCGGCCAGGCCGACCGTCCCGGCCAGCAGCGAGCGCCGGGAGAGCAGCGCAGGGCTCATCAGTCGGTCACCCGGTAATGGCTCAGGATCTCTTCTCGGAGTTCCTCGTTGCCGCTGTCCGGCCGCCATTCCCGGCGGATCCGCCCGTCCGCACCGAGCAGCACGATGCGGCTGGCCAACTGCAGCGCCTCGTCGACGTCATGGGTGACCAGGACGACGGTGATGCCCAATTCGGCGGCGAGGTCGGCCAACCAGGTCTGCAAGTCGCCGCGGATGGCGGGGTCCAGGGCACTGAACGGCTCGTCCAGCAGCAACAGCCGCGGCCGGGTGGCAACGGCCCGGATGATCGACACTCGCTGAGCCTGTCCGCCGGAGAGCTGGTCAGGGTATTGATGCGCCACCCGCTGCAGGTCGAAACGTCTTAGCAGTTCGCGGGCGTACTCGGGTTCAAACGACTTGCGGTTGGCGGCGAATCGTCCGGCGAACACCACGTTTTCGCCGGCCGTCAGCCACGGCATCAGCAGGGGCTGCTGAAATACGACCCCGGTGTGCGGGCGCGTTACCCCGTTGCCCGAAGACCATTCGACGATTCCCGATGTGAGCGTCTCCAGGCCGGCGATCACCCGGAGCAAGGTGGACTTGCCGCTGCCGCTTCGTCCCAGGATCGCGAGAAAATCGCCGTCGTCGATGGTCAGGTCGATACTGGCAAGTGCATGGCTGTCGGACCCAAAACGCTTGTGGCCGTCTACTATTCGCACCGTGCCAGTCGCCACCGTGATCGTCCTTTCGCCAGCCCGACGCTGCCATAGGCAGGCCGCGCTGTCCACGCGACGGGTTGTGGTGTCGCCCACGGCAACCAAGGGTCGCGCGGTTACCCAAAGGCAGGATCGAGCGTTGAAAGGTACTGTTACGCAGGTGCTTTCCGGCTAAGGACGTGACGTTGCGCCACGATAAGGATCGCCCGCCCTACCCAATCGGATCCCGCTGATCGCAATCAACGGCCGCGGTGGCCTCAGCCGCGGTCAGCGATTCCTGACCCGGCGTACCACCACGATGACGACCAGCGCCCCGACGCCCGCCAGTGAAGCGGCAACCGCGGGCTTGGTGACGAATCCGATCACCCGGATCTTGAGGTCGTCGGCCAGGCGGCGAGGGTTGGCACGCTCGGCGAGTGAGTCGACGGTCGCCGCGAGCTGGTCGCGGGCGAGGTCGATCTCCTGCTTGATGGCTTCGGGGTCCCGGTCGGCCACGGTCCTGTCCTCCAAGTCCTCGTCGGCGTGGTGCACCTGAGGAACTACCCTAGATCAGCTGGCCTTGACCCCAGCGCGCCGGGAACAGAAAGGACCCACGTTGACCGAGACCACGCGGCTGGCGCCGGGCGATAAAGCGCCCGCCTTCAGCCTGCCCGACGCCGACGGCAACAAAGTATCGCTGGCCGACTACAAGGGCCGCCGGGTCGTTGTGTACTTCTACCCGGCCGCTTCCACGCCGGGGTGCACCAAGCAGGCCTGCGACTTCCGCGACAGCCTGGCCGAGCTCAACGAGGCCGGCCTCGACGTCGTCGGGATCTCCCCCGACAAGCCGGAGAAGCTGGCCAAGTTCCGCGACGCCGAGGGGCTGACGTTCCCGCTGCTGTCCGATCCCGAGCGCAAGGTGCTGACGGCCTACGGCGCCTACGGCGAGAAGCAGATGTACGGCAAGACCGTCACCGGAGTCATCCGTTCGACGTTCGTCGTCGACGACAAGGGCAAGATCGCGATCGCGCAGTACAACGTCAAGGCCACCGGCCACGTCGCCAAGCTGCGTCGCGACCTGTCCGTCTAGCCGATGACGGCTGCCGCCGTGTGCTCGGTGATGGGCCGCGCGCATCCCTGGTCGTCGCAGACCCGCTGCAGCTTCTGCAGCGTCTCGTCGAGCCCCGGCCCCAGCCGCCTTCCGGGGGTGAAGGTGGCCGGCAGATGCTGCATGCCCTGAATCACGCCGATGGTCGGATAGTGCACGGTGCCCTCGGGGTCGCAGCGGTAGTCGGGCATCCGGTCGAGCACCGCCGTGAGCATCGACTTGAACACGACGCGCGCGACGTTGGAGCCGATGCAGCGGTGGATGCCGAGGCCGAAGCTGAAGTGCCGGTTGTTCTTACGGCCGAGGTCCAACCGATTCGGCTCCGGAAACACCGCGGGGTCGCGGTTGGCCATCGCCCAGGACAACCACAGGCGATCGCCCTCCTTGAAATGTGTGCCCGCTATTTCCAGATCGGCGGCGATCGTGCGACCGTCCCCCGGCGCGGGCGTGAAGTACCGCAGGAACTCCTCGGTCGCCGAGTCGAGCAGCGTTTCGGATTCTTCCCGGAGCAGTGCGCGCTGTTCGGGATTTTCGCCTAGCCATTCGAGCGCGTGCGCGGTCAGCGCGGTCGTTGTGTCGAACCCTCCGCCGATGATCAAGCCGAGCATTCCGAGCAGCTCGCTGTCGGGGGCGGGTTCACCGTCGATCTGAAGCCTTGCCAACGCATCCACCAGGCCGGGGCGCGGGTTCTCGCGGATCTCCAGGAGGTGGTTGAACAGGTCCATGCCCATCGCCATCGTCTGCTCCAAAACCCTTGGGGCGTCCGGGGAATCGGCGGGGGTGTAAACATTGGCGTGGGCCGGCTCGCAATAGAGCTGCCACTTCTTCAGCGGAACGCCCATCATCGCCAGGGTCAAGACGGCGGGCACGACGTTCGCGAGATCGTCGACGAAGTCGATCCGCCCTCCTTCGATTTTCTCGTCGATGCTCGCCCGCACGATCTCGTCGACAAACGGCTTCCAGCGCTTGACGGCCGCCGGCGACAGGTAGGGGTTGAGGATGCTGCGGTAGCGGGAGTGTTCGGGTTCGTCCATCTCCAGCATGCCGCCACGGACGCCGGTGCCCTGCGGGAGCGTCGGAATCGTGATGCCCTTATAGCCGGTGCCGTCGCCGGTCACGTCGTGGTCGTTGGACACGTGCGGGCATCGGGCGAGCTCGAAGACTTCCCGGCTGCCCGCGGCCACCCAATGCCCGTCATAGGTGTCCGTCCACGCCAGCGGGCAGGTGGCGTGCATCTCCTCGGTGATCGCGGTGAACCGCTCGCGGTACTCCGGGGTGTGGCGATCAAAGTGGTAACGGTGGGGCTTGCCGGCCTTCGCTGCCTTGCCGGTCCGGGTGTCTTCCGTAGTCACCGTGGCCTCTCCTGCGGACGAGTGGCTGCCTGTAGAAAGCAGTATGCGACGAGACGGTCCGTCTACAAAGCCATTCTGGATTTCGATTGGGATCGGTAGCCGCCGGCGATCGCCAGAATTTCGGTAATGGATCACCTGACGGACGGCGCAATTGACATCAAAGGGACTATCGATGAATACACCTCGGGCTTTCGGCCGGATCGTTGCGGGCGCGCTGATCTCTGGCGGTGTAGCCGTGGCCGGCCTGGGCCTGGCCGCACCTGCCCAGGCTGGGCCGTCTTATTGGCATTACTGCCCCGGTCAGAAATGGGGATACACCGTTCCGATACCGCCGGGATTCGACTTGAGTGTGTGCCACTGGTTCGCCGTCACCGTGACCAACGGCCCGTCCGGCCCGGTGTATCACTTCGAGGAGGCCAACCCGGCCGACGTACCACCGCCGGCACCCGGGTTCCCCTGGCCGTGAAATACCGCGACCCGGCGTAATCACACCAAAACCGAATTGCAGAGCGGAATATCGAGTCATGGCCCCGGAAGAAGACCCAGAGAAGCGAGACCCAGAGGAATACATACGCGACCTGGAGCGCGGCGCGGGGCAGCCGTCCGGGGGCGCTCCGCATTCGTCCGGAACGTCAAGCAGCGGCCGGGTAGTCCTCCGGTGGGTTGGGGACGTCGCGAGGCTGGCGAACACCCCCCGTGGTCGGGTGGTGTTGGTGGGCGCGTTCGCGGCGGTGTTCGCGATCGCGGCCCTCGTCAGCCATTACTCCGGCACCACCGTGCACGGAAATCTCACGATGATCAATGGCGGAGCTAAGGACACGATCGACTGCAACGGCGGAAACCTCAGGCTGGAAGGTGACAACAACACCTATACCGTCACCGGCCACTGTCGCAGGCTTGACGTCTCCGGAAGCGCGAATCACGTCACCGTCGACAGCGCCGACATCATCAGTGCTTTCGGCGACGACAACGCGATCACTTACCGTTCCGGGTCCCCAACGATCAACAAGACGGGTAACAACAACATCGTGTCTTGGCGCCAAGACGGGTGACGTCTATACCGTGCGCTTGGCGTGAATGCCCGACCTAGGGCACAAGTCCCCTTGTGAATCACCGGCCACGGCTACAGACTCCGGCGACATGAGCGGTGATCATGGACGCGGGACCGATCCGCGCCCGCGGGGTGCACGTGGTGGTGGCAACGCAGAGCCACCGGCCCACCTCGGCGATCGAGGTCATCACCCCTTGGTCGGACAGCCGCACAGTGACGACGAGGGACCGATCGCCGACGCCGAACAGCGCGCCGAGCGATTGCGTTCCCACGAACACCAATTCGGCCAGCGCGGCGAACGATTCGACCGGCGCTCCCCGTTCGTCGTCGGATTGACCGCATCGGCCGGCGTGGCCGTGACCTACGGCGCGGTCCGCGTGCTCGGCGCGATGTCGTCGGTGTTGGTATTGATCGGCGTCGCGATGTTTTTCGCGCTCGGACTCGAGACCGCCGTGTCGTGGCTGGTCAACCGCAAGGTGCCGCGCTGGGCGGCGGTGGCCGTCGTGGTGACCCTGGTGTTCGCCCTGATTGCCGGGACCTTGGCCGCCACTATTCCCCCGCTCGTGCAGGAGGCACGCCAGCTCGCCGAGCAACTGCCGCATTACCTGCAGCACGCCCACGACCGTTCGTCGCTGATCGGCCGGATCGACGAGCGCGTCCACCTGCAGCAGCGCATCACCGAGCTGGCCAACGGGTCCGGCCGCTTCACCGTCGCGGGGATCGTGCACACCGGGTCGCAGGTGTTCGGGGTCGTGTCCCACGTCGGCATCGTGGCCATGCTCACCGTCTACTTCCTGGCCGATATGCGTCGCATCCGCACCGGCTTCTACCGGCTGATGCCCAACTCCCGGCGTCCGCGCGCGATCCTGATCGGCGACGCGGTGGTGGCCAAGTTCGGCGCATATCTCTTCGGGAACGTGCTGACGTCGATCATCGCGGGGTTCGCGACGTTCGTGTGGTGTCTGCTTCTCGATGTCCCCTACGCGGTCCTGCTGGGCGTGGTCGTGGCCATCTTGGACCTCTTCCCCTACGGCTCAACGGTCGGCGGATTCATCGTCACCGCGGTGGCGCTCAGCGTCTCCATCCCGGTCGCCATCGCGACGGTCGCCTTCTACATGGGCTTCCGGCTTGGTGAGGATTACCTGTTGACCCCCAAAATCATCGGCCGCGCCGTGCGCGTGCCGGCCGGCGTCACCGTGGTCGCCGTGCTGCTGGGCGCGGCGTGGTTGGGCGTCGTGGGAGCGCTGGTGGCGATCCCGCTCGCAGCGGCCCTGCAGCTGCTGGCTCGGGAACTGCTCTTTCCCATCCTGGACGATGCGTGAGGGTGCCGAAAGCTGTTGCGACGACGGTCAATGCGCCGCCGCGTCCGACAGATCCAGGGCGATGTCGACCAGCATGTCCTCCTGGCCGCCGACCATGCCGCGACGCCCGGCCTCGACGAGCAGCGCGCGTGCGTCCACCCCGAACCGCTCGGCCGCGGCCTCCGCATGGCGCAGGAAGCTGGAGTACACCCCGGCATAGCCGAGGGTGAGCGTCTCGCGATCGACGCGCACGGGACGCTGCTGAAGGGGGCGGACCAGGTCGTCGGCGGCATCCTCGAGGGCGTTGAGATCGCAGCCGTGCTGCCAATTCATCCGGGTCGCGGCCGCGATGAAGACCTCCAGCGGGGCGTTGCCCGCACCGGCGCCCATGCCGGCCAGCGACGCGTCGACGCGGCGGCACCCATGCTCGACGGCCACCATGGAATTCGCCACGCCGAGCGACAGGTTGTGGTGAGCGTGGATACCGACTTCGGTTTCCGCGCAGAGCCTTTGGCGCACCGCGTCGACGCGCTCGGCGACGTCGCGCATGGTCATGGCGCCGCCGGAGTCGACGACGTACACGCAGCCGGCGCCGTAGCTCTCCATCAGCGCGGCCTGCTCGGCCAGCGCCTGCGGAGTGGTCAGGTGGCTCATCATCAAGAAGCCGACGGTGTCCATGCCCAGGTCGCGGGCGGCCGAGATGTGGTGTGCCGAAATGTCGGCCTCGGTGCAGTGGGTGGCAACCCGCACCACGCCGGCGCCCGCCCGGTGTGCCGCGGCGAGGTCCCGGATGGTGCCGATTCCCGGCAGTACCAGCGTCGCGACCTTGGCGCGGTGCACCACGGCGGCGACCGCCTCGATCCACTCCAGATCCGTGTGTGCACCAAACCCGTAGACACAGCTGGACCCGCCGAGCCCGTCGCCGTGGGCGACCTCGATCGAGTCCACCCCCGCGGCGTCGAGCGCCGCAGCGATGTCGGCGGCCTGTCGCAGCGTGTATTGGTGGCGCACCGCGTGCATTCCGTCACGCAGGGTGACGTCACTGATGTAGAGCTGCTCGGTCGTATTCATGGTCACACACCCGCCTTTGCCATCGTTTGTGCCGCAATGCTTTTCGCGGTGGCCAGCGCCGCGGAGGTCATGATGTCGAGGTTTCCGGCATAGGCGGGCAGATAGTCGGCAGCGCCGGTCACCTGGAGCAGGCTGGTGATCCTGGTGCCGATGAACTTTCCGGTCTCGGGAATGGAGAGCGGGTTGTCGGGACCGAAGGTCTCGAACTGCACCGGCTGCTTGAGTCGGTAGCCGGGCACGTAGCGCTGGACCCGCTCGATCATCGCGGCGATGGACGCCTCGATGGCGACCTGGTCGCAATCACCCTCGACCAGGCAGTACACGGTGTTGCGCATCAGGATCGGCGGATCGGCCGGGTTGAGGACGATGACCGCTTTGCCCCGCTGGGCGCCGCCGACCACTTGCAATGCGGTGGCGGTGGTCTCGGTGAACTCGTCGATGTTCGCGCGGGTACCGGGCCCGGCCGACCGTGACGAGATCGACGACACGATCTCGGCGTAGGACACTGGTGCCACCTGGTTCACCGCGGCGACGATCGGCACCGTCGCCTGCCCGCCGCACGTCACCATGTTGAGGTTCGGTGAATCGATGTGGTCTTCGAGATTGACCACCGGAACACAGAACGGGCCGACGGCCGCCGGGGTGAGGTCGAGCACGCGTACCCCATTGTGGCGCAACGCCTCCCAGTGCCTGAGGTGAGCCTCGGCGGACGTGGCGTCGAAGACCAACCGAATCTGGTCGAAGCCGGGAAGGGCGAGCAACCCGTCAACACCGTCGGAGGACGTCGGCACGCCAAGTTGTTTCGCCCGCGCCAGTCCTTCCGAGGCCGGGTCGATGCCGATCATCGCCGCCATGCTCAGCGGTCCGTCGCTGCGCAGGATCTTGAGCATGAGGTCGGTGCCGATGTTGCCCGAACCGATGATCGCCACGGGAAATGCCGGACTGGCCATGGGGTTTCCTTTCGGTCTACGCGAAACTGAGGCCGACGGTGCCGAGGCCGATGATCGTCGCCGATGCCCGATCGCCGGCGTGCACGAACGCGGCGGTGGTGTAGGAGCCGGACATCACGAATTGCCCCGCCTCGATCGCGGTTCCGTACTCCGACAGGGCGTTGGCCAGCCACGCGACGGCCACGGCCCGGGTCCCCCATCACGGCGGTGCCCTGCCCGGTTTCGACGAGCGCATCGTTGAGGTACAGCGCCGCGGTGGTGTCGGGCAGCCGCGGCGCGTCCGAGATCGGCACCCAGCTGCCCAGCACCACCGCGCCCGAGCTGGCGTTGTCGGCGACGGTGTCCGCCAGGCTGATCCGCCAATCGGCGATGCGGCTGTCGACAACTTCCAGCGCCGCGGCCACCGCTTCGGTGGCCGCCAGCACCTCGCCGGCCGTCACCCCCGGACCGCGCAACGGCGCCCGCAGCAGGAATGCCACCTCGGGCTCCACCCGCGGTGCGCAGAAATCACCCCTGGGCACCGTCGTCCCATCGGCCACCATCATCGTGTCCAGGACGTAGCCGAAGTCGGGCTCATTGACGCCCAGCAGGCTTTGCATGGGGGCCGAGGTCAGCCCGATCTTGTGGCCGCGCAGCCGCGCACCCGCACCGACGTGACGAGCCAGATTACACCGCTGAACCGAATAGGCCTGAGCCACATCAAAATTGGGGTACGACTCGGTCAGCGGCGGAATCGGGTCACCGCTCACCTGTGCGGCGTACAACCGCTGGGCCGCCGCCTCCAGCTGCGGGTCCGCAGCAAACACATCGGTCATCTGAGGTCCCCGGATCCCAACAGCTGAGTCGCCGACTCGAAGACCAGGCGGGCGTGCAGTTCGAACAGCTTGAGCAGATCCACCGAGTCGCCGCCGATCTCCTTGGCGATAAACAGCCCGTCGGCACCGGCGATCGCGTAAGTGGTCAGCAGTCGCACGCTCTCCTCGTCGAGTTCGGGCGCGACGTCGCGCACCATCGTCTCGAACCGGGCAAACGCCCGGTCGCGCACTTCGAGAAACATCGCGCGGGCGCGCGGCTCGATCGGGCGCCGCTCCAGCGCGAGCATCAGTCCCAGGCGGATGAAGTCGGGCGCATCCAACAGCGCCTTGGCCACCTGCGTCCCGAGTTCGACCACCCGCGCCCGGACCATGGCGCCGCCCGGGAGGTCCAGCGCGGCGAGCCACCGGCCGAAACTGCGCTCGATGACCGCGGCTATCAGATCGTCCTTGTCGGCGAAGTGCCAGTAGATGGACGTCGGGGGCAGGCCGCTTTTCTTGCTGACCAGCGAGATCGTCGTGCCCTCGTAGCCGCGTTCGGTGGCGACCTCGGTCGCCGCATCGAGGATGCGCTCGCGCGACTGCTCCCCGTTGCTGCGGGTGCGTCTGCGGGCGCGCGGTTCGGCTGCGCCGGGGCCTTCCGTCACGGTGCCTCCTCGGGGGTGTTGACGGTCACGCTACAAAAGCTTACTGTATGGATCGCTACATTAACAATCGGCGAAGAGGGTCGACATGGCTGACCAAAAAACCTATGACGTGGCGATCGTCGGCTACGGACCGGTGGGCTGCACCGCGGCGAACCTGTTAGGCCAACTGGGTCTCAATGTCGTGGTGGTGGAACGCGACCCCGACATCTATGCCCGTGCGCGGGCCATCTCGACCGACGAGGAAGTTGTCCGCATCTGGCAACAGATCGGGCTCGCCGATCGCCTCAACGCCGACATGCAACCCGGCTCCGGGGCAGCGTTCGTCGACGCCAACGGAGTGCCGTTCGTCAGGCTGCTGCCCGTCTCGCGGGGCAACGGCCACCCGCCGCAGCAGTTCATCTATCAACCCGCGCTGGAGAAGGTGCTGCGCGATGGGGTCGACCGCTTCCCCAACGTGTCCGTCCTGCTCAACCACGAATGCCTGCGGCTCATCCCGCAGGAAGACGGCGTCGAATTGCTGCTGGCCGACCTCTCGGTTGACGGGTTCCGCCGCGTGCGGGCCTCCTACGTGATCGCCGCCGACGGCGGGTCAAGCGCCACCCGTGCCCAGCTGGGTGTCGGGTTCAGCGGCCGGACCTATGCCGAGCGCTGGATCGTCATCGACACCAAAGTGCTCCGGGAATGGCCCGGCCACGACCGGCTTCGCTTCCACTGCAATCCCGATCGGCCCACCGTCGACTGCCCCACCCCGCTGGGACACCACCGCTGGGAGTTCCCGGTACGCGACGAGGAAGACGAACGCGATCTGCTGTCGGAGGAGGCGATCTGGAAGGTGTTGAGCCGCCAGGGAATATCGCCGGAGAACGTGCAGATCCTCGGCTTCGCTTGCTACAGCCACCATGTCCGCTTCGCCGACCGGTGGCGAGCGGGCCGGATCTTTCTGGCCGGAGACGCGGCGCACGCGATGCCCCCGTGGATCGGCCAAGGTATGTGCGCGGGCGTGCGCGATGTGGCGAACCTGTGCTGGAAGCTGGGGGCGGTGCTGCACGGGTCGCTGCCGGAGTCCGTTCTCGACACCTACCAGGCCGAGCGCCTACCCCATGTGAAAGAGGTGACCAACCGCGCGGTCAAGACCGGCAACCTCATCATCCAGCGCAATCGGTTCCGGGCGGCGATGCGCAATCACGTGCTCCGCACCGCCAGCAGGGTGCCGTATTTCACCACCTGGTTGCGCGATCACCGCTGGCTGCCCGACGCGCGCTATCACGACGGTTTGTTGGCGCGCAACGGAAACGGGGCGGTCGGCTGGCTCATCCCACAACCGTGCGTCCTCGATGAAAAGGGCGACAACGTGCGCCTCGATGACATGCTCGGCGGCCGCTGGACCGTACTGCACACCGGGCGCGCGGCCCAATGGCTGGACTGGCGGGCGGCGGACGTACCCGTCCTGCAGGTCGCCCCGCCCGGAACCGCTCCTCGCGCGGACTGCGTCGTCGACACTGACGGGTCGCTGATCGCCTGGCTCGGCAAGAAGGGCGCCTCGGTGGTGGCCGTTCGGCCCGACGGTTTCATCTACGCGGGCGCCAGTGACCGCCAACCTCTGCCCCCGCCGCCGGCCGGCCTCAAACCTTAAGGAACACAATGAGTATCGGCACCATCACCGAACACACCGTACGCGTCAACGGCAAAGAGATCTTCGTCGCCGAGAGCGGCACCGGCCCTGCCGTCGTCCTGCTGCACGGGGGCGGCCCGGGCGCGTCGGGCATGTCGAACTACGCCCGCAACGTCGACGCCCTCGCCGCGCAGTTCCGCGTGCTGGTTCCGGACATGCCGGGTTACGGCCGCTCCAGCAAGGGCGTCGACCGGCGAGATCCGTTCGGATACCTCGCCGTTCATATCCGCGGCATGCTCGACGAGCTCGGCATCAAACGCGCGCATCTGGTCGGCAATTCCTACGGCGGTGCGTGCGCGCTGCGGCTGGCGCTGGACACCCCGGACCGCGTCGACAAGCTCGTGCTGATGGGTCCGGGTGGCGTCGGAACCACCCGCGGACTGCCCAGCGCCGGTCTGAAAAATTTGCTGGGTTACTACGGCGGCGACGGACCAAGCCTGCAGAAGCTGCGCACGTTCATTCGCTCCTACCTGGTCTATGACGCGGATGCGGTGCCCGACGCGCTGATCGAGTCCCGTTACCAGGCGTCGATCGATCCCGAGGTCGTTGCCAACCCGCCCCTGCAGCGCCCGTCCGGTTTGCGCACCCTGTGGCGGATGGACTTCACCCGCGACCGCAGACTCGGCAGCCTCTCGACGCCGACGCTGATCGTCTGGGGACGCGACGACAAGGTCAACAAACCCAGTGGCGCCGCGATGCTGGCCGACCGGATGCCCAACGCCGACGTCCTACTCGCAGCGCGCACCGGGCACTGGGTGCAGTGGGAGCGCGCCGCACTGTTCAACGCGGTCACCACCGCCTTTCTGAAGGGCTAACACTCAATATGTCTGCCACACAATCATCTTCGGTGTTCGGCAACGTGCATCTGGGTTATGTCGTGATCGAGACCAACAAGGTCAGCGACTGGAAACGCTTCGGCCGCGACGCGATCGGCATGCACCTCGACGAGCTGGCCCCCGACACCGTCCGATTCCGCCTCGACGACAACGAATGTCGCGTGCTGCTACGACGGGGGCCGGCCGAGGATGTCGTCGCGCTGGGCTGGCAGCTCGACGGCCACTCGACGTTCGACGAGATCGGCCGTCGCATCGCCGACCACGGGGTGCCCAGCGTCGAGGGCACCGAAGAAGAAGAGAAGCTGCGCGGTGTCGAGCGCTTCCTGCGGTTCCCTGGTCCGAACGGACTCGCACAGGAGATCTACACCACCGCCCGTACCGCGCCGCTGTCCCTGGACATACCGGGGAACGGATTCGTCACCGGCGCAGGCGGAATGGGCCACGTGGCCCTCACGACCAAGAAGCCACACCAAGTACGCGGCTACTACAACCACGTGTTCGACGCGCGGCTTTCGGACTACATCGACGAAACGATCAGCGGAATGAAGTTCAAGATCCGATTCCTCCGGGTCAACGAACGACACCATTCCGTGGCAATCGCGGCGGTAAACGCTTTGCCGCTCAACCCGATTCGCACCCGAGTCCAGCACGTCAACATCCAGGTCGCCACACTCGACGACATGGTCGCTTCCTATCGGCGCGTCAAGGAACTGGGCTTCGGCATCGCGCTGTCGGTCGGCCAGCACACCAACGACAAGGAGCTGTCCTACTACGCGGTGACGCCGTCGGGATTCGAGTGGGAGGTCGGTTGGAACCCGATCGTCGTCGACGAGTCCACCTGGAACCCCACCACGCACCAGGGCATCAGCATCTGGGGGCACCAGCCGGAAGGGCAAACCGTCATCGCCAAACTCAACCAATTCGCGGTCGCCGCGCGCTCGGTGCTGCAACGGGAAGACACCGTCGCGGCGCTCAGCGCACCGGGGATCGCCGACGACTAACAGTGGCGTCGAGCTAAGCCAGATTCGCCAACAGCAGGGCCTCGGCGATGGCCGCGCGTTCCAGCACGCCCAAGTGCAGGCTCTCGTTGATGCTATGAGCCTGCGTCGCTGGGTCTTCCACCCCGGTCACCAGGATTTTCGCCTGTGGGAAAGCCTCGGCGAACTCGGCGATGAACGGGATCGAGCCGCCCATGCCCATGTCGATCGCGTCGACACCCCACGCCTGCCGGAACGCTGCTCGCGCCGCGTCGTAGACGCTGCCGCTGGCATCGATGGCGTACGGCTCACCGATGTCGCCGCGGGTGACGCTGAGCTGGGCGCCCCACGGGGTGTGCTGTTGCAGGTGCGCGATCAACGCGTCCAGATGTGCGGCCGCGTCGCCGCCGGGGGCGACCCGCATGCTGATCTTGGCGCGCGCCCGCGGGATCAGCGTGTTCGACGCCTTGTCGATCGGCGTGGTGTCGATGCCGATCACGCTGATCGCGGGCTTGGCCCATAGCCGCTGCGGCGCCGAACCCGAGCCGATCTCGGAAACCCCCTCCAGCAGACCGGAGTCGGCGCGCACCCGCTCGGGCGGGTAATCCACCGCTGCGGCGGTGCTTTCGTGCAAGCCCGCGACGGCCACGTTTCCGTCGTCGTCGTGCAGGCTGGCCAGCAGTCGGACCAGCACGCTCAGCGCGTCGGGCACCACGCCGCCCCAAATACCCGAGTGCAGGCCGTGGTCGAGGGTCGCGACCTCGACCACGCAGTCGACCAGGCCGCGGAGCGTGACTGTCAGCGCCGGGGTTTCGGTGCTCCAGTTGTCCGAGTCGGCGATGACGATCACGTCGGCGGCCAACGCGTCCTTGTGCGCGGCGAGCAGGCGCCCCAACGACGGCGAGCCGGATTCCTCTTCGCCTTCGACGAAGACCGTCACGCCGACCGGCGGTTGACCGCCGTGCGCCCGGAATGCGGCCAAATGCGTTGCGATACCGGCCTTGTCGTCGGCGCTGCCGCGCCCATACAACCGTCCGTCGCGCTCGGTGGGCTCGAACGGTGGCGACGCCCACTGGTCGCGGTCGCCCTCGGGCTGCACGTCGTGGTGGGCGTACAGCAGCACGGTAGGCGCGCCGACGGGTGCGGGATGCTGGGCGATGACGGCCGGGGCGCCGCCCTCGCTGACGATGCGCACGTCGCCAAAACCGGCCTGGGACAACAGATCCGCCACTGCCTGCGCGCTGCGATGCACCTCGTCGCGACGGCCCGGATCGGCCCATACCGATTCGATCCGGACCAGGTCCTCGAGATCGCGGCGCACCGACGGTAGGACGTCACGGACGCGCTCAACCAGATCGCTCATGGTTTCGAGGCTAGTCACTGCGTTTCGAGAATCGCGACCGCGGCCGCGGTATCCCCTTCGTGAGTCAGCGACACATGGATCGTGACGTCGGCCAGATGCGTGGCGATGTCTCCGGTCAACCGCACCCGCGGCCGTCCCCACATGTCGGTGACGACTTCGATGTCGCGGTGGATGTCCTCGCGCAGGATCGGCCGCTGGGAGAACCGCGAACCGGACCACGCCTTGATCACGGCTTCCTTCGCGGCCCATCGTGCCGCCAGGTGACGCGCCGCCGACGAACTCTTGTCGGAGGCGTCGCGACGCTCACCCGGCGTAAATGTCTCGGAGAACACCGTTCCCGGTTGGTCAACCTGGTCGGCGAAATCCGGAATGGAGACGAGATCGATCCCCACACCGACAATGCCCATGGCTGGCCAGGTTAACCGATCGCCAAAGTCATCCGGCAGGCACCTCATAGGCCTCGTCATCGCCCAGTCGCGCGACCGGGTTCAGCAGCATCGATGCCTCCTGGCGCTTCTCCGGCGCGCTGTGGTCGAAACGACGGTCCGGCGGCCGCTGGTACATCGGTTCGCCGCCGGCGATGGCCGACACCAACCGGCGCTGACCGGCCAGCAGGCGCGCGTCCGCCCGCCGCTGGTAGTCCTCGCGTTCGCTGGGGTCCAGCGTCGCGATGAACGCCTGCGGGTGCACCAGCGCGACCAGCCCGGACACGTGACCGAACCCGAGGCTGGTCAGCATGCCGGCCTTGAGCGGGAACTTCCCGCCGAGGCGCAAGGTGTCGCGCACCCAGACGAAGTGGGCCGATCCGGACAGCTCGTCGTCGACGCAGTCCAGGCTGCGGTTCGGTGGGATCACTCCGTCGCGCAGCATCTGGCACAGCCCCATCATCTGGAAGACCGCGGCACCACCCTTGGCGTGCCCGGTGAGGCTCTTCTGCGACACGACGAACAGCGGAGCACCCTGCGAGCGTCCCAGCGAGTCGGCGAGGCGCTCGTGCAGCTCGGTCTCGTTGGGATCGTTGGCCAGCGTCGACGTGTCGTGCTTGGAGATCACCGCGATGTCGTCGGCGCCAACACCCAACTTGGCCAGTTCTCGTGCCAGCGGCGACTCCTTGCCGCCGCGGCCCGCACCGAGCGCACCCAGGCCGGGGGCCGGGATGGAGGTGTGCACGCCGTCGCCGAAGGACTGCGCGAAGCCCACCACCGCGAGCACCGGCAGACCCATCTTCAGCGCCAGGTCACCGCGCGCCAGCAGGATGGTGCCGCCACCCTGGGCCTCGACGAAGCCGAGCCGCCGACGGTCGTTGGGCCGCGAGAACTTCGAGTCCGTGATGCCGCGGTCGCGCATCATCTCGGTGCTGGCGGTGGCCGCCATGTCTCCGAAGCCGATGATGCCTTCCAGCGTCAGGTCGTCGATACCGCCGGCCACGACCATCTCGGCCTTGCCCAGCTTGATCTTGTCGACGCCCTCCTCGACCGACACCGCGGCCGTCGCGCACGCGGCGACCGGGTGAATCATCGAGCCGTAACTGCCGATGTAGGACTGAACCACGTGCGCGGCAACGATGTTCGGCAGCACTTCCTGGAAGATGTCGTTCGGCTTGTTACGGCCCAACAGGTTTCCGTGGTACATCGTCTGCATCGAGCTGCCGCCACCCATGCCGGTGCCCATGGTGTTGGCCACCAGGCTCGGGTGCACATAGCGCATCACTTCGGCCGGACTGAATCCGGCGGACAGGAACGCGTCGACGGTGGCGACGATGTTCCACACCGCAAGGCGGTCGATGGAACTGGCCATGTCCGCGCTGATGCCCCACACGGTCGGGTCGAAGCCCGTCGGGACCTGGCCGCCGACGACGCGCGACAGCTTGTTCTTGCGCGGCACCCGAATCTCGGTGCCGGCCTTGCGGATAACCTGCCAGTCGCTCGACTCGGGCACCGGCCGGATCACCGTGTGCTCGGGGTCGAATTCGGCGAACGCGCGGGCGTCGGCCTCCGACGAGACGACGAACGCGAAGTCCTTGTCCAGGAACACCGACACCAGCAGCGGCGACGCGTGGTCCGGGTCGATCGAGCCGTCGTCGACGAACTCCCGGATGCCGCAGCGCTCGACGACGATGTCGTGGTAGCGCTCGATCAGGTCGGCCTCGTCGATCAGGTCACCGGAAGCC
Source organism: Mycobacterium sp. NGS40 (assembly GCF_059812735.1). NCBI lineage: Bacteria > Bacillati > Actinomycetota > Actinomycetes > Mycobacteriales > Mycobacteriaceae > Mycobacterium > Mycobacterium sp. NGS40. The sequence goes on from NZ_JCALDG010000009.1 coordinate 45,571, forward strand.
GTGTCATACCAACCCGGTTGGGGGTCGTCCTCCCAGCGGATCAACCCGGTGGTCCAGGCCAGCTCGAGGACACCCGCGGCCGACAGCTCGTTGTCGACCTCCATCTCGAAGCGGGTGCGCGACGATCCGTACGGGCCGAGTTCGGCGCCGCCGACGATCACCACGAGGTCGGCCGGGTCGAGATCAAGGTCGGCCCATTCCGGCGGCGGCGCCGGGGTGAATCCGCGCGGCGGGGACGGCAGCGCGGCGATGGTGCCCGCTGCCGGCTGGTCGTCTTCGACTGCCTCCGAGGACATCTCCTCGCGGGCCTTGGCGGCCAACTCCGCCATGTCGATTTCGACGTCGCCGAGACCGCCGGTCAGGTCCGCCTCGATCGGCTTGCCGGCCGCGGCCACCTTCGACTCCACATCGCACAGCGCCAGCAACATCCCGGCCATCTCGTCGGTGGAGTAGGTGGTGACACCGGCCTCCTCGACGGCGGTGACGATGGCGTCGTTGTGACCCATCAGCCCGGTGCCGCGGGTCCAGCCAATCAGCGCGTGCGCCAAGCTGACTCGCGCGGCCCACGAGGATTCCGCGTGCCAGCGGCTCACCAGGGCGTCCAGCGCGGACTTGGCCTCGCCGTAGGCGCCGTCACCGCCGAACATTCCGCGGTTGGGCGAGCCCGGCAGCACGACATGCAGCCGTGACGCGATGTCGCGCTCGGCGCCGATCTTGGACAGGCCGGCGATCAGCCGCTGTACGGCCCACAGCAGCACCTTCATCTCCATCTCGGACCGCGAACCGGCCTCCGACAGGTCGCCGGCCACCCGCGGTGCCGCGAACGGGAACAGCAGCGTCGGGGTCTGGGCGTCCTTGATGTGGATCGACTGCGGCCCAAGGCTTTCACTCTGCTCGGTACCGACCCATTCAACCAGGGCGTCGATGTCGGAGTAGGAGGCCATGTTGGCCGCGACCACCCACAGCGTCGCGCCGAACCGGGCGTGGTCGCGGTAGAGGTTGCGATAGAACGCGAGCCGGTCATCGTCCAGCTTGGACGTCGTCGCGATCACGGTGGCACCGCCGTCGAGCAGACGCGCCACGACCGACGCGGCGATCGAACCCTTCGACGCACCGGTGACGACCGCGACTTCGCTGCTGTAGTGACCGGGGTCCGGGTTCTCGGCACCCGCGGCGATGCGGCCGAACAGTGAGGCGTGGATTGCGCGGCCCGCCGCCAGGGCCTTGCCCTGCCACCACGTCGCCTGGGTGGCGACGACATGGCCGGCGCCCTCGAACCGCTGCGAGAGGTTCACCCAATCGGCATCGATGTCACCCTCGTCGGTCAGCCATAGCTTGACCAGGTCCTCGCGGGCACTGGCCCAGCGGTCGTCGAACACGACGGCCTTCTTGGCCTCGAACGCCGGCGCCACCAAACGTGGCCATTCCGAACCCAATTCGGCGGTGACCAGGTCGATCAGCTCGGCGTCGGTGGCCACCGGGGAAGCGCTGACGGTGTCGTCGAGACCCAGCTGGCCCAGCACCAGGCGGGCCGCCGAAGCGAGTACGCCGTCGCGGCCGGTGATCTGGTCGGTGAACTCCGACAGTGCGGCGGCGTCGATCGTCGCTCCCCCGCCACCGCCCGCCGAGGGCAGCGACACCGAAACACCTTGGCGCGCAGCGACCGCAGCGACCGCGGCGTCGATGACCTTGTCGACAGCAGCAGCGTCGGCCAGCGCACCCTCGTGCAGGTGCCCCATGGCTCCGCCGCGGACGCTGGTGCCCTCGCGGGTTCCCAGCGCGACCTCGACGACGACGTGCTTGGCCCAGCCCTCGCCGAGCTCCCAGGTCTTGGTGACCCGCTCGATGATCGCGGCCGGCCGCTTGCCGGACGGCCCGAGAATCGTGCGCAGCTGGTCGTTGATCGCGTCGGAAAGCACTGGGCCGTACGGCTTGTAGGTACGCGCCAGCTTGGTGACCTGCGACCGCAGCCCGGCCAGGTCGGCCTCGGCGGCACCGTCGATGGCCCCGAGGTTCAACTCCGAACCAAGGTCGACCAGCAGCTGGTTGCGTCGCGACGACGCACCGTCGGTGATGGACTCGATGGAGTCCAGCTGCTCGATCTGGTCGATGCGCATCTTCGCCGACAGCGCGATCAGCGCCAAAGTGGCGTCGGCCGCGTCGAACGTGATGTCGTCCGGTCGCGGAGCACCCGAGGGCGCGGTGGGCGCGGCTGCCGGTGCCGCCACTTGCGGCGCGCCGTCCGACGCGGCAGCGCCGGAATCAACGGCTTCTTCAGCCTCGGCCTCCGGCTCGGGGTCGGTGTCGTTGGCGAACAGCACCGCGGCGTCGCGCTCGGCGTTGAGCACTTCGACCGTGCTGTGGGCATATTCGGGCAACTTGAGGGTGTTGGTGGCCAGTCCGGCGACGGTCGGCGCGGATTTCACGCCGATCTCGACGAACCGCTCCACGCCCAAGCCGCCGGCGGCCTCCTCGATGAAGAGCAGGTCCTGGGTTTCGATCCAGCGCACCGGGCTGGCGAACTGCCACGCCAACAGCTCGATGAACACCGTGCGGGCCATCTCACGCGGCCGCTCGGCCAGCCAGGTGTCGTAGTCGGCCAGGATCTCATCGAGCGGTTCGGCCGGCACCAGGTCCCGGATCTCCTGGATGAAGTCGCGATCCAGCGTGAACGGCCGCGGCACCAGGTTCGGGATGTAGCGCCCGATGACCAGCTCGGGGTCCTGGTCACGGGGCATGACCCGCTCCAGCGAGCGGCGGAAGTCGGCAACGCCGACCCGCAGCACCCGCGAGTGGAACGGCACGTCGATGCCCGGCACCAAGATGAAAGACCGCTTGCCGCCGCTGATCTCGCGACGCTTCTCCACGGCTTCCTCGAGTGCCTCGAGGCCGCGGACCGTGCCGGCGATCGCGTACTGCGAGCCGCGCAGGTTGAAGTTCACGATCTCCAGGAATTCCCCGGTGCGCTCGGCGATTTCGGCGACGAAGTCGGTGACCTGGTCGTCGGGCAAGTCGATCTGCGAGGGGCGGATCGCGGCCAACCGGTAGTTGGAGCGGCCCATCTCGTCGCGCGGCACGATGTCGTGCATGTTCGACCCGCGGTGGAACACGGTCTCCAGCAAGGCTTCCAGCTCGTAGACGCCCAAAACGCAGGCCAGCGCGGTGTATTCACCGACCGAGTGACCGCAGGCGATGGCACCCTCGACGAATGCGCCCTGCTCGCGCATCTCCGCGACCTGGGCGGCCGCCACCGTCGCCATCGCGACCTGAGTGAACTGCGTCAGGTACAGCACGCCGTCGGGGTGGTGGTAGTGCACGCCGCTGGCGATCAGGCTGGTCGGGTTGTCGCGCACCACGTGCAGCACCGAGAAGCCCAGGGTGTCGCGGGTGAACTTGTCCGCGTCGTCCCAGACCTTGCGCGCGGCCTTGGACCGGGCGCGGACCTCCATGCCCATGCCCTTGTGCTGGATGCCCTGGCCGGGGAACGCGTAGACGGTCTTCGGTGCGGCCAGTCGCGCGGTCGCCGACATCACCAGGTCGGTTCCGACCTTGGCCGTGACCTCCAAAACCTCTGCGCCCTGGTCGATTCCGACGCGATCGACCCGGAAGTCGACCTCGTCGCCCGGACGCACCATGCCCAGGAAGCGCGCGGTCCAGCCGATCAGGCGGGCCGGCGGGCGGGCTTGGCCGTCGGTGGCGGTCACCGTGTGCTGCGCGGCGGCCGACAGCCACATGCCGTGCACGATGGGCGATTCCAGGCCGGCCAGCAGTGCGGCGGCCCGGTCGGTGTGGATCGGGTTGTGGTCACCGGACACCACGGCGAACGGACGCATATCGACCGGTGCGGTCATGGTGACGTCGCGGCGGCGACGGCGCGGGGTGTCGGTGGTGTTCTTCGACACCGCACCACCGGCCCGGGACGGGTCGGTGAGTTCGGCCGGACCGGTACGCCCGAGAATCGCGAATCGCTCCTGCAGGGTCGCGATCGTCGTACCGTCGGGGGCGGCCACCGTCACCGAAACCGGGACAACTCGGCCCATGTCGGTGTCGATTGCCGCCGAAGCCGTTGCGGTAACGGTCAATTGGGCCGGTTGCGCGGGCAGCTTGCCGACCACATGAGCGGCGTGGTCGAGGTGGACCAGGCTCAGCAGGCCCTCGACGACCGGCACGCCGGCCCCGGTGACCGCGGAACCGATCGTGGCGAAGACCGCGGGCCAGCACAGGCCGACCAGCGCGTCGGGCACGGTGGTGAGGCTGGGTGCCAGGCGCTCGCCGAAGGTGGCCGTGACCCCGGTGTGGTCGGCGACGCGCTCGGGGTCCCAATCCACCGTCACGGTCGCGGTCCCCTCGGTGACCGTCGGGAGGAATTCCGGCCCGTCAACACCGGCGGCGATCGCCAGGACGGCGCGCATCGCGGCGGTGGCGTCGTCGGCGGAGACCACCGGTGCACCGCCGTCAATGGTGTTGGCGTGCAACGTGAATGGGATGTCGATCCAGACGCCGGACACCGGGACGCTCAGGACGACGCGCTCCTCGGACTGGACCTGCAGGCGAGCCCCGGTCGACGAGTGCGTGGCGCGCTGACCTTCGTGGACCAGCCAGTCGGCCGGATCGGCGATGCGGTGGACCGGGTTGGTGGCGGTGCGCCCCGCCCACAGCACGTCGGGGGCGTCGAGCACGACGGCCAGCGCCCCGGTCACATCCGGGCGGCCCAGCCGGCGCGAGCGGACGGGTTTCGCCTCGCCGCCGGCGGCCAGCACGTCGTCGATCGCGGCCTGCTCGAAACGGTCGAGCAGTTCGCCGACGGGCTCGTCGACCCGGGTGATGCCGGCGACGGCGGCGGTGCCGGGGATGATGCACACCTGGTCGGCGTCGTAGCGGGCGTCGTGCGCCTGCCACAGCGAGTCGCTGCGCCACCAGCGCCGCACGTCCTTGTCGATGACCGGCACGAAGTTGACCGGCTTGCCCAGCGTCTTGCACAGCGTGACGAAGAACGGCACGTCGGCCGGGTGCAGCAGCACGGTTTCGGCGTCGGGGTAGCTCGCGAGCAGCGCGGCGATCGCCGCCTGCGGGTTCTCCAGCAGCGCCGCCCCCCGTTCGTCCGATTCGAACAGCGTCGTGATGGGGCCGTGGTCCTGGGAGTGCAACCGGGCCTCGGCGCGCTGCAGCATCTGCTGGAAACGGTCGCGCCAGGTGTCGGCCAGCCACGGGCTGCCGGGTGTAGCGGTGTCGGCGGTCGAGTTGCCCGCACCGATGGCGAGCTCGACGTAGCGCTGCAGCCACTGCAGGTAGGTCATTTCCCGGACATCGCCGAAGTACGGCTTGGCGGTGCCGGCCATCGCGGCGATGATCTCGTCGCGGCGCTGCGCGACGGCGTCCGCGTCACCGGCGACCTCGTCGAGTAGCCGGCCGCACCGCGAGGCGGAGTTGTCGATCTCGTGGATGTCCGCGCCGAGCTGGCTGCGGCTGGAAGCCATGCCGCCCTGCGCTTTTCCGGCGCCGATCCACTGGTCGGTGCCGGTGGTCTCGACCAGCATCTGCTTGACCGACGGTGACGTGGTCGCCTCGAGGGTGGCCATCGCCGCGGTGCCGACCAGGATGCCGTCGATCGGCATCGACGGGAAACCGTACGACTGCGACCACCGCCCGGACAGGTACTCGGCGGCCCGCTCGGGCGTGCCGATGCCGCCGCCGACGCACACGGTGATGTTGGAGCGCGAACGCAGCTCCGAGTAGGTCGCCAGCAGCAGGTCGTCGAGGTCTTCCCACGAATGGTGGCCGCCGGCGCGCCCGCCCTCGATGTGCACGATCACCGATTTGGTGGGCGCCTCGGTCGCGATGCGGATGACCGAGCGAATCTGCTCGATGGTGCCCGGCTTGAACACGACGTGGCTGATGCCGACGTCGTTGAGCTCGTCGATCAGTGCGACGGCTTCCTCCAGGTCCGGGATGCCGGCGCTGATCACCAGGCCGTCGATCGCGGCGCCGGCCTGACGGGCCTTCTGCACCAAGCGCTTACCGCCGACCTGAAGCTTCCACAGGTAGGGGTCGAGGAAGAGGGTGTTGAACTGGTAGGTGCGGCCGGTGTCGAGCAAGCCGGACAGTTCCTCGATGCGCGCGGCGAAGATCTCCTCGGTGACCTGCCCACCACCGGCCAGCTCGGCCCAGTGTCCGGCGTTGGCCGCGGCGGCGACGATCTTGGCGTCGACCGTGGTCGGGGTCATGCCGGCCAGCAGGATCGGCGAGCGCCCGGTCAGCCGGGTGAACTTCGTCGAGAGCTTGACGCGGCCGTCAGGCAGGGTCACGACGGTCGGCGCGTAGCTCGACCAGGGCCGTGCCACCTCGGGGGTGGCGCCGACGGTGAACAGGTTGCGCTGCCCGCCGCGGGTGGCGGCGGGCACGATGCCGACGCCGAGGCCGCGGATCACCGGTGCGGTGAGTCGGGTCAGGATGTCGCCGGGACCCAGGTCGAGAATCCAGCGCGCGCCCGCGTTGTGCACCGCGGTGATCTCTTCCACCCAGTCGACGCCGCTCACCAGGATGGCATCGGTCAGGCGCCGGGCCAGCTCGACGTCCAGGCCGACCTTCTCGGCCCAGCCGCCGACGATGTCGATGCCGTCGGCCAGCCGTGGGGTGTGGAAGCCCACCTCGACCTGAACCGGGTCGAAGGTCGGCGCGAAGACGTCGCCGCCACGCAGCTTGTTCTTGCGGTCGGCTTCTTCTTTCTCGGAGATCTGCTGGCAGTACAGCTCGAAGCGGGAGAGTTGCTCCGGCGTGCCGGTGATGACGACCGAGCGCCGGCCGTTGCGGATGGACAGCACCGGGGGCAACACGGTGCGAACGTCTTGCGAGAACTCGTCGAGCAGCGCGACGATGCGCTCCGGGTCGGCGTTCGTGACCGACACCATCGGCGGGCGGTCGCCGAGCACGGAGATGCCGCGGCGACGGGCCACCAGCGTTCCGGCCGCGCCGATCAGCTGGGCCAGCGCCAGCAGCTCGACGTCGCGAGCTCCCTCGGCCTTGAACGCCTCGACGGCGAGTACGCCCTGCGAGTGGCCGGCTACGGCGACCGGCGGGGTCGCGGTCCAGTCCATGCCCTGTCGCGCCAGGGCACGCCCGGCGGCGATCTGGCTGAGCAGCACGCCGGGCATCGACACCGCGGCCGACGTCAGGTGCTTGTCCGCCGGCGTCGGGTCCTCGGCCGCCAGCGCACGCACCCACTGCAGCGGCTCGAAGCCGATCGGACGCACCACGACCAGCTCCTTGGCCACCGGCTCGAGCAGCAGCTCCGCTTCGCCGACCAGCGTGGCGATATCGGTCTCGATGCCCGCCGACGACACCAGCTCTTCCAGGGTTTCGAGCCAGGCGCTGCCCTGCCCACCGAACGCAACAGCGTACGGCTCGCCGGCCGCGAGACGGTCGACCAGAGCATGGGTGTTGTGCGGGCCATTCCCGTCGCGGTCAGCGGACACCCGGTCGTGCTCGTGGATCGTCACCTTGTATATCTCCCTGTATGCGTCTTCACGTATCGGTTCGTTCGGCCTGCTGATAGTCCCGGCGGGCCGGGCCCCAGCCGGCTCTAGGTCGATTCCGCTTTGAATCGCAGCCCTAATAGCGGCTGACCGGTGTGTTGTCGGCGGGCCACTGATGTCGACCTAGCGGCGCGGCGGACTGCATCGGCTGTACTAAGAGTGTCATAAGGATTCGGGTCGTTTTTCTGCGCTGATCGGTTACTGATGAGTTCTACGCACGGGTAACCGTGTCGTGGGTAACACCCGGATTAACCGGCCTTCCGGGTATCCAGAACAAACGTCCTGCATGCAGGTGGTTACGGTCGAGTAGCTATAACTGCGCTGTTCAAGGCGTCATTGTTACCAAATCGTTATGTTAAGAATTCGCAGTGCGTGCCGCCCTTCGCGCCGCCACGGCCGCGGCGTCTCGCACTCGGCGGCGTTCGCACGACACGACGAACGGCGAACAAGTGTTTGCTGGAGTCGAGTTGCGAAAGCGCGGCCGGATGGGCTAAAGGGTCAGAAGTATTCGCGACGCCGAGCGATTGCTAGGCCCACTGCCCGAATTGCGGCTTGAGGATCTCGTTGACGTCCACCCCGACGCCGCCCACGCTGCGCTTATCGATCTCGACCTGGTGCAAATTGGCCGCCGGATGGGCATAGCCCTTGGGCGAGCCCCAGTTGTGCTGCCAGAAGCAGCAGCCCAGGCCGTCATGCAGCGCCCAGTCGATGGTCTTGGAGTTGGCGTAAACGCCCGTCCGCTGGTGTCCGATCACCGACTCCCAGGAGCGCAGGTACGGAGCGATCTGGCTTTTGTACTGCTCATAGGACGGGTCGTCGTCGATCGATGCGTAAATCGGCGCGTCGGGGGGTCCGCCGGCCGCTTCGTGTAGCTCCATCCCCCGCTTGGCGTGCTGCAGCCCGGCATTGGCGCCGCCCAACCAGTCGGCGGAGCTGCCCTTGCCGTACTGATAGCAGGAGACAATCTTGAGCCCGCTGCTGTGCAGGTCACGCGCTTCGGAGAGCTGGATCGGCTTGCCCAGCATCCAGTTGCCACCCGGCCGCCGGTCCGAGACGTAGCGGATCGACCCCACGGCGCCGGCCGCGCGGATCTCACTGGCCGGGATCACACCCGCGGCGTAGTCGAGCAAAGTGCCCAGCGATGCCGAAGCCGTCGGCGTGCTCAACGACGACGCCGCAACACCCATGCCCACCAAGGCCGGGGTCGCGGCAGCGAATTTGAGCACGTCACGACGCGAAATCGACACATCGGACAGGGTACGTGACAAACCCCATCAGACACATCAGCCACATACATAACATTAGTGTCACTTCTGTGCGTCGCGGGTTTAGTCCGCGGCAATCCAGGCCCAGGCCCAATCGTTGTTGTCAATACTAAGTTTATAAAGTTAACGTCGGAGAGTGCAGCAATCACAGGGGGCAACCGATGGACCGTGACCAGCTCATCGACCTGACCCGACGGGCTTTGAAGTTGGCCCGCGACAAGACCACCGACCTGGCCCCGCGGCCACATACCGTCGACGCCGGCGATTACACATCACATGAGCGACACCTCAGTGAACGGGCGTTGCTACTGGCCAGCCCGCAGCTGGTCGGCTACATCAGCGAGCTGCCCGCACCCGGCGCCTACTGCACCAAGACCGTGATGGGCAGATCGATCCTGCTGACGCGGACGTCCGACGGGTCGGTCCGCGCCTTCGAGAATGTCTGCCTGCACCGCCAATCACCGGTCGTGACGGGGTGTGGCGCCGCGAAGCGGTTCAGCTGTCCCTACCACGCCTGGACTTACGACAACACCGGCAAGCTGGTCGGCGTGCCGGGCCGCGAGGGTTTCCCGGATACGACGGTCAAGTCCGATTCGCTGACCGAACTCCCCGCCGCCGAATTCGCCGGGTTCCTCTGGGTGGCGCTGGAAAAAGACGCCACCCTGGACGTCGCCGCGCACCTGGGACCGCTGGCCGACGAGCTCGACTCGTGGGGCATCGGCCGGTGGTCTCCGTTGGGCGAGAAGGTCCTCGACGCGCCGATCAACTGGAAGTTGGCCGTCGACACCTTCGCGGAGAACTACCACTTCGCCACCGTGCACCGGGACACCTTCGCCACAATCGCGCGCAGCAACTGCACGGTGTTCGATTCGTATGGGCCGCACCACCGGTTGATCTTCCCGCTCAACGCGATTCTGGAGCTGGAGAATGTTCCCGAGGAGCAATGGGACCCGTTCCACAACATGGTGGTGATCTATGCGTTGTTCCCCAACATCGTGATCTCGGTGACGATCGCCAACGGCGAGCTCTTCCGGATCTACCCGGGCGACGAGCCCGACAGGTCGATCACCGTGCACCAAAACTCAACGCCGCTGGACATTTCCGAAGAATCCGTGGCGGCCGGCGCTCAAGCCGTGTTCGAGTACGCGCACGCGACGGTGCGCGACGAGGACTACAAGCTGGTTGAGGGGTTGCAGGCCAATCTCAACTCGGGCGCACGCGACCACTTGGTGTTCGGCCGCAACGAGCCGGGACTGCAGCATCGCCACATCGCGTGGGCCAAAGCCCTCGAAGCCGCATCAGCTGCCCTCGGCTGACTGGACCTCGGACAACACCGCGATCAGATCATCGAGAAGCGTTGCAAGCATGTCGTTTTGGGCAGGAAGAGCACCGGCCAGCAGTTCGGCCGCCGCGACGCGACGGCCCGCCGCAACCAACGGCACCAGCTCGTCGACCATCGACTGCAAGCCCGGATCGACGGCGGCGACGGTGGTGGCCAGCACCTCGACCAGCTCCCAGTCCCGGTACAGCGCGAACGAACGCTCGTTGAACGCGAAGCCGCTTACCGGCTTACCCCACAGCGTGCCCTGGTAACGGTACGGGCCTTCCATGTATTCGATCGGCAAACCGTGCGCCGGAGCCGGCACCAGCGGCTCGCCGATGAGATCGAGTTGCAAAGTGGCACAAGTAATTCGGTGCCGATCGGGCAGGTACCGGGCCAGGGCCGGCGGACGCACCAACGGCCGCACGGTTTCCGGCCATCGCACGTAGCTGCTGACGGTAACCTCCACGTCCTCGGCACACTCCGGCGCGATGGCAGGGTCGGGGTGACTCGTCGTCACACCGGTAAATGGTTGCAGCGCATTGCCGTTCGTGCGGTCGAACTGCCGCCATATACTCAGGTCGACGCCGTTGTCGAAATTGATCGTGCGCCATTCGTGCGAGCGGGCCCGCGGGTCTCCCCCGGATCCGCCGCCGCCCGCGTACTTGGGGAACCACTGCCGGTCGACATGTCCGGCGCTACCGGAGACCTCCTCGACCGTCTCCCCCCAGCGCAACGTTCCGGTCATCGACATGCCGGTCTGGAAATACGAGTACGTGTCGTCCTGGCCGAAACAGACGATCTTGCCGTTGTAGGTGGACGCCCCGACCGGTGTCGGCGCGCGCGTCGGGGTGACGACCAAATCCAGCCGCATGGACCGGCCCTGGTGATCCTGCCCCACCAGGCTGACGCGATACGTGTACGGCAGCAACCCACCGTCGCCGTCGCGGCACGTCATCCACGACGCGGTACCGGCACTGCTCTGATAGCTGATGTCGAGATAGCCTGCGGCCATGGTCATTTTGCGCTGCGCGCCCGGTTCCATGTTTTTCGGCGGCATGTCGTAATCGGTGTAAGTGCCGTAGTCACCGGTATCCAGGTCGAACAGCGCCATCGTGTAGAAGTCGGCGACGACCGTTCCCCCGGGTTGGTTCTTGTTGAAGATGGTCAGGAACGCGAACGACCGGTCAGTCTCGACGGCCTGCAGTTGCCCGGCGATGAACCACGTGTCGGACTCCTGGTCGGGATGTTCACCCTCGGCCTCGGGGAAATCCAGCTGGCTGTCACCGGGCACCAACTGATACGGGTAACGGCGCCAATCGGTGTTCATTTCGGCTTCCTTGCCACGGCGCTATCCTTATTCTTTGCTATGTTAGCGTCAATAGCGAAGTTACGGCCACGACCTCATCCCCGGCCCAAGGAAGTGCCCCGATGACAGAAAAATCCGACCATCGGACCTACGCCGAACTGTTCATCGGAGGGCAGTGGCGCAAGCCCGCCAATCCGCAACAGCTCGCCGTGATTTCGCCGCATACCGAGGAGCCGGTCGGGCACGTACAGGTGGCGGGACCCGAGGACCTCGACGCCGCGGTGGCCGCCGCGCGACAGGCTTTCGATCACGGCCCGTGGCCACGCATGGCCCACGCCGAACGGATGGCCAAGGTCGAAGAGCTCGCCGCGATCTATGCCGGCCACGTCGACGAGATGGCCGATCTGATCACCGACGAGATGGGGTCGCCGCGCGCCTTCAGCCGGATGGGTCAGGGTGCGGCGGCGGCGGCGCTGATCCACCTCACGCTGGCCGCCGCCCGCGACTTCCCCTGGACGGAACGGCGCCAGGGCGTTCTCGGCGAGGTGCACCTGCGCAGGGCTCCGGTCGGGGTGGTCGGCGCGATCGTGCCGTGGAACGTGCCGCAATTCCTGATCATGCCCAAGTTGATCCCGGCCTTGATCGCGGGATGCACGGTCATCATCAAGCCCGCACCCGAAACACCCCTGGACGCTTTGTGGTTGGCCGAAATGATCGAGCAGCTGGACCTGCCCGAAGGTGTGGTGTCGGTGCTGCCCGGCGGACCCGACATCGGCGAGGCGCTGGTGCGCCACCCCGGCGTGGACAAGATCGCGTTCACCGGTTCCAGCGCGGTCGGGCGCCGCATCGCAGCCTTGTGCGGCGAGCAGCTCAAGCGCGTGAGTCTCGAGCTGGGCGGTAAGTCCGCGGCCATCATCCTCGACGACGCGGACATCGACAAGACCGTCGCCGGGCTGAAGTCGGCCGGCCTGATGAACAACGGGCAGGCCTGCGTCGCCCAAACCCGCATCCTGGTCAGCGACAAACGTCACGACGACGTCGTCGACGCCCTGGCCGGCATGATGTCGTCGCTGACGGTCGGCGACCCGGCCGACGAGGCCACCGATATCGGCCCGCTGGTCGCCCAACGTCAACAACGCCGGGTCCAGGATTACATCAAGTCGGGGCAAAGCGAGGGCGCACGCATCGTACTGGGCGGCGAAGCCAGCCCGTCCGATCGCGGATGGTATGTGCAGCCAACGCTATTCGCCGATGCCACCAATGACATGCGCATCGCCCGCGAGGAGATCTTCGGCCCGGTCCTGACGGTGCTGCGCTACCGCGACGAGGCCGACGCCATCCGGATCGCCAATGAGACCGACTACGGATTGGCCGGTTCGGTGTGGACGTCCGACATCGCGCACGGCCTCGAGGTCGCCGCCGGTGTGCGCACCGGCACGTACGGCATCAACATGTACACCCTCGATATCGGCGCCCCGTTCGGCGGTTTCAAGCAGTCGGGAATCGGACGCGAATTCGGCCCAGAGGGCCTGCACGAGTACGTCGAGCTTCAGACGCTGGTGTGCAAAGGGCAACTGCCGCCGTTAACCGGTTGATAATCAACCGCATTGGGGCATCTGCAACGTGAGCTCGACCGGGCAGCACAGGACGCCGTGTTGGTTGGTCACATCGATCGTGATGTCGACCAGCCGGCGCGGTGGGTCCACCGAAGTGTCCAGCCGCTTGGCCACCGCCCGGCCCCGCCCGATCATCGTGTCACCCGCGTAGATCGAACCGGCCAGCCGCAGCGAGCGGCGCACGACCCGGCTGCTCGGCCCGGCCCAATCGGTCGCGACGCGGTCGGCGAACCCGGCGAGATGCATGGTGTTGAGGTAAATCGTTGGATTGCCTTGCCGTTGGGCATATTCGTGATCGAAGTGGCCGGGAAAATAGTCCCACGTCGCGCCGGCGTTCTCCACCACCCGCTGGTAGCTGATCTCGTCGACCACCTCCGGCAACTCCGCGGGAACCGTGATCTCGTTCCAGTCCAGATCGGTCATGCCGGGTTCGCCGGGGTGAAGCGGAACAACGTATTTCGCGATCGGGCAACGACCGTTCCGTCCTGCCGGCGATAGGTCTCCAACGTCTCGATGAAATGGCCGGTACCCAGCCGGGTCTGCTTCTCCGGTGATACCGACACCAGTTCTTCGATACTGGTGAGCACGTCACCCTCGACAATGGGTTCGGTGAACTCGACGTCGTTGGCGGCATTGATGAACGTGGTGCCCGGCAACGGCACTCGCAAGATCAGCGACGCGGCCGGGCGCCGGCCGCCGGGCTCCCATGGCGGGGGTATCAGCCATCCCATCAACAGACCCGGCGGGGCCAGCAGGCCGCCCCACTGCTGCCGGGCGAATTCCGGATCCCAGTACGACCGGTTGCCGTCGTGAATCATCGAGGCATACAACTGAATACGGGCACCGCTGACCGGATTCACCGCGGTCCGCGGTTCGCTTGCCGCGCCAACCATCCGCAGCGCGTCTTCGTATGTGCCGAAGGCCAATTGGTAGCTGAGATCCGAATCCACGTATCGGTGCCGCTTACATGACAAGCGGGTGCCGGCTCGGCACCAGATCCCAGGAGAGATTGCGCGAGGTGTAATACCAGCCGCCGCGCTCGTAGATCAGCTCATCCCGGTATGTCCCGGTGGCGCGCAGCGTGGTATCGCCGAAAGCGGCCGAGAACAGCACCGCGACACAACGCTGCATCGCGTGGACACCGTCGACCGCGATCTCGTGATCGATGGTCACCAACCGTTGTCCTTCGCCCCCGTCGAAGGCCAGACGCAGGTCGGCGAACAGTTCGCCGTCGCGGACGAAGCTGGCACCGGAATGACGAAACGTCGCGATCCAGCTATCGCGGTCACCGTCGGAGTATGCGCGATTGTGCCGGGCGTTCAAATTCAAGATCGCATCGCGGCCGGTCGCGGCGTGCAAGAACTGTTCCTGCTGGTAGGACAATGTCATTTCTACTCGCCAGCCTCTCCCCGAAGGAAAAAGAAACGCACCACGTAACATGGACTTTACTTACCGCTTAACAATATATCCGTATTCTTCCCGATCCCAGACCCCCGAAGTCAAACCTTTGGCTCGCAATAAATCTTTACGCACGCGCCCGATAACGTTCTTCGGGAGTTCGTTGACCTCCTCGACGTACCGGGGCACGCAGAAGTAGGGCATCCGGTCGGCGCAGAAGTCGAGCAACTCGGCACAATCCAGCACCGCGTCCGGCCGCAGCGCGACCACGACCAGGATGTCGTCCTCGCCTAATTCGCTGGGCACCCCGATCGCTGCCGCCTCGGCGACCGCGGGGTGGCCCATCACGACGCGCTCCACTTCGACCGAGGAGATGTTCTCGCCGCGCCTGCGCAGCGAATCCTTGATCCGGTCCACATACGTCAGGTTCTGATCGGCGTCGAGCCGGCCGAGATCACCGGTGCGAAACCATTCCGGGTGCGGATCCACCCGAGCGTCCCGGCCTAGGTAGCCCTCGCTCATCACGTGCGGGTGCCGGGGCCGGCAGGCGATCTCGCCGACGACCCCGGCGGGCAGCGGGTTCCCGTCGCCGTCGACAATGCGCACGTCGAAGTTGGGATTGGGCCGCCCCGATGTCCCCGGCACACCCTCGTCGGCCACGCCCTTGACCGCGATCGGGAAGGCCTCGGTCATCCCGTACATCGTCACAATGCGGCAGCCGTAACGCTTTTCGATGTCGCGGTAGCAGCCGGCGTCGATCGGCGCGGCGGAGATGAACCGCAGTGGCAACTCCGCATCGCTGGGCTCCGCGGGCTGGTTGTACAGCATCGACACCATCGCGCCGGCTCCGGCAAAGCCGACCGCGTCATGGGCGCGGATGTCATCCCACACCTGAGCAGGATGGAACGACTGCGCCAACACGGTCGTCGCGCCCACCAGCATCGGGGCCAGCACGCTGGGAGCCGCGCTCAAGTGAAACAACGGCATCGCCGTCCACAACGCCTCCCCCGCTCGCAACTCCCAGGCCGCCGCAACGGTCGCAGCCACCGAGAACAGGTAATGCCAGCTCGTGGCAACGGCTTTCGACGGTCCGGTGGTGCCCGACGTGTAGAACAACGCCCCCACGTCCCCCTCCCGTGCCGGGTTGTCCGCGCAGCGGACAGCTCCGGCGTCCACAGCCTCCTGAAGCGAATCATCCTGCACCACAACGTTGGTCACCGTGTCCAGCCGGTCGGCAACCTCATCGACGCGGGCACGGCGCTCGGCGTCGGTGAGAATCACCTTGGGCCGCGCCAACTGCAGGGTGTGCAGCAGAAAGTCTCCCTTGTTCGCGGCGTTGACCGCCGCACTCACCGCGCCGATGCGGGCCGCGCCCAACCAGAAATACACCCATTCGGGGCAGGTTCCGGTGAACAACGCCACCCCGTCACCGCGGCCCACTCCCAATTCGCTGAGCATGTTCGCCGCCGCGCACGCGCGCTGCCGCATCTGCTCGAACGTCACCTCGGTCCCGGCGATCGACATCATCACTCGATCCGGGTACTGCTCGGCCCGCCGATCCAACACGTCCGCAACGCTGAACCGCTGCGCGCCGAAATCGGAGGGCCCCAGGGGCTTACTCCGAACCGAATGCATCACTTAGGCTTTCGCGGCCGCCGGGTCGGGCTCGCCGCCGGCGGTGTACCCGAAGTCGTCAGGCGACGGCTCGGCGTCCGGGTAGAAGCGGTGCGCCCAGCGCCGCAGTGCCGCGTAGTCGCGTGCCTCCTCGGGAGCCAGGTTCGGCTTCTCCAGGTACTTCATGTTCTCCCAGGTGAAGAAGTCCTGTTTGATGACTTCTTGTTGCAGCGCAAGGAATTTCGCGGCCCGGCCGGTGGGCTTGTCACCCGTGTCGCCGGGTTCGCGGACGGAAGCCTGCGTGTAGAAGTAGTCGGTGTAGTCTTCATCGACCGGCGTCTGCCCGGTGACCTCGATGGTGGCCACCAGGTCACTCGGGAAGCGGACGAGCCCCAGTCCCAACGAATAGTTGTCGTAGATGATCTTGGCGTCGACCGGCCCGTTGGGGGTCAGCCACGTCTTGGCCCGGCCCCCACCGAAGTGAGCGTTGACGGTGGCGTGCAGGTGATAGCCCGCCACCTCGAACGAGGCGGTGTTGGCCGGGTTGGCGGCCTTGTGCACGTACTGCACGTGATACGGGTCGGCCGCGTTCTCGATGATCATCTGCGCGTGCACCTTGACCCGATTGAGCATCCGGCTGTGCGGGTGCAGGGGGTAGTACTCGCCGGTCTCCAATTCGGGCAGCGCCGGCGGCTGCCAGTACGGCGCCCTGCCGTGACGCTCGTGCCAGACCAGGATGAAGCCGTACCACTCCATGGTCGGATAGGTGCGGATGCGCACGTTGTTCTTACAGCCGATCTTGCTGTATGGAATCAGCGCGTTGCTGCCGTCGCCGCGCCATTGCCAGCCGTGCCAGGGGCAGACGATGTTCTCGTTGTCGACGGTGCCGCCGACGCCCATGTTGGCGCCGAGGTGCTGACAGTAGGCGTCCAGCACATTGACCTTGCCGGAGGCGGTGCGGAACAGCACCAGCTCCTCACCGAAGTAGTGCAGACGCTTGACGTCACCAGGCTTGACGTCGCTGGCGAAGGCGACGATGAACCACCCGGTCGGGAATCGATAGGTGGACAGCGCAATGCCGGACTGTCCGAACTCGCGTTCCGACGGGTCTTGCTCCGAAATCGTATGCGTCACGAGAACTCCGTTTCCCACGCGGCCGGGCCGCTCTTACCTCACCGCGCTTCGACGACTAGAGTCTATTTTTACTATCTTAAGCATTGAACGTCAACGCGGCACCAGGCAGGGTGCCGCACGTTAGGAGAGCGAGCGGGGTTGCGCATGACTGCTGCTGCAGTGGACCTATCCGATTTCGCCCTGTGGCGTAACGGTTTTCCCGACGAGTTGTTCGCCGATTTACGGCACGCCAGACCCCTTTTCCGGCACGAACTGACACCCGGTGTCGCCGACACGGTCAAGCGCCAATTCTGGGTCGCGACCAAGCACCGGCATGCGGTCCGCCTGCACCGCGACACCGAATCGTTCACCGCCGCCGACGGCCCGCTCATCCAGCCGGTCGCCCTGTTCTCGTCGTCCCCGACGATCATCACGCTGGACCCGCCGGACCTGAACAAGCGCCGCAAACTCATCTCCAACGCCTTCAATCCACGCGCGATCGCCAAGCTGGAGGCCGGCATCCGGGCGCGAGCGGCGCAGATGATCGACGCGCTGCTCGCCAAGGGCGGTGGGGACTGGATCGAAGATGTAGCCGACGCGTTGCCGATGACGGTGATCGGCGACATCATCGGCATCCCGGACGAAGACCGGCCGCGGATCTTCGACATCTTCGACCGCATCCTGAAGGCGCTCGCACCCGAGGCAGGCCCGAGTGGGCAGGTAGAGCTCGAGCTCTTCGGATCGGTCTTCGCATACGCGATGGACCTCACCGCGGACAAGCGCGGCAACCCGACCGACGACATCTGGAGCACGCTGGCGACCGCGGTGATCACCGGCGACGACGGCGAGGAATTCCGTCTGCCCGAAAACGAGCTGGAGTTCTTCTTCTTCGTGCTCGCGTTCGCCGGCAGTGACACCACCAAGAACGCGCTGGCCATGGGGCTGCAGGCGTTCGTCGCCGACCCCGAGCAGATCGAACGCTATCGCGCGGACGAAGCGGTGCGGCCCGGCGCCGTCGAGGAGGTGCTGCGCTGGGCCTCCCCGGTGGCGTATTGGACCCGCACCGCGAAGGTCGACGTGGAGATGGACGGTCAGCACATCCCCGCGGGCGACCGGGTGGTGTCGATGCTGCGTTCTGCCAATCGCGACGAGGAGGTCTTCGAGTCGCCGTTCACCTTCGACATCGGGCGGCAACCCAACCCGCATGTCGCGTTCGGCGGCGGCGGGCCCCACCACTGCCTGGGCGCGATGCTGGCGCGCGCCGAACTTCGGGCCGTGCTCGACGAACTGCTGCTGCGCTGCGATCGCATCGAAATCGGGCCGGCCACCGTGTCGTATCCGAACCTGACCACCAATATGTCGATCTTCGACGAGATGCCGATCTCGCTGACCCAGCGCTGAGTCAGTCCTCCTGCAAGCGCAAAGCGGCCTTGGGGCATTGCTCCACGGCGGCGCGCACGTCGATCTCGCGATCCGGCGGCACCGGACCGTCCGCGATCTGCACCACGTCCTCGTCGCCCAGTTCGAAGATGTCCCCGGCGAGCGATTCACAGAATCCGTTCGCCTCACACAGGGTCTCGTCGACGGTCACGCGCATCAGTTTCCTCCTTATAGGCCCTTCGGGCGGGTTCCGATCACCCCGCCGGCAGCGAGGTTCGCCAGTTCCTCGTCGGTCAGCCCGCACCGATCGCGCAGTACTTCTGCATTGTGCTCGCCGAGGGTCGGCGGTGGGCGAAGCAGCCACCGATCCTGCCCGGCAAGCGACGCGAACGGCGGGCACGGATACTCCGCTGACCCGATGCTCGAATGCTGCAACTCTTCGAAAAAGCCCCGGTCGCGCAGTTGGGGGTTCTCGGTCACCAGCGACGGCGAGATCACCGGCGCCGCAGGCACACCCGCGCTCGCCAGCCACTCCACCGTCGGCCCCAGGGGCTGCCCGGCAAACCACTGCCGCAGTCGGTCGTCGATGTCGTCGGCGCGCTCGCGTCGTCCGGCGGCGGTGTCCAGAGATTCGTCACACCAGGCCGGTTGCCCCATCACAGCGACGAGCGCGGCCCACTGCTGGTCGTCGCGCACGGTGACCGCGATCCAATCGTCGTCTCCGGTACACCGGTAGAGGTTTTGGATCAGCCCCCCGAAACCACGATTGCCGTTGCGGCTCAGCGTCTTTCCGTATACCTCGTACTCGATCGCCTGGATCGCGGCGGCGTTGAGCACCGTCTCGAGCATCGGCAGCTCCAGCTGCTGACCCGTTCCGGTGCGTTCGGTGAAGTTCAGCGCGGCCAGTACGGCGAAGGCGGCGTGCACCCCGGCCAGCGGATCGCAGGCGCCGCGCGGCGTCACCGGCGGGGCATCCGGCAGGCCGGTCACCCAGGCCAGCCCGGCGAGCTGCTCCATCGTGGGGGCGAATCCGACCCGGTCGCGCCACGGGCCGTCCAGACCGAACGCGGGCATCCGGGCGACGACGAGTTTGGGATTGACTTCGAGCAGCACGTCGGCGGTCAGTCCGAACTGGTCCATCACGCGCGGTGAGAAGTTCTCGATCACGACGTCGGCGCCGGCCGCCAGTTTCTTGAACAGAAGCCGTCCCTCTTCGGAGCCCAAATCCAATGTGACCGAACGCTTGTTGGTGTTCATCGCGTGGAACACCCAGCCGTACTCCCACCAGTCGTCCACGTCTTTGCGCATCCCGCCGGAGTACCGAATGCCGTCGGGACGCTGGATCGACTCGACCTTGATCACCTCGGCCCCGAACGCCGCCAGCAGGTGGGTTGCCGCCGGCCCGGCCCAGAACGCGGTCAGGTCCAGGATCCGCACACCCTCCAATGGCCTAGCGCCGCGCGCCAGCGCGCGCTCCTGTTTGCTTGTGCGCCAAGGTGGCTCGTCGTTGTCGGCGCCCAAAGGGGCGGTCTCGCCCACCGGAGCCGCCGCGCACGCCGACATCAGCCACGGCGGGCGGGGCTGATGAAAGCCGGCGGGATTGGGTTGGAATACCCCGCGTTCGGTCGCGTACTCCGTGTCGCGGATCGTGGCGCCGTTGCCCAGTGCCGCGATCGGCAGCCGGAACAGCTGGCCGAGCTCGACGATCTCCGCGACGGTGCGTTCGGCCAGCCACGGGCCGATCTGCTCGCGGATCAGGTCGCGATAGCCCCACCGGCCGATCTGAAAACGCAGCTGCTCAATCTCTTCCAGCTGCGGGCATTCCACCATCGCCAGGAAGTCGAGCCATTGCTGACCGGTCACCATGGTGATCCCGACGTAGCCGTCCTTGGCCGGTTCGATCGACGGGACTTCGGTGGTGCGGCTGATCGGGGGCACCCGCAGCAACTGCGAATGCAGCCATTCGCTGCTCTGCATCAACGTCATCGCCTCGAGCATCGAGAGATCGAGATGCTCACCGGGACCGCCGTGCTCGACGCGACGACGCACGGCCAGCGCACCGAACGCGGCGAACACACCGCCCATGTACTCCCCCAGGTCGCCGCCGATCGAGATCGGGGGCCCGGCCGGATCGCCGCGGAAACCGGGCGAGCCGGCCCAGGCCTGCAGGGTGAACTCGCTGGCGGGCCGGTCGGCATATGGTCCGGTCCAGCCGAAGTCGGAGATCGTGACGACGACCGCTTGCGGCGCATCCGCGAGCAGCCGGCGCGGATCGATACCCAGCGCTGCGGCACGCGACGGGCCGGCGGTGAGGATGATCACGTCGGCCGCGGCCAATTCGGCACGCAATCGCTGCGAGCCGGGCGCAAACGTCATGCTCTGCTTGCCGGCGTTGAGATAACTGTAGAACGGCGACGGCCGGTCGGCGGGCACCGGCGAGCCCGACGCCGTATAACGCCGCAGCCAATCGCCTTGCGGCGGTTCGATTTTGCGCACCGATGCACCGGCATCGACCAGCAACTTGCCGCAGTAGCTGCCAGCTATCCGGTCGCTGATCTCGACCACCCGCAGCTCGCGCAGCGGTGTCGGACGGTCGTCAGACCCCTGGCTCAATTGCATCCGCCCTTCCGATCGACACGCGACCAGAGATGCTATTTATATCATTACTGCTAAAATAGCTAAGCCAGCTGAGTGCGGGTTCGCCGCTCTGACGCTGCTCCTGCGAGGAATGGATGACCACCCTGGGAATTGGGCCCGATGCCCGTCGCCGGTTGTCGGCGCCGAGGATCGCCGAAATCGTAGCCGACGAACTGCGCCGGCAAATCATCGACGGCGAGCTGGCCGACGGCGATCTCCTGCCGCGCCAGGAAGTACTGGTCGAACAGTTCAACGTCAGCCTGGTCTCGCTGCGCGAAGCGCTGCGCATCCTGGAGACCGAGGGTCTGGTGTCGGTGCGCCGCGGTAACCGCGGCGGCGCCGTCGTGCATGCGCCGGCCAAGACCAGCGCGGCCTACATGCTCGGGCTGTTGCTGCAGAGCGAGTCCGTTCAGGTCGCCGACCTGGGCATGGCGTTGCAGGAGCTGGAGCCCGCGTGCGCCGCGCTGGCGGCTCAGCGTCCGGACCGGGCGGACACCCTGGTGCCAGAACTCAAGCAGGTCAACGATTCCATGGCCGAGCACCTCGACGACGGGCGACTGTTCACCGAAATCGGCCGTCAGTTCCACGATCTCATCGTGCAGGGCTGCGGAAATCACACCATCATCGCGGTCGTCGGCAGCCTGGAGACGCTGTGGAGCAGCCACGAGCGTCAATGGGCAGACGAGAGCGCGGCGCGCGGCACCTACCCCTCGCTGACCCAGCGGCGTGCGGTTCTCAATACACACGTCAAGCTCGCCGAGACGATTGCCGAAGGCGACGTCGACCGGGCTCGGCGCATCGCGGGACGTCACCTCGCCGATACGCAGACCTATGTGCTGGCCGGTCGGCCCAGCCAACGGATCTACGCCCTGTCGCCGCAGTCTCTTTCTCGTTCGGGGTCGCGCCCGCGCGATCTCCGGCAGTCCTAAGTCCCCCTATGCGAACCGCGTTGGTCACCGGCGGCAGCGGCGGGATCGGAAAGGGCTGCGGGCGCAAGCTTGCCGAACTCGGTTACGACGTGGTCCTGGTGGCCCGGCGCGAGGGCCCGTTACGCGCGGCGGCCGAGGAGATCGGGGCCCGTCACATCGTGGCCGACGCATCCGATCCGGACGGATTTAGCACTGCGATAAGCAGTTTGGAGACGATCGACCTGGTCGTTCACGCCGCCGGCACGCTCGGTGGAACGTATGCGCGCAAGCAGACCTTCCAGCAGTGGCAGGCCATCATCTCGGCCAACCTGGATTCGTGTTTCGTGGTGACCGCCGCGGTGCTGGCGCGGATGCGCCCCGGGTCCCGCTTCGTCTTCATCTCGTCGTCGGCCGCGCACGAGCCGATGATGGCCCGCACCGCCTACTCCGCGTCGAAAGCCGGCATGAACGCGTTCGCCCGCGCCCTGGCGCTCGAAGTCGACCGCGACGGCATCGCCGTGCACATCGTGACACCGGGCCCGGTGGAAACCGAGATGCTGCAGGACGTTCCCTTCGAGATGTTCGCGATTCAGATCTCCGATGTCGCCGAGGCGGTCGCCTGGCTGGACACCGTGGACCCGTCGGTGGATCTGCCGGAGATCCGGCTTTCCGCGGTGCAGCGCGGTCCGTACGCCCGGCCGCCGGTCGTTCCTAACGAAGCCCGCCGCCGCCGTCAGGGAACGGCTTGATCACCGTTTCGCCGAACTGGTGCAGCGAGTCCGGCTTCGCGAAATCCGCGAACCACACATAGAAGCGCTCGACGCCCTGGGCGGCCAGGCCCGCGAAATGCCGGATCAGATCGTCGGCGTCGCCGCACACCAGACCCGCCCCGAGCACGCCGAAGCGCCGGGTGCTGACCTCGCGCACGGTCTCGGGATCGGCACCGGAGTGGGCGAACCCGATCATCTGCTGCACCGAGATCCGGGCGCTTCCCGCCGACGGGGCCAACTTGGCCAACCGGTCGATGTGGTCGGCCTGCAGGTTCCACCAATCCGCATGATTGCGAACAAGTTCCATCATGCGAGGCCCGCTGCCACCCAGAACCAGCGGTATCGGATGGCTGCGCTTGGGTAACTGAGCCACGCCGTCGTCGGCACCGTCGCCCCAGTACTGCCTGATCAGGACCAAGTGACGGCCAAGCTGCGCAACGCGGGCCACCGGATCCTGCTGACCGACATCGAATCTGGTGAACTCGGAAGGCCAGGATCCCGAACCGAGGCCCAGGTCGAAGCGGCCGCCCGATGCGTCCGACAGGGTGACGGCTTGCTTGGCGAGCACGGCGGGATGCCGAAAGGCGTCGCACAGCACCAGATGTCCGACCCGCAGCCGCTCGGTATTGGCCGCCACCCAGGTAGCGACGGCCATTGCCTCCCAAATGCTTTCGCTCGGCAACCCGGGAGCCTCGAGGTGGTCGATGAACGCCATTCCGTCGAAGCCACTGGCTTCAGCGGCGCGCGCCCGTTGCGTGATGTCGCCCACCGACAACCGCACCTGCGGCAGGAACAGATACCACTCGACCATGCGCCACCTATGCTCGTGCCGATTGCAACAGCGCGGCTAGTTTACTATCTTTATTATGTTAGGGGTCTTATGGATGTCGGACTGACTTCGGATCAGCTGTCGCTGCGCGACACCGTGCGCGACGTTTTGCGTACCGAATGTCCTCCCGATGCCGCCCGGCAGGCCCTGACGGACCCGGAGCGCTGGCGCGCTCTGTGGAAGACCGTAGTCGACTTGGGCTGGACCGAACTCGCCGCACCCGCAGGCGGTGACTTCGGACCCGTCGAGCAGGCACTGGTGCTCGAGGAGTGCGGTGCCGCGTTGACCCCAATTCCGTTGCTCAGCAGCGTCGGTTTGGCCGCCGGCGTCTTGCGGGCCTGTGGTCTGGACAAGTTCCTCACCGACATCGCCGGCGGCGTCGTCGCCACCCTGGCGGTGCACGCCAAGGGATCTCGGCTGCCCGGACCACCGATGACACTGCGCGGCGGACGGGTGCGCGGCCGGGCGGTCGCGGTCCCCGACGCGGCCCGGGCAGAGCTGTTCGTCACGCTGGCCAAATCCCTCGACGGCCATGTCGCCGTGGTGGTGCGCGCCGGGGAGGGCATGACGATCACCGCGGGCGAATCCACCGACCCCGCGCACCCGGTCGCCGACGTCGAGATCGACGCCGAACCCGTGGCCTCGGCGCCCGTCGACCTCGAGTCGGCGCTGACCGCACCGATGGTGGCCGTCGCGGCCGATCTGGTCGGGACCGCCGGCGCCGCCTTGCACCTGTCCGTCGAGCACGCGAAGTCACGCCGTCAGTTCGGCACGCCGATCGGGGCGTTTCAGGGCATCAAGCACGCGCTGGCCGACAACTATGTCGGCGTCGAGCGCGCCCGCAGCCTCACCTACGCCGCCGCCGCCCGCCTCGCCGCGGCGAACACCGCACCCGCGGACGCCTGGACGGCCGCGGCACTGGCCAAGGCGGCGGCCGGTGATGCCGCGGCCAACTGTGCCCGCACCGCCGTCCAGGTGCACGGCGCACTCGGACAGACCTGGGAGCACGACGCCCACCTCTATGTCCGGCATGCCTGGCAGGGTGCGGCGCAGCTGGGAGACAGTCGCGCGCTCTACCACCAGGTGGGCTGCCGCTTCGTCGCCGGAGGCGCGGCGTGACGACTCCATCCGAGGTCGTCGCCGAGTACGTCGACTGGTTAGCCGCGTTCCTGCCCGACGACTACTACGAGAACTACCGCCGGTATCGCTGGGATATCCCGCTGCGCCGCGACCACCAACGGGCCGCGTTCGAGGCCGGGTGGATCCAGCCGACCTGGCCGCGCGAGCATGGCGGACGATCGCTGGGCCTGCGCGACGCGATGGAGATACGCATCGAGGGCGCGCTGCGGTCGGCGCCCAAACTGCCCAACATTCAAGGGCCAGGCGTCGCCGCACCCGGCATTCGCCAGTTCGGCACACCCGCCCAGATCGAGCGCCTGCTGGTGCCCCTGCTGCGCGGCGACGAATGGTGGGCGCTGGGCATGTCCGAACCGGAAGCCGGATCGGATTTCGCCGGACTGCGCACCCGCGCCGATCGGGACGCAGACGTCTTCCGGGTCAACGGCCACAAGATCTGGACCACCCAGGCCCACGAATCACGGTGGTGCACGCTGTATGCCCGCACCGATCCGGATGCGCCCAAGCACCGTGGCATCTCGTGCCTGATCCTCGACCTGCACTCCCCCGGTGTGCGCATCGAACCCATCCGGATGTCGTCGATCTCCGATGAGACGTTCTGCGAAGTCTTCCTCGACGACGTCGAGATCCCGGTGGAGAACCTGCTGGGCCCGGTCAACGGCGGCTGGAACGTCGCGCTGTCGTCGCTGCACCACGAGCGCCAGATGATCTGGATCATGAACTGGGTCGAAATCAAGCGCGGACTCGACGCGGTGCGCAAGGCCGGCGCCGACGACCAGGGCCTGTGCGCCGAACTCGGGTCGCTGCTTGCCGATGCCGAAGCGTTGCGGGCCACCGGATACCGTGCGCTGGGCAACGAGCTGGCAGGCCGCAACAGCCCGGAAGCCGACATCATGAAACTACTCGGATCGGTTACCTTGCAACGGGTTTGGGAACTCGCCGCCGCCGCCGAAGGACCGGGCTCGGCCGGCGACCCTGATCTGCTGTTCGAACGCCAGGACGCGCTCGCCGCCACCATCTACGGCGGAACCTCGGAGGTGCAGCGCAACATCATCGCCGAGCGACTACTCGGGCTGCCGAAGGGATAACGATGGATTACGACCTCGGCGACGACGCCGTCGAACTGCGACACCGGCTGCGGGAGTTGATCGCTCATCACGTGCCACCCGACTTCCTCGGGGCCTGCACGGAAGATCCCGAGGACCTCGCCACCACCGAGACGTTCTGCAAGCTGCTCGCCGTCGAGGGGCTGCTGGCGCTGGCCTGGCCGAAAGAGCATGGCGGCGGCGGTGGTTCGGTCTGGCAGCAGACCGTGTTACGCGAAGAGATGTGGGCTCAGCACGAGCCGCGCGGTCCGCAATACATGGGCATCAACTGGGTCGGTCCGGCACTGATGCGCTACGGCACCCAAGAGCAGAAAGCCAAACACCTGGCGGCCATCGCCTCCGGCGATGTGATTTGGTGCCAAGGCTTTTCCGAGCCGGAGGCCGGATCCGACCTCGTCTCGTTGCGTACCCGGGCCGTGCCCGACGGCGAGGGGTGGCGCATCACCGGCCAGAAGGTGTGGACGTCGTACGCCCAGATGGCGTCGTGGTGCGTACTGGCGACGTGCACCGACCCCGACGCGCCAAAGCACAAGCGGCTCACTCTCTTTCTGATCCCGATGGATCGGCCCGGCTTCACGGTACGGCCGATCCCATCGATGCTCGGCCCGCATCACCTCAACGAGATGTTCCTCGACGGCGTACCCGCGTACCCCAGCGATGTGCTCGGTGAGGTCGGTGACGGCTGGCGGGTGATGCGCGAGGCGCTCGCGTTCGAGCGGGTCGGAATCGCACGCTACGCACGCTGCGAGTCGCTGCTGCACCGCATGCAAAGCGAGCTCGGCGAGGACTGGGACCGGTTGCCCGAAACGCTTCGGGCCCGGTGGGTCCGGGCACTTGTCGACTTGCGAGTGGCCAGGCTGCTGGCCTACCGCGCGGTGTCGCTGCAGGACGATCCGTCGGCGGGGGCGGCGGCCAGCGCCGCCCGCATCGCGACCACGACCTGCGATCAACAGGTCGCCGAGTTGCTGTTCGACGTGCTGGGACCGGTCGCGCTGGACAGCGGGGCCTCGTCGGCACTGCACGGGGCGATTGAAGACCATTGGCGCTATGCACAAGCGGCCACCGTCGCATCGGGCACCATCGAGGTGCAACGGATGCTGGTGGCACGAGACGCCCTGGGAGAACACCGGTGAAAACCACACTGCCACAAGATATTAGCGACTTCGCGGCGGTCGCAGCCAAACGTTTCGATCGGCTGGGCGGGCCAGCGGCCGCCCTGCGGGCCGAGCGAGACGAGAGCGTCCGGGACGCGGCGCGCATGGCGCTGAGCGAGCTCGGCGCGTTCGAACTCGACGTTCGGTCCGGTCCCGACGAAGTGCTGGCCGCGGCGGTGCTCTGTCAAACCGCCGGTGCGCACGCGCTGCCCTATCCCCTCGTCGAGGAGCTGCTGGCGATCGACGGTGCCCGGCTGGCACTGGTCAATCCCGAGGCGCCGCGCATCGACCACGGCGACCTGCCCGGCGACTGGATCGCCGCGGACCTGGACGGCAATCGCTACCGGCTGCGGATCGCGTCGCGGACCAACGCCAAATTGGGGCCGTTCCTGGTGCCGGCCTCAATCAGCGCACCCGACGGGACAGTTCCGGCCGCCGACGTTAATCTTCATCTCGTGCTGGGATCATGGCGGATTCTGGGTGCGATGCAGCGCTCGCTGCAGATCGTCACTGACCATGTGCAAGCACGCATCCAGTTCGGCAAGCCGCTGGCGGATTTCCAGGCCGTCCGGTTCGCCGTCGCGGATGCCTCCGTCGCGGTACGCGGACTGCACGAGCTGGCGAAATACACCATTTGCCGCCCCGAATCACTGCCGGTGCAGGTGCATTCGGCCGACGCGCTGGTGTTGCGGTTCAAGGCCACCGACACCGCGCGGCAAGTGCTGCGCACCTCCCATCAGCTGCTCGGCGCCCTGGGGTTCTGCGACGAGTCCGATGTCAGCGTGCTCGACCGGCACACCCAGCCGCTGATCCGTCTTCCGCTGGGCGCCGAGGCACTCGGGCTGCGCCTGATCTCCGACGTCCGCGACGGCTCTCTGGAAACCCTGTTCACGGAGCCGGTATCAGCGTGAGCACCCAGCCCGCCGAAGCCTCGGCGACGCCGAACCCGTTCGAAGACGGGGTCCCGTTCGGAACCAAACTGGCCGAGCTCGCCGAGGAGCTGGGCGACAAGCCGGCAGTGACGATTGTCGCGCTGGACGGCACCGCCCAGACGCTGACCTTTCGCGAGCTCGATGCCCGCGCCAACCAGTGGGGACGGGCACTGGCCGCCAGCGGGGCTGAGACGGGTTCGCTTGTCGCGCTTGCGATTCCAAATTCACAGCACCTGGTGCTGGCCACGCTGGGGTGTTGGAAAATCGGCGCGGTCCCGATTCCCATGCACTGGGATCTGCCCGAATGGGAACGGGACCGGGTGCGCGCGGTGATCGATCCCGCCGTCGTCGTCGACGAGACAAGCCGGTGGGAGCTGGAGGCCAGGGCCGCCGCGGAACCGGCCGGCCCGCTGCCCGAGGCCGTTTCCCCGCATGCCAACGGAATCTGTAGCAGCGGGTCGACGGGCGTACCCAAGGTGATCCTCAGCCTGGCTCCGTCGCTGTGGATACCGCAGCAAGGCGAACCGTTTCTGTCCAACTGGACGCCGGTGGACAAGCCGCAGACGATCCTGGTGCCCGCACCGATGTATCACACCAACGGCTTCGCGACGTTCCTGATGCTGCTCAGCGGCGACCATCTGGTGATCCTCGAAAAGTTCGATGCGGCAGTGTTTGTCGACGCGATCGAGCGCTACCGGATCACCAACTTCACGGCCACGCCGACGATGCTGGCACGCATCGCGGCCCTGCCCGACATCGCGCAACGCGACCTGTCCAGCGTCGTGTTCATCCTGCAGGGCGCCGCGGTGATGCCGCCGTCGTTGCTGCACACCTGGTTCGAACTGCTCAGCCCCGAGCAGATCGTGACGGCCTACGGCATGACCGAGAATCTCGGTCTCACCGCATTGCGCGGCGACGAATGGCTGGCGCATCCCGGCAGTGTGGGTCGCGGCTTCCGCGACACCGAGATCCGGATTCTGGATGCCGACAAGAACCCGCTGGGCCCCGGCGAACACGGTGAGGTCTACCTGCGCTCGGTGATGAGCGCGGGCTACCGCTACCTCGGCGGGGCGCCGCCGCTGCCGTCGACCGACGACGGGTTCCGGTCCGCCGGCGACATCGGCCACCTCGACGAGGACGGCTTCCTCTACATCGTCGACCGCCGCGTCGACATGATCGTCAGCGGCGGTGCGAATGTCTTTCCCGCCGAAGTCGAATCGGCGCTCGCGGGGCACCCCGGCATCGCCGATGTCGTGGTCATCGGACTCGCCGACGAGCGGTGGGGCCGACGCGTGCACGCGGTCGTGCAGGCCGCCGACGGCGTGGAGGTCACCGAACAACACGTGATCGAGTACGCCAAGAACCGGCTGGCACCCTACAAGGCGCCCAAGACGGTCGAATTCGTCGACGCTATCCCCCGGACCGCGGCGACCAAGGTCAATCGCTCGGCGATGATCAAGGCCCGCGGCGGCTGAGGTCTCGACGTCCGCGCAATTTCGGGAGAGCTCGGCGAAATCGAACTTGTGCTCCTAGCCCGACCCTCTCGGAGCTTTTCCAAAATCGATGGCTACTTTGCGCTGGGCACGCATTCACCGCAAGCGGATTTTCAGATCGAAGTTCGTCGGATCCAGACCGGACCTCGGTCGAGATGGTGGCAGATCCGGTCTCACGCGCGTCACGGCGCCGGAGCCAACTGAGCCGGTGACGATCCCTACCTTCTGGCCGTTACCAGCCATTTCGGCGAAAGTCGCATGACAAGTCGGTTTTGTCATTCCGCACGTCGGGAGGCTATCGGTAAAGCGGCAAATACGCGCGGAATCCCCCAGCCGGCCGGTTGAATGACCACCATGGTGGAACTACTGCAGCATCTGATCACGCCCATTAAGCACTGGCCATGGGCCACCATCGCCGCGTTTTTGGCCGTGAGTATCACCCTTTGGGTCGCCAACTCCCAGAGCCGAGAACGAACCCTTCAGCTCAGGCAAAACGCCATCCTCGACATCAACTTTCAGTCCAACGCATGGTTAAACGCCATTGGCCTTTCTCGCTCACGTTGCTGTGTACCTGGAAACTGGCGGGAGCGGACAGGTCCTACTTCACTGGGCCGTGTCCGTATCAGAGCCCATGGCGACAGCCAACTACGCCACGGACCGCGCATTGAAAGCGACGCACATGGCCTGCAACGACTTTGAGGTCATCAGGCGGTCGGTCGAGGCCGAGAATCAAATCCACCGATTCCAAGAGCTTCTCAACGACCCCCATGGCCAGGACTCCAACGCATTGATCGCCGAGCTGGTCATCGTGAAGCACGACGGTCGGCAGATTCAAGACGAGTTCGCCAAGACCACAGAGGCTCTGGTGAGACGTGGGTTCAAGATCTACGGACTACCGAAGGGGCCCATCTTCCGAATCCGCGACAGGTGGGCGATGACACGGCGATGGGTCAAACGCCGGGTCGGTCATCGACAGCAGGACGAGGAGCAATCGTGATAGTGCAGCGTGAGTTAACGGTCGAGCAGGGCTTCGAGAACCTCGCAACCCGCATCGCTAACGACTCGCGGAACCTAGAAGCAATCGGCGTCCAGCGCGACTCGCCCGTCGGGGACGAGGACGCGTTCCTGGCCCCGATCTACCGGCCATTCTCCCTATGCACCAAACAGCCACTCGGAAGTGCCCTCGACCATTTGAAGCTCGTCGCCGAGACGTTCCACGCACTCGGCGAGCTGCACTCTTTCGCTGAATCAACGCTGATCCGCACGGCCATCACAGCGTCGTCGTACGCATTGTGGTTGCTGTCGCTGGAGCCGACTCAACGCCGTCTCCGCGCCCTGCAATTCTCGTTCAAGGATTACGACATGTGGGCAGGCTTCGTGCGGACAGAGAGTCGGAATCCCGAGGCGCCCGAGGACCTCGTGAACGCAGCCCCTGCGGTGTTAGACGAGCTGAACAAACGTCGGACGTGGATCGTCAAGCAGGCCAACCACATCCTCATCGACGACGAGCCCCGAACAGTTCGGGAGTACCGGAAGGATCTTCCAACGGACACAGCCGTGGTCAAGGAGGCGGGCACTCACGTGTTGGGCGCTTGGCGCTTTCTCAGCGGTTACGCCCACGGCCTGCCCTGGGCAACGCTCGCCAATCAGGTCCAGGTCCCAGGGACCGAGCCGCATCCTGAGACCGGGGCCATCACGGTCCATCAGCGCGGGAACCCGGAACAGCTCCTCGACGCCGCGTTCTACACGATCGACGTTGTCGAGCATGCGACAGCGCGATACCGCCTGCTCTGCGATGGCGAGAGCGAGACATAGCGATGAGCGACGATTCGATCATCTTCGAAGGCGAGTGGTCGCCGTGGCCCGAGGACCTCGACCCCGTTAAAGCTGCGGATCAGCTGACCACTTCCACGCTCGGTGATCCGCACGATTCGTTGATCCAGTTGCTCCGCACCGTCCCGACGGTCATCGGTTCAGCTCCAGTTCGGATCAGGGAAGGCAGCCGGATGGCTAAGGACGGAGATGCCGTGCCCGGTTTGCTCAATTTGCCCATGTTGTGCCACAACTACCTCGCCGGGTCGGCCGACTTCTTCAAAGGGCTGTACCGAATCATGCGTCCGCGGCCAAATGCCTTAGAAATTCCGAGGTTTTCCACTTATCCGCTATTGCGTGGAGTGATCGAATCCAGCGGCCAGACCGCTTGGGTGCTGGGCACCAGTGAGCGCCGTGATCGCTTTCAGAGGTTGTTGCAGCTTGAGAAGGCTGAGATGGACTACGACCGCAGGTACGTCAAGAGCGCGACGGTACTGCATGACGACTACACGCGAGAGCGGCGGTCGGACATGAACAAAATCCTGCGGAAAGCCGAACGTGAGCGGCGTATCCGGTGGAAGCAGCTCTGCAATGCGGCAGCGGCTTTGGGCATTGACAAGACCGAATTTGAGCAAGGAGTGCCGGGCGGCTACGAGTCGATTATCAGCGAATCCGCCTATGAGAGTCACCTGTCTGACGGTGAACACGCGCCGGTCGAGTGCCACTGGATCAGTCGGTACTACGCGAGCATCTGGGTGTTCATAAGCGGCATGTCGCACCCGTCGGTGTCTCGAGCATGGGCGGGCTCACTGCACGGCCCTGGCGAGACCGGGGCGGATGGTTATACGCGGGTTAAGACGTCGGCGAATCCTGAGCTCATCCGGGACGCGCTTCTAATGGCACTCAGGCTGCACATGCGCGCTCTGCGTCTCTGGGCAGAAGCGAGCGGCGTGCGCTGGTCTGACGCAATATTCGGCTGACTTCCCAACTGAAGGGGGCGAAGTGGCCCCCGATGATCGCCGCCCGCGGCGGGTACCGGGCCCGGCACAGAGAACTTGTCACACCCCCTTCGTATAATCGAACACATGTTCGAGTTCTGCGGAGGTCCTCCTGCAGCGGTCATCGATCGGATGTGCGCGGCGTCGCGTGCGGAGAACCGGGCGGCCGGTGCTCGGCTGGCGGCGATCGGGGAACTCGACGTGCTGCGGCTGCGCGAGTGCGGGGAGCGAGAGTCCTGGGTCGGTGACACATGGGAGGCCATTTCGGCGGAGGTCGCCGCGGCGCTGAATATCAGCCAGGCGCTCGCATCGAGCTATCTGAACTACGCGCGCGCCATGCGAAATCGGCTGCCGCGCATAGGCGCCGCGCTGATCGCCGGCGATGTCAGTTACTCGACGTTTCAGACGATTGTGTACCGCACGGACTTGATTACCGACCCGGATGTCATGGCCGGGGTCGACGCCACACTCGCTGTGAAGGTGCGACAGTGGCCGGCGATGACCCGCGGCAGATTGGGCGCCGCGGTCGATCGCGTCGTGGCCCGCGCGGATCGCGACGCGATCCGACGTACCCGGAAGCAGCAGGCCGGTCGCGAATTTTCACTTCGAGACAGCGGGGACGGACTGAGCGAAGTTTTCGGCAGGTTGCTCACCCCCGATGCCCACGTGGTGGACACGCGACTAGATGCGTTGGCGGGCAGCGTATGTGAGGCAGATCCGCGGACTGTCGAGCAGCGCCGCGCCGATGCGTTGGGCGCATTAGCCGCCGGCGCGGACAGATTGACGTGCCGTTGCGGTCAGTCGACGTGCCGCGCAGGCACGACACCGGTGCCGAGCCCGGTGGTCATCCACGTGGTCGCCAGCCAGTCCACCGTCAACGGCACCGCACCCGAACCGGGCGTGATCATCGGTACCGATGTGCTCATCCCCGCCGAGCTAATCGCTGAGCTGGCCGACTCGGCGCGGCTGCGGCCGCTGGTGCATCCCGGCGACGCGCCGGCCGAACGCGGATACGTCCCGTCCAGGGCGCTGGCCGATTTCGTGCGGTGCCGTGACTTGACCTGTCGATTTCCGGGGTGCGATCGCCCCGCCACCCGAGCCGATCTCGACCACACCGTCCCCTTTTCTCAAGGGGGCCGCACACACGCATCGAATCTGAAATGCCTTTGCCGCCTTCATCATTTGATCAAGACGTTCTGGGGATGGCGTGACCGACAGCTTCCCGACGGCACGGTGATCTGGACATCGCCATCCGGGCGTACCCACGTGACCACTCCAGGAAGCGCATTCCTGTTTCCGGACTTGTGTGCATCCACGGGTGAGATCGAATCGCCCGTGCAGCCCTATCACTGCACCGATCGGGCTTCCATGATGCCTCGGCGGAGGCGCACCCGTGCGAGGCATCGCCTCGACTACATCACCACCGAGCGACGGCGAAACCGTACAGCACGTGAAGCGCGGCGGAGCAGCTCGGCCGCAACACAACTCGCCGCACAGGGCCATCCACCCGACGGCGAACCTCCGCCCTTCTAAGCAGACGCGGGTGTCACCCCACGTTGCGCCTTATGCCTAGTGCCTGGTGCCGGATTGGCATCTCACGGATTGCCTCGAACGCCGCCCGTAAAGCAACAAGAGGGCCGGATGGTTAGACCCGGCCCTCTTGTTGCCCTCTCGTTTCGCCTGATTTCGCAGGCTCCTCAGCAGGTATCCCTATACGAGAGGAGGCGCCCGTCTGCCCAGGACTCGACGATGGAGCGCTTGATCTTCGATAAGGCTTTTCCGGCCATATCCACTCCCTTCTCCGCGACGCTAGACACCTGATGAACCAACTCCGCCAAAACGAACTCAACCAAGAAAATGAACGGTCCGAACAGTTCGTGCAGCAGCCCTGCCATCATCAGCCTGAGTAGGGCACCTCCCAGGGACATCCCAAAAATCGACGGAATGTTTCAACCCCTTCAGGATACCGCCGATCAGTTCTAGTAAAACGGGACGAAACCGCGACGTCCGCGTGGCTCAACGCGCCGGTCCCGCAAGTCCGCCGGACGGCGAGCCACCACCCTTCTAGATGTGGTGGCCGAAGACGTCTTCCATGACTTCACCGACCGCCGCCAGCGAACGGCTGGAGTGCTGCTTGACCAGTACGTGGCCGCCCAGCACGACGAGTGCGATCGGCAGCTCGACCGCCCCGAACACCAGCAGCGCGGTCAGTCCGGCGACGTAGACGACATCGTGCTTGTCGGGCCGGTGGAACTTCCCGATGACCGGCAAATCGATCGCCCGTGACTCCAACTCCCGCAGGGTGCGCAGGGTACGGGCGCGCTTGGAATTCGGGTGCGCCTCGGCGTAGGCCGCCCACCGCTGCGCGAAGCTCGGTCCGAAACGCAGCTCTTCCTGCAACTCTTCATGAAGCTCTTCGTGCAACTCGTCATGGAGCTCATCGTGCAGCTCGTCGTGGAGCTCTTCGTGCAACTCGTCGTGCAGCTCGTCATGGAGCTTGTCCGAGTCGGAATCCGTTGCAGCCGAGCCGTTTTGTTCTTCGTCCAGCGTGGTCATGTCTGTCTCTCTCTGTTGTGTAGTCGGTTAACCGGCTGGTGTGAGTTCCAGTTGTGGTGCGCGCTCACCCTTGGCGCCATTGCCACTGTCCATACCCGGCAGCTCCTGGGCCCACGTCGTGAGCGAGCCCACCATGTTGTTCAAGACGTTGTCAGCCTCCCCGCCGTACTTTGAGACGCGTTTGCCGATCATCGCCGCCATCCGGATCAACAGGTCGGGCTTGGCAGCGGTAAGCACGGTCAGCGCCACGGCCGGGGCCACACCTTCGATCCACCCCAGCGGACCCAGCGGCACGCAACCGACAAGCTGGCTGAGGCCAGGGGTCGTGATCAGGGCGCCCATCGCCACGAATGTGCCGACGACAGTGCTGACCACGAGCGGATCGCGCGAATCCAGCAACGTCTGCCCGAGCTGCGTGGTGACCAGGCCGACCAGACCGACCGTCGCCGCACGCTGCGGGGCGGCGCGGGTAAAGGTGGCCAGACTCCACGAGGTGCTTGCTCCAATCGTGGTGGCGGCCCCGCGGATAGCGACGGTCTCCATCAGATCGTCCATGTTGATCCCACGCTCCGACGGCGGCCGCATGTTGCGCACCGCGCTCACCGCGACGGCCGTCGTGGGGAACACGTCGGTCAGGATGTTCACCAGCAGGATCTGCCGTGCCGTCAGCGGCGCCATGCCGCGGACCATCGTCCCGTACATGTTGAAAGCCACTTCACCGGCGTTGCCGCCCAACAACATTCCAACCGCGGCCTGCGCTTGCTGCCACAGCCGGTGCCCTTCCTCGATCGCCTCGAGAAGGCTGCCGACGCGGCCCTCGGTCAGCACCACGTCCGCGGCGCCGCGTGCCGGGTCGCTGCCGTGCGAGGACACGCCCACGCCCACCGCGGCGGCACGGATGGCCGCGGCGTCGTTGGCGCCGTCGCCCACCATCGCGGTCACCACGCCGGAATTGCTGATCTGCTGGACGATCTGGACCTTCTGCTCGGGCGACATACGCGCATAGATCACGTTGGTCTTGACGACCTCGGCCCGTTCGGCGATCGACAACCGCTCCCAGCGCGCTCCGGTGATGATGCAGTCCTCGGGCACGTCGAGCCCGATCTCGCGGGCGATGGCGCGGGCGGTGGCCGGGTGGTCACCGGTGATCACGCGCACGCCGATGTCCCGTTTGGCCAGCCCGAGCAGGAGCTCCCGCGCGTCGGGCCGGGGGGTGTCGGTGATCCCGAGGAAGCCCAGCAGGCGAAGGCCGTTGCGGCACAACGGTTCCAAGCCCTTGTCCTGCGCGATCTCGAGCTCATCGTCGGTGAGTGTCTTGTCGGCGACCGCGATCACCCGAAGGCCTTGGGTCGCCATCCCGTGCACGTGTGCCAGTAGCTCCTCGCGAAGGTCGTCGTCTTGACCCTCGACGCACGCGGAGAGGACGATTTCCGGACCGCCCTTGACCGCCAGGGTGTCGCCGTCCAGACCCGCCGCGTAGGCCCGGCCGGCGCGGAACGGCAACTCGCGGTCGCGCTTCGGCTGGCTTCCGGCCCGGTTGACCACCGCGGCATCCGTCGCCTGCAGCGGAGCGTGCTCGGTCAGCGCCACCGGGGTCGCCAGCGCCGCGCGCTCGAGAATCACGTCCTCGTCGAAACCTGGCTGTGCGGAGATATTCGTCACCACCAACCGGTTTTCGCTGAGCGTTCCGGTCTTGTCGAAGCAGACCACCTCGACACGACCGAGCGTCTCGACCGACCGCGGCGCGCGGACCAGAACATTGCGCTCGGTCAATCGCCTGGCCGCCTCGCGCTGAGCCAGCGTCGCCACCAACGGAAGGCCTTCCGGCACCGCGGCGACCGCGCAGTACACACCGCTGGTGACGGCCTCTTTGATGCCCGATCCCCGCAGCAATGCGGTGGCGATCACGCCCACACCACCGGTGAGGGTCCACGGCAGAACTTTCGCGGTCACCGCGGCCAACTGCGCGTGCAGCCCCACCTCGTCGCGGCGGCGCGGAGCCAACGCCATCGCCCGGCCCGCGGCGGTCGAGTCGCCGACGGCGATGACCACCGCGCGGCACACTCCACTGAGCACGGTCGAGCCCTCGTAGATCATGCAGGCGCGTTCGGCCAGCGGTCGGCCCGGTGTCGGCGCGGGGTTCTTGGTCACCGGCAACGACTCACCGGTCAGCGACGATTCGTCCACCTCCACGGCAACCGCGCTCAGCACGCGGGCGTCGGCGGGGACCAACTCGCCGGACCGGACCTCGATGATCCTTCCCGGCGTCAGATGCTCGGTGGCAATGAGCTCGAACTGGTCGGGGCCGGTCAGGACGCGCGCGGGCGGCGTCTGGGCGCTGAGCAGTCTGTTCAGCTGACGATCCGAGCTGAGTCGCTGCGCCGCGGCAATCGCGGCGCTACCGACGAGCACGATCCCGACCAGCACACCGTCCATCGGCGAACCGACGAGCGCGCTCGCCATGGCGCCGGTGGCAAGGATCGGCGTGAGCGGATCCTGCATCTCGTGCCACATCGCGTCCACGACATCCTTGCCGCTGTCCGCGAATTTGGCGGCCAGCGCCTGCATCCGGGTCTTCGGCAGCTGTGCTGCCGGTGCAATGGGACCGGTGGAGTCGGCGAGCTCGGGCCACAGCGCCCGAATCTGTTCCTGCGCCTGGTCGGCATCCAGGGCATGCCATTCGGTGTCGGAGGCAGCGGCCGGATCCGGCTGCATCGCCACACCCCGCCCGATCACGTATCCCGGGATGAGCGCGATGGCGGCAGCCGCGATGCTGGGGCGCACGCCTGCTGCCCGAACTCCGGGCAGCAGCGTCAGCGAGCCGAGAAGCGTTCCGGCAGCGGCTAACTCGACGCCGCGACGTGCGGCCGATTTGGCCGCGGGGATGGCGTCGATGATGCGGCAGGCGACCTTCAGATTCGGGATCAGGACGTCGGCCGTCCACGCGGGCGCCGCCCGCCCGCCAGGCCAAACCCCCAGCGCGAGGTCCGCGGCCGCGAAAGCAAGCCGAAGGCCACGCCCGATCACGGCGACGATCTTTCCGTCGGCCTGCAATTGGCGGACCGCTCCGAAGATGGTGAGGTCCACGCCGGCGTCGTCGAACGGCAGCAGTTCGTCGAATGTCCCGCGCAGGTGGCCGGCATCGGCCTGATCCACCGAGATGAGCTTGAGATCGGCCGCACGCGCCGCGGCCATCAGCGGTTCGGCGTACGGGTCGGCGTTGCGCGCCACCACGACCTCGAGGTCCTCCAGCTCGGGCAGGTGATGCGCGGGCGACAGCGAGCAGCCGGTGTGGACACCCGGGCCGAGCAGGCCGTCGTTGACATCCGTTTGGGCGCACTGCCATACCTTGGTGCGCAGTTCGCCGTCGACGCCGCTGATCTCGGCGACGCGCAGGGTTTCGCCGATCAGTACCGCGGGCTCGACGATCAGGACGTCGATTCCGTCCAGGCGGCGGATCGCGTCGGGTCGCATCACCAGGGTGTGGTGGTAGCGGTTCAAGCCGGCGCAGAACGTGGTGGCGAAAGACTCGCGCGCGTAGTTCAGTGCCCGCGGCGCGGCAACGATGACCGCCTCGCTCGCCAGCATCGCACCGCCGCTGACGGTCAGGGCGATGGCGCCGGCAAGGCCGGCCGCGGTAGCTGCGCGGGCGTAGTTCTCCGACGCGGTGTCCGGCACCGGGCGGGGCCGCGACGTTTCCGGGTGCGGTTCGCACTGCGCGCTGAGCGCGAGGTTGGGTTCGTGCTCGTTCCAGGCTTCCACGGCTGACAGCGCCTCGATGAGGCGCAGGCTCCGAAGGCACATGTCGGCGGCGATCACCGACGGGGTGTGCCCGAGCGACTGGGTGACGGCGGTGCCCAACGCGAGCAGTGCGTCGGCGCGCCCGCGCCCGAGGGCCCGCTCGAACACCCGGCGGACGTCGGGCTGCGCCTCGGCGAAAGTTGTCGCGGCCGCGAAGGCCCGCGGCAGTCTCGGCATCCGCGTCACCTGCAAGAACGTGGTCACACCGAGCGAGATGGCCTTGGCTCCCAGCAGGCTCATCCGGTTGACGACTTCGGCGCCATCCCCGGGGATGTCGATCACCGGCAACCGGTCCGGGGTCTGCGAACCGAACTCGTCAGCCGGCCTGCTTCGATCGGCTTTGGCGGTGAAGGCCCGCTCGATCGCCTCCACCATCAGCGCCAAATCGTCTACGGTAGGCCCATTTTCGTCGATGTCGACGATCAGGCGCGAGAGCGGCCAGTTCACCTGGGTGCGTGCGACACCGAGGGTGCTGCCGATCGTCCTTTCCAGGACGGTCTCGTACTCGGACGAGCGGGTCGCCTCGGGCATACGCAGCTCAATCCACCCCCGGCCATTGCCGGACCAGCGGCGGCGGGGACGGTCCCCGCCCAACAACTCAGCTGCCGCGGCTGCGCCGCCTGCGACCACCATTCGAAGCCCCGAGACGATCGGCTCGATGACCATATTGCGCTTTACACCCTCTCGCGATAGTTAGCTTTGACATTGCAGATTCACGCAGCAGACTCGTCGAAGTAGTACGTGCGTGCTACACCGTAAGGACTGAGAGGATCTAAGAGCGCCACTTAGAGCTTCTGAAAAGCAAACG
The DNA here is from genome assembly GCF_059812735.1 of Mycobacterium sp. NGS40. Lineage (NCBI taxonomy): Bacteria > Bacillati > Actinomycetota > Actinomycetes > Mycobacteriales > Mycobacteriaceae > Mycobacterium > Mycobacterium sp. NGS40. The sequence continues at coordinate 85,060 of NZ_JCALDG010000009.1, forward strand.
GACGACAAATTATTGGCCACGCACACGACAACTCGAATCTTGGGAGGGCACAGTGACGCTCATCGAACGAGCCACTAAATCGGCGAACTCGGTTGCCGACCAAACGGTTTCAACAGTTAGCCAGATCGGGACCGCGGTCGCCGAGGGCGTCGTTGTTACGACGAGGGACATCCGCACCGGAATGCGGGAGGGCCACATCCGCCCCCGGACCGCCGTCGTCGCCGCGGCCGTCGGCCTGATCGCCGTCGTCGAATGGCCGCTGCTGCTCGCGGCCGGCGGTGTCGCGCTGCTCGCCAGCAAACTGAAGAAGCGGTCCCCAGAGGCCGAAACCGACGGCGCAGCCGAGGTCGAGACCATCGACGTCGAGACCGAAACCCCCGAATAGGTTTCTGCCCGATCCCGGGCGGCCGGGCGCACCGGGCGGCCGACACTCCACGACCCGCGGGCCCGCGCGGTAACCTCATTCTCGACGCGCACGCATGCGCGACGGAAGGGGACCTAGCGCACATGACCGCCCCCAGCGATGAACCCGAGGTGACGCGCGGCGACCGCTTCATCAAGACGGCCGTGGAGATCCTGCGCGAGACGGGGCGCACCGACTTCACCGTGCAGGAGATCGTCGCCCGCTCCAAGACCTCGCTGCGGGCCTTCTACCAGCACTTCAGCAGCAAGGACGAACTGCTGCTGGCGCTTTTCGACAGGACAATTTCGCAATCTGTGCAGAGCTGGCGCGCCGAGATCAACGGGCTGGACAGCACATCCGCGCTGAAGCTGCTGCTCGACCGCATCAGCCAGCAACCGGAATCCACCACGCAGGACAGCCTGAACCGGGCGCTGGGTCTCTATAACCAGCATTTGGCCGAGACGCGCCCCCGCGAATATGCCCGCGTGCTGTCCCCATTGCATCAACTGATTCGCGACATCGTCGGGCAGGGAATCACCGAGGGGGTGTTCAACCCGGGGCTCGATGTCGCGGCGTCGGCGGCCATCGTCATGCAGACGATGGTCGGGGCGCAGCGGTTGCATTGGCTGGGCACCGAATTGAACGGGACCCCGATCGACGCCGGCCAGCTGTACGACTTCCTCAGTCGCGCGCTGGGCATTCGCGACGTGGACGACGAAACCGGCACGCCCTCGCTGGCCGAGCTGTTCGCCCAGATCGGCTTGCGCGCTGGCTCCCGCAACGGCGAATTCGCGATGACAATGCCGGTAAGTCCGAACGTGGTCAACACTTCTGGGGCGTTGCAGGGCGGCCTGATCGCCACCCTCGTCGACGTCGCGGGCGGCCAGTACGGGCTGGATTTTCTGGAGCCGGGGACCACCATGACAACCGCGGATCTGTTCGTCCGCTACCTGCGTCCGATCCGGCAGGGTGCCGCGTTCGCGGTGCCCCGGATGCTGCGCGCCGGCCGGCGGGCGATGGTCATGCAAATCGACATCTACGGCGACGGGGACGACGAGGTGGCCGCGACGGCGACGGTGAATTTCGCCATCATCAACGGCGCGACACCCAAGGGTCTCCGGGCGGACACCTAACGCCGATACAGGTTATTGCACGGCAGTGGTAACGTCATTACCACCCAAAGAGAATCCAGCCTTCAAGGAGATCGCTATGCCGTCTCGCGAGCTTCCATTCCCCGTATTCGACGCCGATAACCACATGTACGAGCCGCAGGAGGCGCTGACCAAGTTCCTCCCGGACAACCGCAAGAACGTGATCGACTACGTGCAGGTTCGCGGTCGTACGAAGATCGTGGTGCGCGGCCACATCAGTGAGTACATCCCCAACCCGACTTTCGAGAAGGTCGCGAAGCCGGGCGCCCAGGAGGACTACTTCCGCAACGGCGCGCAGGGCAAGAGCTACCGCGAGATCCTCGGCGAGCCGATGAAGGCCATCCCCGCGTTCCGCGAACCGGGCGCGCGGCTGGAGGTCATGGACGAGCTGGGCATCGACTACGCGCTGATGTTCCCGACGCTCGCCAGCCTGGTCGAGGAGCGCATGAAGGACGACCCGGAGATGACCCACGACGTCATCCACGCGCTCAACCAGTGGATGCACGAGCAGTGGACGTTCAACTACCAAGACCGCATCTTCGCTACGCCGGTCATCACCCTGCCGATCGTCGAACGAGCGCTCGAAGAACTCGAATGGTGCCTGGAGCGCGGCGCCCGCACGGTCCTGGTCCGCCCGGCGCCGGTGCCCGGGTTCAAGGGCAGCCGGTCGTTCGGCCTCCCGGAGTTCGACCCGTTCTGGCAGGCCTGCATCAAGGCCGAGATCCCGGTCTCGATGCACGCGTCCGACAGCGGCTACTCGGAGTTCGCCAACGTCTGGGAGCCCGGCGATGAGTTCCTGCCGTTCAAGCCGACCCCCTTCCGCAGCTTCGCGATGGGCCACCGGCCGATCCTGGACGCGATGGGTGCGCTGGTCTGCCACGGCGCCCTGTCGCGCAACCCGGAGCTGCGGATCCTGTCCATCGAGAACGGCGCCGACTGGGTGCCGGACCTGTTCAAGGGCCTCAAGGGCGTCTACAAGAAGATGCCGCAGTCGTTCAGCGAGGACCCGATCGAGGCGTTCAAGCGTTGCGTCTACATCACCCCGTTCTGGGAGGACCGGTTCACCGAGATCGTCAATATGGTCGGCACCGACCGGGTGTTGTTCGGCTCCGACTGGCCGCACCCCGAGGGCCTGAGGGACCCGATCTCCTTCGTCGACGAGCTCACCGACTTCTCGGAGGAGGACGTCGCCAAGATCATGGGCGGCAACCTGATGGGGCTGATGAAGGTCTCCAAGCCGGCCAAGAAGCCCGTCTCGGCCTGATCCGTTACCAAGCCTCGCCCGCCTCCGAGCGACATCCCGCCTACGTTGTCGCTCGGAGGTGGGCACTTTTGTATGTCCTGGTCGAAAGCCGGACTATAGACGCGGCCTTCGACCTTGCTATAGAAAAGAAACTTCCCTCCGGGTTAGGAGCGCACGATGAATCTGGCTCCGGTCGAGTCGTCAGTGACCAGAGTGACGCTGAGCCCCCGGCTGGTTTCCGAGCTGGGCGATCCGCACAGCACGCTACGGGCGGCAACCCAGCGCAGCGGCGCGGTCGTGATCATCCGCGCGGGCGGCGAGGTCGACGCCTCCAACGAGCACACCTGGCGGGGGCTGGTCGCGGAGGCGGCCGCGGTCGCCACCGCGCCGGGCCCCTTTATCGTCGACATCAACGGCCTTGATTTCATGGGTTGCTGCGCGTTCGCGGTCCTGGCCGCTGAATCCGAGTGTTGCCGGGCTCGCGGCATCGCACTACGCGTGGTCAGCTGCGATCCCGGCGTTGCCCGGGTCATCCAGGCGTGCAATCTCGGCAGCGAATTGCCCCTGCATCCGACCATCGACACCGCGCTGGGTACGTCGGTGGGCTGAGGCCGGGTCATCAGGGTGACCGGACGTTAGCAAACTGATGCATGAAGCACCCTCGAGCCATTGCTAATCTGATTACTTACGCGTGTCGAATAGAACCGCGCGTTGTTGGATTTCTCGGCCCATAGAAAGGCCCGCCGGGAGGCTCAGGAGGGACGGCCATATGGTGGCCGAAAAGGACTGGGACAAGATTGTCGGTGCGGCTGACGACGTGCGTCGCATCTTCGAGAAGGTCCCCGCGATGCTGATCGGCCTGCAAGGGCCGGAACACCGCTTTGTCGCGGCCAACGCCGCTTACCGCGCCCTGAATCCGGCACTCAACCCGGTAGGAATGCTGGCGCGGGAGATCTATCCCGAGCTGGAGAGCCAGCAAATCTTCCAAATGCTCGACCGGGTCTATGAGACCGGCGAGCCGCAATCCGGGGCCGAGTGGCGGCTGCAGGCCGATTTCGAAGGAACCGGACTCGAGGAGCGCTACTTCGACTTCCTGGTCACCGCTCGCCGCCGCGAGGGCGGAGCGATCGAGGGCGTGCAGATCATCTTCGACGACGTCACGGATCGGGTGCAGGCGCGCTTGGCCACCGAGGCCCGCATCGAGGAACTCTCCGAGCGCTATCGCAACGTCCGTGATTCCGCCATCGTCATGCAGCAGGCGCTGCTGGCCTCGTCGGTCCCCGTGGTTCCCGGCGCCGACATCACCGCGCAGTACCTCGTCGCCACCGAAGACACCGCGGCCGGCGGCGACTGGTTTGACGCGATACCCCTCGGGGACCGGCTGGTGCTCGTCGTCGGCGACGTGGTCGGCCACGGCGTCGAAGCCGCGGCAGTCATGTCGCAGTTGCGCACCGCGCTGCGCATGCAGATATCGCAGGGTTACGGCATCACCGAAGCGCTCGAGGCCGTCGACCGGTTCCACGAGCAGGTGCCCGGGTCGAAGTCGGCCACGCTGTGCGTGGGCTCGCTCGACTACGCCACCGGTGAACTCCACTACTGCACCGCGGGGCATCCACCGCCGCTGGTGGTAAGCGCGGCCTCGACCGCACGCTACGTGGAACCATCGGGCGCCGGTCCGCTCGGCAGCCGCGTCGGGTTTCCGGTTCGCACCGAAATGCTCGACATCGGCGATTCGATCCTGTTCTATTCCGACGGCCTGATCGAGCGGCCCGGGCGCCCATTGGGCGCCAGCACCGCGGAATTCGCCGACCTGGCCGCCAACATCTCCGCCGGTGTCGGCGGGTTCGTCATCGACGCGCCGACGCGAACCATCGATCGCATCTGTTCGGAGACGCTCGAATTGCTGCTCCGGTCAACCGGTTACAGCGACGACGTGACGCTGCTTGCCGCGCAGCGCCGCACTCCCCCGGCTCCGCTGCACATGACGCTGGACGCGACGATCCACGCCGCACGGACCGTGCGCTCCCGGCTTCGCGGCTGGCTTTCCGAGGTCGGCGCCGACGCCGACGACATCTCCGACGTCGTGCACGCGATCTCCGAGTTCGTCGAGAACGCGGTCGAACATGGTTACGGCACCGAGGTTTCCGACGGCGTCGTTGTCGAGGCATCGCTGTCCGGCGATGGCAACATGCACGCCGCGGTGATCGACCGCGGACAGTGGAAGGATCACCGTGAAGGCGAACAGGGTCGCGGGCGCGGGCTCGCGATGGCAGAGGCGTTGGTTTCCCAGGCCCTCATCACCCGCAGCGACAACGGGACGACGGCCAGCGTGACACACCGGCTGTCGCGACCGGCCAACTTCGTCACCGACACGATCGTCAGTCGGGCAACCTACCGCCGGGCCGTGGACAATGAATTCGTCTCGACCGTTCGCGAGCCCGGCCACATCGTCGTCAGCGGTGACGTCGACTCGACCACCGCGTCCACGCTCGACCGCCTGATTGCTGTCGAAAGCCGTTCGGGCATAGCGCCTTTGACGATTGATCTCAGCGCCGTCACCCATCTGGGGTCCGCGGGCGTCAGCGCGCTCGCGGCCGCCCGGGATCGGGCGTTGCGACAGGGCGGCGCCTGCGTGCTGATCGCCCCGCCCGGCAGCCCCGCCCAGCACATATTGTCGATGGTCCAGATTCCCGTCAGCAGCGGTGACAGCGAGAACGTCTTCGCCGAGGACTAGTCCTTGCCGTGTCGCACCTGATTGAACGGCACTCCTCGGTCGGCAGCGTATTCACGCGGGAAGCCCAGCACCCGCTCCCCGATCACGTTGCGCGCCATCTCCGTTGTGCCGCCGCCGATGGCGACGCTCTGCCGCACCAGGTACCGCAGTCCGGCCTCCAGGCCGTCGCCGGCCTCCCCGACCACACCGGCCGCTCCCGCGACCGCCACCGCGGTGTCGACGTCCACCTGCACGGTCTCGGCGTGGAACAGCCGAATCAGCGTGCCGGCCGCCGGAGGCAGCACACCGTCGCGGACGTTGCGCGACACGTGTTCGATCAGCTGCTCGGCCACCGCCCGATGCACCAACGCCCGGCCGGCCATCTCCCGCAGACGTTCGTTGTCGGCCTGACCGGTCTTGGCCAAAAGCGCAACGTAGTCAATAGGATTGGCGTTGCCGCCCTCGCTGCCGCTGCCGCTGGCGAACTCCGAACCCTGACCGACTGCCCGCCGCTCGTGGTACAGCTGACGTGAGGCCACCGCCCAGCCGCCGTTGACCTCTCCTACCACGGCGTCGTCGCCGACGTCCACACCGTCGAAGAACTCCTCGCAGAACTCCGTGGAGCCGCTGAGCATGGTGATGTGGCGCAACGTGATGCCTGGGTGATCGATCGGCACCAGGAACATGGTCAAACCTTCATGCTTGGGCACATCCCAGTTGGTGCGGGCCAGGCACAGGCCGTAGTCGGCGGCGAACGCGCTGGTGCTCCAGGTCTTGGCGCCGTTGATCACCCATCGGTCACCGCGCCGTTCGGCCCGGGTGATGACGCCGGCCAGATCCGATCCGCCGCTGGGTTCGCTCAGCAGCTGCACCAGCACCTCGTCGCCGCGCAGTGCTGCGGCGATGTGTTGCTTCTTCTGCTCTTCGGTACCGGTGTCGAGCAGGGTGGCACAGCAGATGGTGAACGTCGGGATATTGAGGATCAAAGGCAGCTCGTAGCAAAGGGATTCGTCGTCGAACGCCTTCTGGTAGGTGTAATCCAGACCCAGGCCGCCGTATTCGCGCGGGAAGCAGATGCCGGCGAATCCGCCCTCGTAGAGCCGCTTTTGCAGTTCCCGGGCACGTTTCCAGGCGTCCCCGTCGTCCCGGGGCGCAGCCGGCGGCGAATCGGGGTCGATGGGCGGCATATTGTCCGCCAACCACACTCGGGCGCGGGCGGCGAATTCTGCGACGGATTCCGTCGGCGTCTGGTCGTGCGTCATTTCGCGGTACGGCCGGCTTTCTCTGAGTCATACACCCGCAAGTTGTGTTCTTCCGGGGTGCCGAACATGGCGCGGTACAACGTAACTCGCCTCAGGTAGAGGTGCAGGTCGTGTTCCCAGGTGACACCGATGCCGCCATGCATCTGCACACAACCCTGGACGATCCGCCCCGCCATCTCGGAAACATAGGATTTCGCGACGCTGGCCGACAGGCCCGCGTCGGGGGCGCGGTCGGCGACGTCGGCAACCGCCGCCGCCGTGGTGGCGCGGCACGCTTCCAGCCACAGCTTCATGTCGGCGAAGCCGTGTTTGAGCGCTTGGTAGGACGCCAGCGGCCGGCCGAATGTGTGCCGGTCCAGCGCCCACTGGACGGTGAAGTCGAACACCGTTTGCACAATGCCGACCACCTCGGCGCACTGCAGAACCACAGCGATCTGGCTCTGGCGGTCGATCAGCGCGGCGGACTCGGCGGCGCTGCCGATGGCCGCGGACGAGTCCACGACCACGCCGTCGAAATGCACTCGCGCGTATTGCTTGACCAAGTCGACCGACTGCTGGGGCTCGACCCGAACCCCGGGCGCGTCCGTCGGGACCAGGAACTGACGAACCTCGTCACCGCAGCGCGCCACCACGAGCAGCAGGCCGCTCTGGGCACCGGCCTCGACGCGGTCCTTGGTGCCATCAAGACGGTACCTGCGATAGCCGGCATCGGCCTGGGTGGCTGTCACCGACGGATCCAGTGGCCGCCAGCCACGTCCGGGTTCCGAGACCGCCCAGGAGGCCACGGTTTCGCCGGAGATCAACTCCTCGATGACCGCCGCGTGTGACTGCGCATCGGCACTTTCGGCGAGCGCGGTAAGCACGACACTGACCGGGTACAGCGGGCCGGGTGCGACGGTCTTGCCGAGCAGCTCGGCGACCGAGGCCAGATCCGCGACGCCACTCTCCGAGACGCTGCCGCCGCCCAACTCCTCCGGAACCAGCAGGCCGGTCCAGCCGAGCTCCGCGGCGCGCCGCCACCAGGCCGGGTCGAAGGAAACCCCCGCGGCGTGCAGCTCCCGCACGCGCGACAGCGGCGCTTCCTTCTGCAGAAACGATTGGGTTGTCGAGACGAAGAGCGCCTTTTCGGGCGTGTCCACGGCCGTCATGACACCGACCGACCCTTCCGCGCCATTCGGTCGCCGCCGCCAAGAATCACGTTCTCGATATTAGCAAATGACAATACCGTAAGCGGTACCGGAGTTCGGTCGCACTTACCCGATCGAGGTGTTACATCGCGAACACGCGGCGCACTGACTGCGCGTGCAATGCCCGGTTCTCTTGTGAGACGACCCAGTCCGGCACCAGCGAATCGAAGCCGTTGAATGTCGCGGCGATGACATGCAATTCGGTGTGGACGAAGGCATGCAGCAGCCGGTTGGCGTAGTCGATGGCTTCGTCGCGACACGGGTCGATCTCCGAGCAGCTGATCAACGTGGGCGGCAGGCCCTCCAGGTTCGCCCGGTGCGCCGGAACATGTTGACCGCTGGCGCTGGCCGGCCCCAGGTAGTGACCCCACGCCCGGCTCACCGCCGGACCGTTGAGCCCCGGCGTGCGCTGAAACTCGCGCCGCGACGGCGTGGCATCGCTGTCCAGCATCGGCTGGTGCAGGATCTGCATCCGGATCTGTGGCCCCTCGGCGTCGAACATCCGCTGCGCCAGGCTCGCGACCAGGGCGGCACCCGCATCCCGGCCCATCACGGCCAGCCGGCCGGTGTCGACGTTCAGCTCGGCACAGTTTCGGATGGCGTAGTACAAACCCGCCTCGACGTCGTCGATCGCCGCCGGGGCCGGATTCTCCGGAGCCAGCCGGTAGTCGACCGAAACCACCAGACAACCGCCCTCGCGAGCCAGCTCCACGCATGCCGCGTGGTCCGTGTCCAGGTTGCCGGACACGAAGCCCCCGCCGTGGGCGTAGACCAGCAACGGCGCCCCCGAGTCACCCTCGATGGGTCCCCGGTAGAAGCGGAGGTTCAGCTGCTGGGCGCCCGGGCCGGAGATCGGGCGGGTGTCGATGGTCACGCCCTCGGTGTCGACTGCCGCGGCACGCTCGGCGGCGGCCCGGTTGGCCTGCTCTCGCTCGGCGGACAGTGTCTCGGTACGGAATTCGACGATGCCCACCTCGCCGGCGGCGTCGCGCAGCACCGGGTCGAGGCGGTTAATGCCTTGCGGGCGGGTCAGATCCGTTTGCGTCATACCCTCTCAACTTTCGGGCTTATGGTGCGGGCCTGGCGGGAGGCCCTGTCGGAAACCATAGTCAAGGTAGACCTGGTCAGCCGCGAGCCGTCACACCGCCGCAGCTGCGGGTAACCGGAGACTGGCCCGGAGGGCGGCTCAGCTGCCCGGAGTGGCCGCCTCGCCGGGGAGTGCCTGGACCGTGGCCGGCAACCCGTAAAGAGCCGTCGCGTTCCCGCGCATGATCCGTTCCCGCTGGTCGGCAGGGAACCTGTTGATCGCGTACGTCGGCGAGTCATAGCTCCAGTGCGGATAGTCCGTCGAGAACATGAGATTGTCTCCCAGGTCCATCATGTCCAGGTACTCGCGGAACTCTACGGTGTCGACGTCTTCCAGGGGCTGAGTGGTGAAGCGGACATGCTCGCGCACGTAGTCAGACGGACGCCGCCGTACCTGCGGCAAGTCGGCGCGGCGGGCCTCCCAGATCCGGTCCATCCGTGACATCACCGGCATCGCCCAGGTGAAGCCGCCCTCGATGAACACCACCCGCAGGTCGGGGTGCCGATCGAAGGCGCCGTCGAAAACCAGGCTCATCAGGTGCGATACGTACAGCAACGGCCAGGACGCGAAGAAGTCGTGCCAGTGCGCGGGATTGCCGACGGGATACAGCGGGATCAATTCGAACGGTGTCTGACCCATGAGATGCGTGGAGATCGGTAGCCCGTTGCGCGATGCCGCCTCGTACAGCGGATCGAAATGCGGGTTGCCGAACGGGATTCCGCGGGTCTGCGGTGTCATCAGCACCTGGGCCATGTACGGATGCCCGGCCCAGCGCTCGACCTCGCGTGCCGCCTGCCCCGGCGTCTGCGCGCTGACACTGATCGAGCCGCGCCAGCGGCCGTGCGCGTTGTGCTTGTCCAGCCACACGTCGGCGAGCCAGTCGTTGTAGGTGGACTTGAGCACGTGTTCGGCCTGCGGCAGCTGCGCATCGCACATCGGCTCCAGCGACGCGATGCTCACGCCGGCGTCGATGAGCAGTTGCTTGGCGGCGTAGTCCGGGTCGCTGCCCGCGACCCCGCCGCCAGGGGGCCACGAGTCCATCCGCAGCGACGACGTCTTGAAGGAATCCGGGGTGTCGTAGAAATACGACATCGGGCCGACCGCATTTCCGGTGGGCCAGATCTTGTCCACCCATTCGGCGGGCGCGTAGGACTTGAGCACGTCGGTCGAGACGGGCAGCGGATGCACGTCGGTGTCGACGATGCTGACCGCGATTTCGTCGTTCTGGTCCGTCGAGTCCTCGACTCGTTCGATGGTGGTCATCAGACACGCTCCTTGAGTCCGTATAGCTCGTGCGCGTTTCGCCACAACACCTTGTCGCGCTGCTCGGCGTCGAGCCCCTGGGCCGCCACGTCCGGCGACGAGGTCGACCAGTGCGGGTAGCTCGACCCGTACATCAGCAGGTCGGTCTTGCCGGAAAACTCCATCCAGCGCGGCGTCTGGGCCGTCTCGAGCGGCCCGTCGAAGGCCGACGAGCAGAACCGCACATGGCCAGGCAGGTATTCGCTGGGATAGCGGTCGACCCAGGGCGTCTGGTCGCGCATCGACAGCCAGAAGGTGTCCAGCCGCCACATCAGCGGGGTGAGGATGTCGTAGCCGCCGTCGGCGAACACGAATTTGAGATTGGGCAGCCGGCCGAACACGCCCTCGATGATCAGCGTGGCCAGATGCACGAAATAGTTCAGCGGCATGAACGCCGCGTACCCCGGGTAGGTGTGGGCGTGGCCGGCGAATGTCGGCGCATGGTCGACGCCGTTGCCGCCGTTGATGTGCACCGCGACGGGTAGGCCGTGGGCGGCCGCCGCCTCCCAGATCGGCTCGAACATCGGCTTGCCGTAGGGCTCGCGCGACTGCATCGGAATGCCGACCTGCACCAGTTTGGGGTGATCGGCGAGGCGTTCGATCTCGGCGACCGCGCCGCGCGGGTCCTCGGGGTTGACCCGGATGGTGCCTCGAAACCGGTCCGCGTATCGGTGGGTGGTGTCGGGCTCGAGCCATCGGTCCAGCAGCCAGTCGTTGACCGCGGCGCAGATTCGGCTGTTGAGCAGGTAATCGGCGATATTGCCGCGGGTCAGCGGGTTCAGGATGGCGTAATCCACTCCGGTGTCTTCGAAGAGATGGCGGCCGACGGTCTCGGGATCGGAGCCCGGGTACTGCTCGCCGTAGAGATCCTGGCGATAGTCGCCACCCGGGGCCTGATACCACTGCTGCTCGACGTCGGGGATCGCCCGCAGCTGATGCGCGTCGGACAGGTAGCGCCGAATCTCGGCGTTGTAGCGGAAGTGCGGCTGCACATTGGTGTCGATGACGGGCGTGCTCATGCGGTCAGGTACACCTCCCCGTCGGTGACGTCGACGTGGTACGTCCGGATCCGACGCTTCGGATCGGCGAGGTTCTGACCCGTCGTCACGTCGAATTCCCAATTGTGCCAAGGGCATCGGACGATCTGGCCGTCACGCACCCGGCGTATCCCGCCGGGTTCCTCCGGCGCCGCTTCGGTGGTACCCCCGAGCAAACCCAGACACAGCGGGGCGCCTTCGTGCGAGCAGTAGTTCACGATCGCGTACAGCGCGCCGTGCACGTTGTAGACGCCGACCCCGAACTTGCCGACGTCGACGAGTTTCATCCCGCCGGGCGGCAGCTCATCGAGGGAGCACACGAAACGCCGCTGGGCCACTCGAGAATCACCGCCTCCGGGACCTATCCAGGACCTATCCAGGACCTATGCAGATCAATACTGTGCTCGTTACGGTAACCACCACAAGCCGTTGGGCTTCGTTGCTATTTATATTATGATAGCGAAAATCCGCTCGGATAGATCCCCGCCTTTCCGGTTGCCCAGGAGGAGCGCTTATGCCGCTAAGCACCGACCCCGTCGGCCAGCCCGTCACACTCGATTTCACCGGTGAAACCAGCCCGTATCCGTTTTTCGAATACATGAGGCGCACCGATCCGGTCTGGCACGGCGCGCTCGGTGACCACTCGCAGATGCCGGAAGAACTGCGGCCGAGCGACGAGTGGGTGCTGTTCGGATATGACGGCGTATTTCAGGCATTCCGCGACGACCGGGTCTTCACGTCGGCCGCCTACGACAAGACGATCGGTTTGGTGATGGGCCACACCATCTTGGCGATGGGCGGCAAGGAACACCACGACCACCGCAGCTTGGTGGCCAAGGCGTTTCGGGCCACCGCGCTGGAACGCTGGGAGCCCTCGGTCATCGGCCCGGTATGCGATCAGCTCATCGACGAGATCAAGAACGACTGCCACGCCGACCTGGTGCAGGCGCTGACGTTCGAGTTCCCGACCCGGATCATCTCGGTGCTGCTCGGACTTCCGCCCGAGGATCTCGACATGTTCCGGCGGCTGTCGCTCGACCTCATCTCGATTCCGACCGACATCGTGGCGGGGCTCAATGCCGCCACTGAGTTGCAGGGTTACTTCCTCGAGCAGGTCGAGCAGCGGCGCCGCAAACGCACCAACGACATCATCGGCGACCTGGTCGCCGCCGAGATCGACGGCGAGAAGCTCACCGACGACGCGATCATCGCGTTCCTGCGCTTGCTGCTGCCCGCCGGGCTGGAAACCACCTACCGCTCGTCGGGCAACCTGCTGTATCTGCTGCTGAACCACCCCGACCAACTGGAGATGGTCCGCCAGGACCGGGCCCTGATCCCGGCCGCCATCGAAGAGGGCCTGCGCGTCGAGACACCACTGACGATGGTCATGCGCACCACCACCGAGGAAGTCGAAATCGGCGGCAAGACAATCCCGGCCGGCGCCCAGGTCGACATGTGCATGGGCTCGGCCAACCGCGACGAAAGCCGTTGGCCCGACGCCAATCGCTTCGACATCCACCGCCCGCGCAGCTCCCACATCGCGTTCGCCGGCGGCATCCACATGTGCCTCGGTATGCATCTGGCCCGGCTGGAAACCCGGGTGATGCTGAACAGCCTGCTCGACCGGGTCGAGAACCTCGCGTTCGTTCCCGACGACGGCACCGGCGAGGAGTCCAGGATCGTCGGCCTGATTTTCCGGTCGCCGAACAAACTTCCCGTCACGTTCACCCCGGCCGCATGAAAAGCCGCGCGGCGATCCTGCACGACGTCGGCGGGCCGTGGTCTGTCGAGGAATTCGAGTTGGACGCACCGCGCGCCGGCGAGGTGCTGGTCGAGATGGCCGCCGCCGGGATGTGCCACTCCGACGACCACATCCTCAAGGGCGACATGTCGGCGCCCAACGAAATGCTGCGTTCGCTGGGGCTGCCCACCATGTTCCCGATGATCGGCGGCCATGAGGGTTCGGGCGTCGTGCGTGAAGTCGGGGACGGGGTAACGGAATTCGTCCCGGGTGATCATGTCGTGATGTCGTTCGTCGCGGTGTGCGGGCAGTGTCGCTGGTGCGCCAGCGGCATGGAGTACATCTGCGACATGGGTGCCAGCGTGCTGACACCGGGCATGCCGACCGACGGCACCTACCGCCACCACACCGCCGATGGCAAGCCACTGGGACATCTAGCGAAGGTGGGCGCGTTCTCCAAACACACTGTGGTGTCGACGAATTCACTGGTGAAGATCGAGCCGCACCTGCCGCTGGCGCCCAGCGCGCTGCTTTCGTGTGCGATACCGACCGGGTTCGGCTCGGTGGCCAACCGCTCCAATATGCGACCGGGTGACAGCGTCGTCGTGGTCGGCGTCGGCGGCATCGGTACCGGTGCGATTCAGGGGGCCCGCATCGGTGGCGCCGCGCAGATCGTCGCGGTCGATCCGGTGGAGTTCAAGCAGAAGTCGGCGCTCCAGTTCGGTGCCACCCACACCGCCGCAACCGCCGCCGAGGCAATGGATTTGGTGCGCGAGCTGACCTACGGCGTGATGGCCGACGCCGTCGTGGTCGCACCGTCGCTGATCACCCCCGACGATGTCCGCGACGCGGTGCGGCTCACCCGCAAGGGCGGGACCTGTGTGCTGACCGGCATGACCTCGCAGTTGACCAGCTCGGTCAAGATCGAGCTGCAGGACTTCATCCTGTCGAACAAGACGCTGGCCGGCACCGTGTTCGGTTCGTGCAACCCCAAGGCCGATGTCTTCCGGTTGGCCCGCCTCTACCAGACCGGCCAGCTACAGCTCGACGAGATGATCACTCGGCGCTACCGGCTCGACGACATCAACGAGGCTTACGACGACCTGCTCAGCGGCAAGATCGTCCGGGGCATCATCGACTTCGGGATCGAGTGACGTCACTTTCCGCGATTCTTCAACCGCTGCACCTGGCCGTAGGAGTCGATCGGGCTGTGCAGCGCCAGACCCCCGTCAGCGTGCACGATCTGTCCTGTCACCCAAGGCAATTCGAGCACGCCCACGATCGCCTCGGCCACGTCGTCGGGTTGCCCCAGGCCGCCGAGCGGCGTCCGCTCGGTCAGGCCTTCCACCCAGCCGGGCAGCGCTTCGGGGTTGGGCAGCATCGGCGTTCGGGTGACTCCGGGCCCGACGGCGTTCACCCGGATGCCGTGCGTCCCCCACTCCACCGCGGCGACTTTGACCAGCATGTCGACCCCGGCCTTCGACACGCAATAGGCGCCCATGTCGCGATCGGCGATCGAACCGCTGATGCTGGACACCGCGACGATCGAGCCCCCCAGACCGGCGTCGATCATCGCCCGCGCCGCCGCGCGGATCGTCAGCCAGGTGCCGGTCAGGTTCACCGCCAGCACCCGCTCCCACTGCGCGGGTGACTGCTTGAGCAGCACGCCCGCCGCGCCGACCGCGGCGCAGGTGACCACCCGGGTGGGCACACCATATTCCCGCACGGTTGCCTCCATCGCGACCGATACCGCCTCGGGATCGCTGATGTCGCAATCGATGTCGCCGCCCGATAGGTCCCACACCACGACGTCGTGACCCGCGTCGCGCAACCGCGTTACGACGTCATGCCCGATGCCGGACGCGCCCCCGGTCACCAGCGCGGTGCTCATTTCGCCCGTCCGATCAGCTCGACGAGCACGCCGTCGGGTGCGGTGATGACCGCCATCGCGACGGTCTTGCCGTCCGGGGCCACCACGTCGATACGACGGACGCCGTCGGTGAAACCCAGCGCCGCCAGCGCGGCCAGCGTCTCGTCGACCTCGCGCTGCAGCGAGAGCAACATGAAACCGTGCCGTAGTGCGGTGGAGTCCGGCAGTTCCGCGTCGGCGCCTTCGAGCTGCACTAGTTCGACGCTGCCGCTGCCCGGCTGCTGCGGATCGCCGAGAAAGATCGACCGCAGCCGGTCGGACTTGGCGCCGAACAGTTCTGGCCAATCGCCGGTGAACTCGTAGTCCATCACCTGGGTCAGGCCCAGGCCGTCGCGCCAGAACCGAAGGGACCGTTCGACATCGGAGGTGCAGATCGCCGAGTGGTGCACACCTAACATGGGCTCTCCTCTACATCTTGATCGCCGGGATCAGCCTGTCGACATTCCAGGTTCGGTCTCGTCGCGCCGACACCGATGAGATCGCCAGCGCGACAGCCGTTATCACGACCAGCACCACGATCGCCTGCCACAGCCGGGTGTCGATGCCGCCGAGGATGAGCTGTCGGAGCCCGTTGACGCCGTAGGTCATCGGGTCGAAGCGATGCAAGATCTGGAAGGGCCGTGACGTGGTCTCCACGGGGTACATGCCGCCGGCGCTGACGAGCTGGAGCATGAGCAGGGCCATGATCAATACGCGGCCCACCGCCGGGCCGACGAGCGCGTTGATCGCCTGCGTCGCGGCCACGAACGCGCCGGAGATCAGGATCATGAATCCCAGCATCGCCACCGGGTGCACCGCGTGCATACCGAGACCAAATCGGACCACGCAGTAGAGAATGACCGCCTGGAATAACGCGATCGCGGCTGCCGGCAGATAGCTGGCCAGCACCACGCGCAGCGCGAGCACCTCCGCGGCGATCGCGCGACTCTGCAGGGGCCGCAGCACCATCCACAGCACCAACGCGCCGAAGAACAGGGCCAGCGTCAGGAAGAACGGCGCCATGCCGGTGCCGAAGTTGGGCGCGGCGTTCTCGTGCGAGGCTTCGAGTTGCACCGGGCCGCCGATGGTGTCCGCGACCGCATCCTTTTGCTGGGTCGTCCAGTTGGGCAATTGCTTGGCACCGTCGGCGAGTTTGGTCGCCAATTCGGCCGATCCCGCCTTGAGTTGGTGTGCTCCGTCGTCGAGTTTCACTATGCCGCCGGCCAATTCAACGTTACCTGCGGCGAGCTGCTGGGCGCCGTCGCGCAGTTGGGTGAGCTTGTTCGTCAGCTCCTGGCCCCTGTTGCCGACTTGATCGAGGGCTGAGCCCAGCGGGCTGCCGGGAGCGCGCAGCGAAGTGGTCATCGCGATCGCGGCGTTCTGCGCGTCGGTGAGCTGCTGGCGGATCTGCGGCGTGAACTGATGACCGCGCAGCTGATCCTGGATGCCGCGCAGGTTATTCGCCAGCGGATCCTGTCGCGCGGAGAGCTGATCGATGACCAACTGAAGCGAGTTCGCGGCGCCATCCTGTGCCGTGGCAATGGCGCCGATCTGATCGTTGGCCTGTTGTAGCGCGCTCGCACCCTGTTGCAGTTGCTGCGTATTACCGCCGATCTGGGATACCGCTTTGGTGATCGCGATCAGCGGGTCGGTGGCCTGGTTGATTCCGTCGGACAGTTGCTGGGCTCCGGCGGCGAGCTTCGCCGAACCGGCCCGGGCGCTGTCGAGACCCGCTACCAGTTGTCCGGCGCCGTCATCGAGCCGAGCCGCCCCGTCGGCGGCCTGCTTGATCCCCGCTCCGGACGAAACCACCACCGAAAGCATGTGATTGACCGCCTGCCCCGAGATCCGGTCGGACACGGCGTTGAGCACCTGGCTGATCGCGGTGCGACCGATGCTGGTCGAGATGTAGTTGTTGGCGTCGTTGTAAACGGCGATCAGGTTGGCCTTCTTGGGCTGCCCGGTCACCGGCGACGCGATCGCCGCGCTGAAGTCGGGCGGCAATTCGACCATGAAGTAATACTTGCCGTGGTCGACCCCGTTGCGTGCTTCCGCCAAGTCCACGACGTGCCAGTCCAGGCCGCCGTCCGCGGTCAGGCTCTTGGCGATCTCCGCGCCGGCGTTGAACTGCTCGCCCGACACCATGGCGCCACGATCCGAATTGACCAGTGCCACCGGCATTTTGTTGGTGTGGCCGAAGGGATCCCAGAAGGCCCAGAGGTACAGTGCGCCATACACCAGCGGCAGCAGCATCAGCACCACGACGGCCACACGCGTCAACCGGTTGCGACCGAAACGCTTTATCTCCGAGCCGAATGCGAGTCCAGCCAGCATCGTCAATCCCCTTCGGTCAGGATGCGGTGATCGTGAAGTTCGTGGTCGGGCGCGTCCGTGCCGAGCGGATTGGTGACACCGACGACGACCGTGCGCTGCTCGGCGATCGCGCCGAGGCGCTCCACCGCGATCGCGCGCCGGGCATTGTCTCGAACCTGCTCGAGGTCGCCGACCACCAGGATCGGTCGCTTCGACAACAGGGCCAACGTGATGCGCAGCAAAAACAGTTCCAGGTCGGACAATTCGACGATGTAGGCATCGCCGGGCGGCGGGTCCGTTTCGCCGAACACCTCTGCCAGCTCGGCCTGACCGCCTCGCAGCGGCACCAGTGAGTACCAAGGCGCCAACCACCGCCGTTGCTCGGCGAGCACGGTCTCCACGGTCACCGACTCCTCCAGGTCATCGATGTCGTCGAAGGCCGCGATCGAGCAGTGCCGACGGATCGCGTGCGGTGTCGTCGCGCCGAGCACGGTCAGCGAGCCGTGGGTGGCCTTGAAGCGCCCGGCGAGGGTCAACAGCAACGTGGTCTGCCCCGGTCCGCCGGGCATCTGAATGGCGTGAAAACCCTGCGCGAGGGCAAGATCGACACCCGAGAACAGGGGCCCGTGCTCGCCGTTCACCCCTAATCCGGTGGCGGCAATTACCGGCGGACTCACGTCTTCCGTCGCATCCATGTGGACCCCTCCCCTAATCGCCGGATTCCAGCAGCGCGGCCATCAATTGTGTGAGCAGGTCCGGGTTTATGCTTCCGGGGCGCAAGACCTCTTCCATCGCGACACCCAAATTGAGGGTGATGACGAGCTGGGCGAGGTCGGCCAACCGCCGATCCGACGGCACCGTGTCGGCCGATTTGACGATCTGTAGCGCTTGGTCGGCGGCGGCACGACGGCGTTCGATCAGTCGCTCACGAAGCTGCGGATCGCGCTGTGCCCGCAGCCAGTACTCGACCAACAGGACGTAATAGTCGGAATGGTCGCGAACCGAGTCGAGCACCGAACGACTCAATTCGCTTGCCGCCAAAACGTTGTCACCGCCACTGCTGTCTAGGACTGTCGCGATTTGCTCACCCCGCAATTCGAATTCGCGATCGAGTAGGGCCAGGAACAGTTCGTCCTTGGACTCGAAGTTCGAGTAGACCGCACCCTTCGTAAAGCCCGCGGCCTGACCGACCGCATCGATGGTGGCACCGGCGAACCCTTCACCGGCGAACACCCTGGCGGCCGCGTCCAGGATCCGGTCGCGCACCTCGCCACGAGTGGGGCGGGTTCGATGTGGTTTCACCGGCGACATGTCCAGCAGCATACTCGCTAGTATCGATTGGATACTAGTCGGTATCGAAAGGTGGAGCCTCAGCCGAGCCTGGCCAGCGTGCGATCCCACAGCTCGCGCGCAAGCGCGGGGTCGTTGGCCAAGCGGCTGGCTTTGGCGACCGCACGCTTCGCGTAGTACTCACCGGGCGCCCACGCGACGCCGGGAGCACTCGACGCGAGCCACACCAACTGGTCGGCCCCCTCGTCGACGCTCGCGGTGAACCGCGCCTGCGGCGTGTACTGCTGCATGAACACCAGGAACCGCGACCCCGAGGCGCGGCCGAAGTTGGAATTGACGTAGCCGGGATGAACTGTCGCAACGGACAATCCACCGCCCTGATGGCGCCGGTGCAACTCCTTCGTGAACAAGACGATGGCCAGTTTCGAGAACGCGTAAGCGGTGCTGGCCCGGCGCCGGGCGGTGTTCTCCAGGTCGTCGATGGTGGCGCGGCGGACCAGCTTGTGCGACGAGCTGGTGGTGTTGACGATCGTGGCGCGTGAGGCCAGCAGCACCGGCATAAGCTGCGTGGTCAGCAGAAACGGCGACAGATAGTTGACCTGATAGGTGTGTTCGTAGCCGTCGGCGGTCAGCTGGATCTTGGTGCCCATGCCGCCGGCATTGTTGAGTAGCACGTCGATGCGCGGATAGTTGGCCCGAATCTTGTCGGCCAGGGCTCGCACCTGAGCCAGGTCACCGAAGTCGGCCACGAAATAGTCGGCGTCCAACTCGGCCGCCACCGCCGCCGTCTTGCTTTCCGAGCGCCCCACCACCACGATGTCATCACCGCTATGGCGCAACCGCCGAGCCGCGGCAGCACCGATGCCGTCGCTGCCACCGGTGATGAGGATCGTCCTATACGTCATTGCGTAGTCCTCCGCTCGGAGTGTAGCGAGCCGGAAGTAACCGATCTGCTCAACGACGCGGGAGCGGGCAACCGGCGTTGTCACTGGGAGACCCGCGCTTTGGGTGCCCGTGGAAGTCGGCGCGAGTACGGTGAAAAGTACGAGACCGCGCGGACCTCAACTCATTCGGAAATAGTGGATGTGGACACCAACATGAAGTTGACTGCGCTCATATTCTGCGTTCTGGCGGTCCTGCTCATACCCACTGGTGTGGCACGGGCCGACAGCAATGACGATAATTTCGTGAAAGTGCTAGCCGACCAAGGGATTACCGGCGATCCGAATCAGCTTGTCACCGAAGGGCACACCGCCTGCGACGACATCTCGAATGCCCACCTGGCCACCAGCTTGCCCCGATGGACCAGGACACCGGCGTTCGGCCCGGTGATGGGCGACCTGGGACTCTCGGTCTTTCAGGCCGGCTTTTTCATCAGTGCCGCCGAGAGTGCTTACTGCCCACAGTTTCTCGGGGTTGGCCGCTGAGAGCGCGGGTGCTACGGGTCAGGCAGTGGCGGCGGCGTTGGCGGCCTCGGTGGCCGCGTACGAGCCGGAGCTGGTCGACAGCGTGTTCACGAACTGCTCGTGAATCTCGGCCGCCTGGGCGCTGACCGCCTGGTAGAACTCCCCGTGTGCGGCGAACCGGGCCGCGGCGAGCGCCGAGACCTCGTCGGCCGCCGCCGGGATCACCCCGGTGGTCGGGGCTGCCGCGGCCGCGTTTTGGGCGCTAAGCGCTGACCCGATGCCCTGCAATGCTCCGGCTGCCGCGGCCAACGCCTCCGGCTGCGTCGTCACGAACGACATGGTGTTCCTCCTCCGCGATCCCAATGCTGCACTGACAGTAGACGCAGACATTCGCTCGAGGCCGTTCTGGGACACCTGTACCGCAACTGTTCACGAGCCGGTACGAGGAATTTACCGTTCGGTCAATATAACGACGAGGTCATGCGCGTTCCGATAGCAACGCCCCTGACGCAGCGCGCGAAATGATCTTGAAAAGTACTGTCCCGCTTGACTTCCCAACGAATTGAAGTTCAGAGCGGCGTCATCAAGAGTTCAGCGCGGTCGGGTTTAGTTCGGAGGGTTTGTTTGTACTCTTGGCCAGGATTACCGGGTCGACTCGAGAAAAGGTTTAAGACATGGATTTTGGATTGCTGCCGCCCGAGATCAATTCGGGTCTCATGTATGCCGGCCCGGGGTCCGGGCCGATGCTGGCCGCCGCGGCGAGCTGGGACGCGGTTGCGGCGCAATTGGAATCCGCCGCTGCCGGGTGCTCGTCGGAGATCTCGGGATTGACCGGTCGCTGGTTGGGGCCGTCCTCGATGCGGATGGCGGCCGCGGGCACGCACCAGGTGGTGTGGCTGCAAGCCAGCGCCGCCCAGGCGGCGCAGACCGCAGCGCAGGCCTACACCGCCGCGGCTGCCTACGACGTCGCCTACGCGATGACGGTGCCCCCGCCGGTGATCGCCGCCAACCGGATGCAGCTGATGGTCTTGGTCGCGACCAACTTCTTCGGGCAGAACACCCCGGCGATCGCGGCCACCGAAGCCCAGTACATGCAGATGTGGGTCCAGGACGCCACCGCTATGTACGCCTACGCCGCCGACTCCGAAGTCGCCAGCACGCTGGAGTCCTTCGACGAGCCGCAGCAAACCACCAACCAGAACGGGCAGGCGGACCAGGCCAACGCAGTCGCCCGCAGCACCGCCCAAAACACCGGCAGCCGTGCGCAATCGGCAGTGCAGCAAGTTAGCGCCAACGCCCAACAGGCCATCGGCGTCACACAGCCAGTGAACGTCGGCGACACCGTCACCGCTCCGGCCGGCAGCACTATCGACATCAGTAACGGAGTTGTGGCAGTGAACAGCGGCTCTTTGACCAGCGGGACAGTCGGCACCTACCTCTGGAGCGCCGACTCCATTATCGTCAATGCCGGCAGCACCGTTACCCTTATGTACAACTCCGCCTACGAAGGCACCACATTGCTGCCTGCCGGTACCACCATCACTGCCGGCTCGAGCCCGATCACCCTGACCCCCTACGGCACAGCATCGGTCGTTGTCACTCCCGTCAGCGGCACCGCGACCCTCATCGGTGCCCCTGCCGGCGCAGGAACGGGAACTGGCATCCAATCCTTTGGCATCAGCGCCACTGCCACCGTCGGCTCCGCCGGCGCCTCCATAACTAACTTGAGCGCGACAGTCGGTATCGTGACAGCCACACCAGCTGCCGCCCCCGCCGCATCCGGCGGGCTGGGAGCCGCCGCGGCACCGCTAGCAGCCTCCCCAGGCCTGGCGGGGACCGCGGGAATTCAGCCCCAGCTCGACGCGCCGGCGCTGCTGCAATGGGCCCAAGGCCTCTCGGGTGTGGACGTCGCGGCGGCCGATCTGGCAGGAGTGGCGGGCTAAGTCCTCACTCAGGCCAGCGTATAACGCACCGGCAGGTGCTTGAGGCCGCCCACGAACGTGGTGGCGACCAGCTCCGGATCACCGTTCAGCTCAATGGATTTCAGCCTCGGCAGTAGCTCGGAGAAGAAGCTGTTGACTTCCATGCGGGCCAGCGCCGCGCCCATGCAGAAGTGCACGCCGTAGCCGAAGGCCAGATGCTTGTTGGGGTCCCGCGCTATATCGAAGCGGAACGGGTCGTCGAAGATGTCCTCGTCACGGTTGCCCGACACATAGGACAGCAGTAGCGAATCCCCCGCGGCGATCGGCACCCCGCGCACGGTGGTGTCCTCGTTGGCGGTCCGCATGAACTCCTTGACCGGGGTGACCCAGCGGATCATCTCCTCGATGGCCAACGGCATCAGCTCGGGATTGCCGCGCAAACGATCGAGCTGGTCCGGGTTTTCGATCAGTGCCTGCATGCCACCGGAGATCGTCGCGCTGGTGGTGTCGTGACCCGCGGTGGCCACGATCAGGTAGTAGGACACGGTGTCGATGTCGGACAGCGGTTCGCCGTCGACGCGGGCGTTGGCGATCGCCGACGCGAGGTCCTCGGTCGGGTTCGCGCGGCGCGACGCCGTCACATCGTTGAAGTAACCGAACATGTCGAGCAGCGCGGGGATCTGATCCTCGTTCGAGGTGCCGCGCTTGAATTCGCTGTCCTCGCTTCCGAACAGCTCCTGGGTGAGCTTGAGCATGCGAGCGAAGTCGGCCTCCGGAATGCCGAGCAAGGACATGATCACGTAGAGCGGGTAGTTCACCGCGACCTGCTGGACGAAGTCGCATTCGGGCCCGACGGCCAGCATCTTGTCGACGTAGATCTTGGCGAGTTCGTCGACGCGCATCTTCATGGCGCGCATGGCCTTTGGCCTAAACCAGTCCGAGCCGATCGCGCGGACCACCCGGTGCTGCGGATCGTCCATGTGAATCAGCGTGCGCACGCCGGCGTTGGCCTGCAGCTCGTCGCCCACGGTGGTGGTCAGGACCGGGCGCGGCCAGTTGGTGAACTTCATGTTCTCGCGCTCGATGTCCATGATGTCGGCGTGTTTGGTGATCGCCCAGAACGGCTTGTAGTCCGGCACCTCAACCCAGGACACCGGCGCGGTGGCGCGCAGGTGGGCCAGCTCCGCGTGCAACCGCTTTTCGTCGGTGTACGCCAACGGATTTGCCAACGACTTTCCGGCGTCGTCCATCGTCGTGGTGCTCACTGGCGAAACTCCTTCATTGCGGCGGTAATACAGGACTGGGAAGCGTTATAGAAGATCGGCAGCACGCGATCGACTCCCTCACACCGGGTACGCAGGGCAGCGCCGACCTCCTTGACGGTGCCGACGACCGCGAAGGCCGCAAGCATGTCGTCGTCGATCAGCGACCCCATCGCGTCCCATTCGCCTTGCTTGGACAGGCGATTCAGCTCGGCGTGCAACTCGCCCCAGCCGTGCACCTCCAGCACCTTGCGATACGCGGGCGTGGAGCCGTAGAAGGCGATCTGCTTGCGGGCGGCCGTCATCGCCGCTCGCAATTCGGCGTCGTTTTCGCCGGTCGCGACCATCACCTCGGCGCAGACCTGGATATCCGAACGACCACGGCCCGCGCGCTGCGCCCCACGCAGCAGCGCCGGCACCGTCACCTCGTCGAGGTAGCGCTTCGAAACCATCGGGTGGCCGAGATGGCCGTCGGCGACCTCGCCGCACAACTCGGTCATCACTTCACCGACCGCCGCGATGAACACCTTCGGCGCCGGGTACGGGTGCTGCTCCGGGGTGAACATCGGCGTCATGATCTTGTGGGTATAGAAGTCGCCCTCGAAACTCAGCTTGGCTTCGCCGTTCCAGGCCGACCAGATGGCGTGCAACGCGGAGACGAATTCGCGCATCCGGCGGGCCGGATGACTCCACGGCATGCTGAATCGCTTCTCGATGTGGGGCTGAATCTGGGTGCCCAGACCGAGGATGAAGCGGCCCTGCGAGTACGCCTGCAAGTCCCAGGCGACGTTGGCGACGGTCATCGGGTTGCGCGCGAAAGCCACCGCGATGTTGGTGCCCAGTTCGAGCCGCGACGTGTGCTCGGCGGCCAACAGCAGCGGCAGGAACGGGTCGTGACTGGTTTCGGCGGTCCAGCCCCCGTCGTACCCCTGCTGTTCCAGGTTGCCAACCGCTTCCACCACGCGATCGAGTCGATTGGGGATGCCGCCGTCGATCTTCAAGCGGGGGCCGTCAGGCATGCGGGTAACTTTACAGTAAGCAATCCAGTATGTGACCCTGCAAGACCTAGGGACGATCGCAAGCGCGGCGTAGCCGAGCGCAGCGGGTCGTCACCATCGGACCAGGCGCGCGCGATCGCGTCCGTAAGAGGTAGGACTGACGCATGACAAAACCCCCGGATTGGGAGGACACGCTCTCCGACCTTGCCCGTCGGCGCCAGCACGCCCGGGGCATGGGCGGGCCGGAGCGGCTCGACAAGCACCGCGGCAAGGGCAAGCTCGACGCCCGTGCGCGCATCGAGCACCTCCTCGATCCGGGTACGTTCCGCGAAATCGGCACGCTCGTCGGTGGCGAGGTCGCCTCCGACGCGCTGATCGTGGGCTCGGGTGAGATCAACGGCTCACCGGTGATGCTGGGCGCCGAGGACTTCACCACGATGGCCGGCAGCATCGGGCCCGGCGGCAACTCGAAGCGCTATCGCATCGCCGAGTTGGCGCTGCGCGACAAGACTCCGCTGGTGATGCTGCTGGAAGGCGCCGGCTTCCGTCCCGGCGGTGGGCATTACGGACGTGCCCCCACCGACCTGCTCGCCCAGGCGCAGTGCTCGGGCAAGGTGCCGACGGTCGCCGCGGTGCTCGGGCCCTCGGCCGGCCACGGCGCGCTGGTGGCACCGGTGTGCGACTTCCGGATCATGAGCCAGCAGGGCGCGATCTTCACTGCCGGGCCCCCGGTCGTGAAAGAGTCAACCGGAGAAGATATTTCGAAGGAAGACCTCGGCGGACCCGTCACCGCCCTGCCCAGCGGGGTGATCCACAACGTCGCCGACGACGACGAAGCCGTCATTGCCGATATTCGGCGTTACCTGTCGTACTTCCCGCCCAGCGCATGGTCGTACCCCACCCCGCTGCCCCGCGACGAAGACAGCGAACCACGGCCGACACCGGAACTGCTCGAGATCGTGTCGCGCGACAACCGCCGCGTCTACGACATGCGCGCCGTGCTCGATGCGGTCTTCGACCGGCCGGACTGGTTCGAAGTCCAGCCGCAGTACGGCAAGGCGATCATCTGCGCGCTGGCCCATCTCGGCGGCCATCCGGTCGCGGTCGTCGCGAACCAGCCCAACGTGCTGGCCGGCTCCATCGACGCCGACGCCGCCGACAAAGCAGCGCATTTCATCATGGTGGCCGACTCATTCCACCTGCCGCTCATCTTCTTTGCCGACAATCCCGGCATGCTGCCCGGCAGCCGATCCGAACGCAGCGGAGTGCTGCGCGCCGGCGCCCGGATGTTCGCCGCCCAAACCGCGGCCACCACGGTGAAGCTGCATGTGACGCTGCGCAAGGCGTACGGGTTCGGCTCGATGGTCATGTCGCTGTTGGGTTTCGACAGCCAATCGGCGACCTTCGCCTACCCCGGCGCGACGATGGGCGCCATGAGCGCGGCAGCGCTGGGCCGCGCGACGCACGCCGGCGAGGACGTCACCGCGAAGTTGCGTGACGCGGAGTTGCAGGCGTCCTTCCGCTCGGCGGAAAGCATGGGATTCGACGAACTCATCGATCCCCGCGAGACCCGCGACGCCCTGCTGGCTTCCCTGCTGCGGGGCCTGTCGGCCCGGCAGGCCGCCGCCGAGCCCGTGAGCCGGACCCTGATCCTGCCCTAGTCTCCCGCTCGGTAGGCCGTGACCACGGGTTCGAGTTCGTCGGGCGTCGCGCCGTGCATGATCAGCGCGTCGGCCCCGTATTCGAATTCCTTGCGGATCCGATCCGCACATTGCTGAGCCGACCCGGTGGCCGAGGGTTCCAGCCACTCATCGGGAATCAGCGTCGCGATGTGCTCGATCTGCTCGGCGGTGGCCTTGTGGTCGATCCCGCCGGCGATCGAGGTCACCACCGCGTCCGCCCGGAAGCGTTCCAGTACAGCCGGATCCCAGTCATTGGACCGCACCATCAGGTCGCCGTAGCCCTGCAGGTAGGTGGCCAGCCGTGCGACGGTCTTCTTCAGGCGCAGCTCCTCGGGAAGGTGGTCGCCCACCGTGGCGAAGCACGACCATACTCGCACGCTGTCGGGGTCGCGGCCCGACTTCTCCGCCGCGGTCTTGACGGTTTTGACGCAGCGCTGCAACGTCTCCGGCGTGAAGTAGGTGTGCAGGATGACGTCGTCGAAGGCGCGGCCGCCGAGCGCTAAGGTGTTGGGCCCGAACGCAACCAGCGCCAGCCGGATGTCCTCGTCGAAGTCCGGGTCGAGAAACAGGATCGGGTACTTGCCCATCGGGCCTTCGTGATTGAAGATCAGCTCGCCGTGGAAGAGGCGGCGCATGACCTGGGCCCAATCCTCCATCTGCGCGGTCGTGACGGCGGGGATGCCGAAGGCGCCGTAGATCGCGGCGATGCCGCGGCCGATGCCCAGCGTGAACCGTCCGCGGGAGAGCCGGTGCATCGTGGTCGCCCAGGATCCGGTGATCAGCGGGTGCCGCGTGTTGTGATTGGTTGCGGCGGTAGCGATCTGCATCCGGTTGGTCACCGCGCAGGCCGCACCGACCAGAGACGACGCTTCCTTGACGTTCCAGCGCTCGGAGATGAACCCGGTGCCGAAGCCCAGCTGCTCACCGCGGCGGGCCTCGTCCATCAACGTGGCCGGGCCCTCACCTCCGGCCCCGGCCAGCAGGTAGTAGCCCAATTCGTCGAGTGCACGTTCAGTCAATTCCAAACTCCTTGGTGGTAGCCACAATTCCAGACTTCGGTGATCCGGCCGGCAACGACCCGGAACACTTCGATACTGGCGATGTGGGTTTCACCGCCGTCTTCGGTGATGATGGTCGAGTCGTAGACGATGGCGACGTGTTCGCCGTCGTCATTGGCGATGACGATGTTGAGGTCGAAGTGCAGTGACTCGACCTGCTCCCACATGTCCGACACACGGGCCACGGCCTCGGCGTGGGTGAGCGTTCGCGCCGCACCGACCTCGTGCCGGATGACGGTGTCGCCCAACAACTCTTCGGCCAGTTCGATGTTGCGTTCGTTCCAGACCACCAGGTTGTAGAGTTCGACGACCTCGCGTGCGGTCCGGGCGGCCGTCATCGCTGCGACACCGCTTCTGGCCCGTTTTGCGAGACCACCTCGCGCAGGAAACGCTCCGACACCTTTTGCACGCGACGGGAGAATATGTGGCCCACGTGGCCGCCGTCATACCAATACAACTGGCCGCCCCAGCGTTCCTGCAACGCGTCGGTGGGCTCGCGCATCGCCATGCGGTCGTGCCAGGCCCCGACGATGAGCCGACGCTGCGGCGGCGGCGCCGGATCGACCGCCAGCGGGTCGATCACCGATGTCAGCTGCGCGACCACCGGAGATCCCAGCAGATCCCGGAACCCGTCGCGCGCCGATCCCCAGCGGGACAGGTGCCGGGCGATCATCGCGTTGAGCCCCAGAATCGGGGTGTACAACGCCACCGCGTCGATCTCGCGCTCTAGGTGCGACACCAGTGCGGCGACCGGGGTTCCCATCGAAATACCGGACACCACAACGGCACTGGCTTGCGATTGCACCCACCGCACCACGGCGCGCACCTCCGACACCGACCGCATCATGCCCGCGACATTGCCGAGTGGATCCATGTCCGGATAGGCCGGCCATTCGCGGCGCCGGCACCCGTGGCCGGGCTGCACCGGCATCGCGACGTTGAACCCCAGCGTGTGGTGGATGCGACCGATGCGCGACAGCACCAAATCCTCGGTGCCACCCTGACCGGCTCCGTGTACCCAGACCAGCCACGGCCGGGGCCGGTCGCGGTGGCGGCACAGGTGCACCACCGCCCGCGCCGGACCACCCAGGCCCTCGGCCGCCAGCGTCGCGGGCAGCTGTGGATCGTGCTCGAAGGTCATCCGTTCGAACGCCAGCCCACCGATACGGTGCCGCCGTATCGACTTCACCTGCAAGGGTTTTGGTGCGGCATGCGCGCCGTCGATACCCAGCGTCGACAACTCTTCGGCCGCCGGTTCGCACGCGCTCAGCGGCCGGATGTCGGTGGTCAGCTTTCCGCCCAGTAGCGAAAAGCCACTCAGGACAAGTTCGTCCAGCATGACCTCGCCGAACTGGCGTGCCCCCCGCGGGGTAAAGGGATCCCAGCCGGTGGATTCGTTCAGGCCGGCCACCGTGCGCGGGAGCACCATGCCCAGTTCGCGGCCCAGGTCCAAGGAACGTTTCGCCAGCGAAGATCCAGCCATGCCGCTCACCTTAAACCAGCTACGCCAACTTGAAACCGGCATATCCACCGGAGGCGATTTCGTCGCAGCGGCGCCGATATTCGGGGATGCCGCCGGTGTAGCCCATGTACATCCGCTTCTTGCCGGGCACGTTGCCGCCGTTGTACCAGGAGTTGCAGGACGGATGAACCAGCACCGTCGGGGCGACGAGCGCGGTGGCGTGGTCGATCCATTCCTGTTGCGCCGTGCCGGACGCCTCGATCGTGCGGATTCCGTTGTCGCGCAGGTATGCGATGCAATCACCGATCCACTCCACATGCTGCTCGAGCGCCGCGACGAAGTTCGTGGCCGCGCTCGGGCTGCCCGGCCCCTGGATGGTGAACAGGTTCGGGAAGCCGGCGATCGCCAGTCCCAGGTAGGACAGCGGCCCCTCGGTCGCCCAGAACTCGCCGAGCGACATCGCGTCGCGACCGCGGATGTCGATGCGGCTCAACGCTCCCGTCATCGCGTCGAACCCGGTGGCGTAGATGATCACGTCGAGCTCGTACTCGTCGCCTTCGGTCCGGATGCCGGTCGCGGTGATTTCGCGAATCGGTGTCTTGCGCAGGTCGACGAGCGTGACATTGTCCCGGTTGAACGTCTCGTAGTAGCCCTGGTCGATGATCGGGCGCTTGCACGCGAACGGATGCACGGGCACCAGCGACGCCGCGGTCTGCGGGTCCTTGACGATGCGGGCCACCGCCTCGCCGTAGAGCCGGCCCGCCATCCGGTTGGCTTCGATGTCGAAGAAGATGTCGCTCCAGTTGAGCGCGCCCATCACGCCGTTCTCCTCGATGGCGCGCAGTTGCTCCGCGCGCGAGGCCGACTTGATCGGCGGACTGCTCAACATTTCCAGTAGCACCGAGAAGGCGCTCAGCCGGGCGGCGCCGATCGGGTGAGCCCGCTGAGCTTCCCGGATCTCGCCGTAGCGACCCTTCATCTCGTCCAACTCGCCGGGCGCGAACTGGTGCACGCGCCAGGGCAACGTGTATGCCGGGGATCGCTGAAACACGCAGAGCTGCAAAGCTTGTCGAGCTACAACCGGGATGAGCTGCACGCCGGTGGAGCCGGTGCCGATCACACCGGCGCGCTTTCCGGTGAGGTCGAAGCCCTCCTTCGGCCAGCGGCTGGTGAACAGCGGCGTTCCAGCGAAGGTCCGCATTCCCGGGATGTCGGGCTCCAGCGGCACCGACAGGATGCCGGAGGCCGCGACGACGAACGGGGCGACAAAGGATTCGCCGGTGTCGGTGCGCACCCGCCACACCGCGGACTCTTCGTCGAACTCCATCGCGACGACCTTGGTGTTGAACGCGATATCGCGGCGCAGATCCAACCGGTCGGCAACGAAGTTCAGGTACGCCTCGATCTCGGGCTGCGCGGGCATCGACTCCGTCCAGACCCATTCCTGCTGAATCTCTTCGGAGAAGCTGTAGGAGTACTCGATGCTTTCGATGTCGCAACGCGCACCGGGATAGCGGTTGAACAGCCAGGTGCCGCCGACGTTTTCGGCCATCTCCAGCACCCGGGCGCGGATTCCGAGCTGCCGCAGCCGATGCAGCATGTAGAGACCGGAAAACCCGGCCCCGATCACCAGCACCTCGAGTTCAGGCACCCTCACCGCCTTTTATGTAGCGGGCCGAGTTTGCGGAGCTCTTCCAGCTCGTCTGCCGCCGCCGTCATTTCACTCCTTGCCGCGCCTAGACGAATCCGGAACGAACTGCTGAAATCTATACTGTAATGGATTTAGTATCAACGATCGCGAGAGGCGCCAGTGTGAAAGTGCCGTTCACCTGGAAAGTCACCGGCTGGTTCATGGTCGGGTGGTCCCCCGAGTTTCCCGTCGGCGAGGTCCGGCCGCTGCAGTACTTCGGCGAGGATCTGATCGCCTATCGCGACGAGTCGGGCGAGCTGCACGTGCTGGAAGGACACTGCAAACATCTGGGCGCCCACATCGGTCACGGCGGCAAGGTGGTCGGCGACTGCGTCGAGTGCCCCTTCCACGGGTGGCGCTGGGGACCGGACGGCACCAACCGATACATCCCTTACCAGCCGGACCGGCCCAACAAGGCGCTGCGGCTGAAGTCGTATCCCGTCCGGGAGCAGTACGACTGCGTGTTCATCTGGCATCACCCCGACGGCAAGGAACCGCAGTGGGAGATGCCGGACATCTTCCTCAAGTTCCCGCAGTTCGAGACGGATCCGGCGGGCTATTACCGGGCCTATCCGGAGTTCTCCCGGCGCGCCGCGCGCGAGCCGGTGCATCCGCAGATCGTCGCGGAGAACGCACCCGACAGCGCCCATTTCGAGTACGTCCACCACGCGACGGTCACACCCCGGGTGCTGGACTGGAAGATCGTCGACCAGGAATGGCAGTTCATCGCGGGCTGGCCGGATGCGCGCAGCGACAACCCCGACGATCTCGCATTGCGGTTCCACAGCCACTTATTCGGTCTCGGCGGGGCGATCAGCGTCTTCGAGGGAGCGCAGAATCACCGGCTGATCTTCACCTGCACGCCGGTCGACGACGAGTGCTCGGACCTGTTCTATTCGATCTGGTGGCCACGAACTCCCGGCGACGACGCCGACGTACCGGAGGGCAAGCTGCGCGACCTGATCGAAAGGCAGTTCCTGTCCACGGTCTTCGACGACCTGCAGATCTGGCGCTACCAGAAGTACGTCGAGAATCCGGCGCTGTCCAAGGTCGACGCGAAAGGCTATATGGCACTGCGGAAATGGGCGACCCAGTTCTACGACGTGCCAGCATGAAGCCTCGACTCGCCGACCTCGTTGTGCCCGGACACACCGCGATCGTCGCCCAGGAATGTCAGGGCGCGGTCATGGGCCCGGACGCCGGGCTGGCCATGCTCGCCGAGGAAGCGCGCCGCGAGGCGCTACCCAACATCGTGCGGTTGCTCCCGGCGGCCCGGGCCGCCGGGGTGCACGTCGTGCACTGCCTGGTGCAGCGGCGGCCCGACGGGCTCGGGTCCAACCACAACGCCAAGATCTTCGCGATGAGCGGCGGCAACCAGGTGGACATCACCCCCGGCACGCCGGGAGCCGAGGTACTGCCCGAATTAGGTCCCGAGCCAACGGATTTGATTCTGCGCCGCTGGCATGGCGTGGGACCGATGGGCGGCACCGACCTGGACGCGGTGCTGCGCAACCTCGGGGTGTCCACGATCGTCGTGGTCGGCGTCTCGCTGAACATCGCGATACCCAACGTCGTCATGGATGCGGTCAACGCCGCCTATCGCGTGGTCGTGCCCCGCGACGCCGTCGCGGGCATCCCCACCGAGTACGGTGCTGCGATGATCGCCAACACGCTGTCGCTGCTGGCAACGATCACCACGACCGACGATCTGCTCCAGACATGGAACGAAGGATCCGCATGACCGACACCGCCTCCGGAACCCGCGGCGGGTTCCCCGACGTCCAGCCCGTCGAAAATGCTCCAGTGGAGCTCGGACCGTTCGTTGCGGCGCTGCGCCGACTGCAGGATTTGACCGTGTCCACCAATCCCGATCCGGAGCTGTGGGCCGCGGCCACCACACATTTGGAGAACGCCTGCGCCCTGCTGGACGGGCATCAGGTACCGGAGACCGAGGCGGTGGCCGGCCGGGTACTGAGCCTGCCGGGGTTGGCGCACCCGCTGATGCCGCCCTGGATGGTGACGGAATTCGGCCCCGACGGCGTCACGATGGAAGGACATTTCACCCAATCACACGTCGGCGGCAACCACGCCGTGCACGGCGGCATGATCCCGCTGTTCTACGACTGGATGTTCGGCATGGTGGTGTCCACCGCGGGCATTCGCCCGACCCGCACCGCATACCTGCACGTCGACTACCGCAAGATCACCCCGATCGACGAACCACTGATCGCACAGGGCCGCATCAGCAGTACCGACGGCCGCAAGGTCTTCATCTCCTCGACGATGACGTCGGCCGACGGATCGCTGCTCAGCGAGGCCAACGGCCTGATGGTCCGCCTGCTACCCCACCAGCCGTGAGAGGCGCTCGAAGGACAAAGATGTCAGAAACCGCAACCGAATTCACAGTCCCCGCAGTCGCGGACGCCGTCGCGGCCACGATCGGCGATCGCGACCTGCTGATCCAGGGCGACAAGCGATTCAGCTATGCCCAGACCATCGAGCGGTCCAACCGGCTGGCCTCCTATCTGCACTCGCGGGGCCTCGGGTGTCACACCGAGCGCTCCGGCCTGGCCGGCCACGAGGTGGGCCAGGACCTGCTCGGCCTGTACGCCTACAACGGAAACGAATTCGTCGAGTCGTTGCTCGGCGCGTTTGCGGCGCGGGTGGCCCCGTTCAACGTCAACTACCGCTACGTCAAGAGCGAGCTGCAGTATCTGTTGGCGGATTCGGGCGCTACCGCGCTGGTCTACCACGCCGCGTTCGCGCCGCGGGTGGCCGAGGTCCTGCCCGAGTTGCCGAAGCTGCGGGTGCTGATTCAGATCGCCGACGACTCGGGCAACGACTTGGTGCACGGCGCAGTCGATTACGACAGCATCATCGGTTCCAGCCCGGCCAAGCCACCGCCGGTGCGGCACTCCCCCGACGACCTCTACGTCCTGTACACCGGCGGCACCACGGGAATGCCGAAGGGCGTGCTGTGGCGCCAGCACGACATCTTCATGACGTCCTTCGGCGGCCGCAATCTGATGACCGGCGAGCCAGCCGGTTCGGTCGACGAGATCGTGGAACGGCTCACCCCCGGCCCCGGCACCAAATTGATGGTCCTGCCACCACTGATCCACGGTGCCGCACAGTGGAGCGTGATGACCGCCCTGACCACCGGACAATCCGTTGTATTCCCTTCCGTCGTCGACCATTTGGATGCCGAGGACGTAGTCCGCACGATCGAGCGGGAGCGGGTAGCGGTGGTGACGGTGGTCGGCGACGCGATGGCCCGCCCGTTGCTCGCCGCCATCCAGAAGGGAATCGCCGACGTGTCGTCACTCGCCGTGATCGCCAACGGCGGCGCCTTGCTCACCCCATATGTCAAGCAGCGGTTGATCGAAGCGCTGCCGAACGTCATCGTCGTGGACGGCGTCGGATCCTCTGAGACCGGCGCGCAGATGCATCACATGTCGGCCTCGGGCGCGGTGTCCACCGGCACCTTCAACGCCGGCCCGGATGCATTCGTCGCTAGCGAGGATCTGTCGTCGATCCTGCCACGGGGACATGACGGAATCGGCTGGCTGGCCCAGCGCGGCTACATTCCGTTGGGCTACAAGGGCGATGCAGCCAAGACCGCCGCGACCTTCCCGGTCATCGACGGTGTGCGGTACGCGGTCCCGGGCGATCGGGCCCGGCACCGCGAGGACGCCAGCATCGAATTGCTGGGCCGTGATTCGGTGACGATCAACTCCGGCGGCGAAAAGATCTTCGTCGAGGAGGTCGAGACCGCGATCGCCTCGCATCCCGCGGTGGGCGACGTGGTGGTCGCGGGGCGGCCGAGTGAACGATGGGGCCAGGAGGTGGTCGCCATCGTCGCGCTGACCGACGGTGCGCACGCCGAGGCCGACGAACTGGTGACGCACGCCGCGCAGTCGCTGGCCCGCTACAAGCTGCCCAAGGCGATCGTCTTTCGCCCCGTCATCGAGCGCAGCCCGTCGGGCAAGGCCGACTATCGCTGGGCGCGCGAGCAAGCGGGACAGGGGAATTCATGAAATATCAGGATCGGGTCGCCGTCGTCACCGGCGCCGGCTCGGGAATCGGGCGCGCCTTGACCCTCGCGCTCACCCAGGACGGGGCGCACGTCGCGGCATCCGACATCGACCAGGCGAATCTGGCCGCGACACAGGCGATGTGCAGTCCCGGTCAGGTGAGCACCTATCGGGTCGACGTCGCCGACCGCGACGCGGTGTGTGGGTACGCCGAGGACGTGCGCCGCGATCTCGGGCCCGCCTCGATGCTGTTCAACAACGCCGGCGTCGACCTGTTCGCCAGCATCGCGGACATGTCCTGGAAGGACTTCGACTGGCTCGTCGGCATCAACATCGGTGGCGTGGTCAGCGGGACGAAGGCCTTTCTGCCGCAGCTGATCGAATCCGGCACCGCCCGGCGGCCCGCCAGGCTGGTGAACCTGTCCAGCGCCTTCGGCCTGATCGCGGTCCCCTACCAAGGTGCTTACAGCACTTCGAAATTCGCGGTGCGGGGCTTCACCGAAGCGCTGCGCCAGGAGATGATCATGGAGCGCCATCCGGTGACCGTGCACTGCGTGCACCCGGGTGTGGTGCGCACCAACTTCGGGACCAACATGCGCACCGCGGACACCGAGGATCCCGAGCAAGCGGCGAAGTACTTTTCGCGCCTGGCGCTGACGTCGCCGGAGAAGGCCGTCCGGGCCATCCTGCGGGGTGCCGAGAAGAACCGTCCCCGCATCGTGATCGGACCCGACGGCTGGGCAATGGCGGCGATGCCGCGCCTGCTCGGTGTCCGGTACGCCGACCTGATGGCGCGGGCCGCGCGGCTGAACCCCAACGCGCGCTAGGCGCGCGGATCGCCCCGGAGTCGGCGGCGGGTCCGGGCCCGCGTCACGCGCATCATGGCGTCGGCATACATGCGCATCGATTTCCCGAAGGGTGGCGCGGCGCTGCCGGTGACGCTGAACGGCAGATCGCTGCCCACGACTGACCGGTGGTGGGAGAACGCGTCGAAGCCGGCCTTGCCGTGATAGGCCCCCATCCCGCTGCGGCCCACGCCGCCGAACGGCGCGCCCGACGGAATCATCTGTGCGGCAAAGTCGTTGCGGGCCACCCCACCGCTGCGGGTGGTGCAGACGAAGGTGCGGAAGTCGGCGTCGTCGGGTCCATACCAGTAGGCCACCAGCGGCGCCGGCCGCGCGTTGATGTAGTCGATCGCATCGCCCAGGCGCGAATATCCCTTCACCACCAGGACCGGGCCGAAGATTTCTTCGGTGGCGATCTGCATGGTGTCGTCGATGTCGCGAACGATGGTCGGTGCGATCTTGCGGGAACCGCGGTCGGGCAATAGCTCGCCCTCGGGTGCAACGGTTTCCACGGTGGCACCGTGGGCACGCGCGTCGTCGATCAGACCGACGACCCGGTCGAAGTTGGCCTCGTTGACACTCGAGCAGTAGTCGTCGTTGGCGACGATGTTCGGGAACATGTCGCGTAACGTCTCCCGTGCGGCGCCGACGAAGTTGTCGAGCTGGTCGTCGGGGACGAAGACGTAGTCGGGGCACACGCAGACCTGTCCCCCGTTGACCATGCGGCCCTGCGCGATCCGGGTGGCGGATCGGCGGATGTTGGCGGCGGGTGCGACGACGACGGGATTCTTACCGCCGAGCTCCAGCGTCACCGGAACCAGGTTTTCGGCGGCCGCCCGCTGCACCAGCGCGCCGACCGAGGGCGAACCCGTGAAGAACAGGTGGTCGAACGGCAGCGTCGAGAACATCGCGGCGACCTCGGGACCGCCGGTGACGATCTCGAGCTCGTCGGAGTCGAAGTACTTCGGCGCGGTCGCCTTCATCAACTCGGCGGTATGCGCGGTGATCTCCGACATCTTGATCATCACGCGGTTGCCCGCCGCGAACGCGGTCGCGGCCGGCAGCACCACGAGATTGAGCGGGAAGTTCCACGGACCGATGATTCCGACCACGCCGAGCGGCGACGGCTGGACCTCGGCACGCAGCCCGACGAGTCCGGCCGCGCGCAGCAGCTTGGTGGCCCGCATCCATTGCCCAACATGGGATCTCGTGTGCTCGATCACCGAGATCATGCCGATGACCTCGGTGAACAGCGTTGCGGCCTTGGACCGGGTGCCGAAATCGGTGGCCATGGCGTCGACGAACGCGTCGGTGTTGTCGAGCACCAGCGCCATCAACCGGTCGATCCGGTTGCGCCGTAGCGCCAGGCTGGGTGGTCCGTCGGCGATGAATGCTTGGCGCTGCCGGGCCAGGATCGCACCCAGGGCCGCCCGCTGCTGTTCGACGGTGCTGCCGGCGCGTTCCTCGAGTGTGCTCATGCCAGTGCTGATCCTAAGCCCATGTTGTCTACTGTAATAATTACAGTACGATCTTACGTAACGACGGCCCGTTCGTGCCGAGGCGGAAGAAGATGCTGGAGATTTAGGTGACGACAAACGTTCACACCGCCGGCACCGGCGAGGAAACCGTCAGTCTGCGCGACCCTTATCCGTACTTCGCTCACAAACGCCGTCAGTCCGGGGTTTTCCGCGGAACGGTCATGGATTACACCAAGACGCCCGAGTCGATGCTGCCCAAGAACGAGTACTCCGCGGTGTCGTTCAACGCCGTCAACACGGTGTTCCGGGACGGGCGGGTGTTCAGCTCCAAGCCCTACGACAAGACGATCGGCCTGTTCATGGGTCCCACCATCCTGGCGATGGAGGGCAAGAAGCATCGCGAACACCGCAACCTGGTGTCGGCGGCCTTCAAGTCCAGGGCGCTGGAGCAGTGGGAGCCGACGATCGTCCGGCCGATCTGCAACGCGCTGATCGACGAATTCGTCGAAACCGGCAATGCCGACCTGATCCGGAATTACACCTTCGAGTTCCCCACCCGCGTCATCGCCCGGCTGCTCGGGCTGCCCGACGAAGATCTGCCGATGTTCCGCAAGCGAGCGGTGCAGTTGATCAGCTACCACGTCAACTACGAGAAGGCCTTCGAGGCGTCCGCGGCGCTGAAGGACTACTTCGTCGCGCAGATCGAGCAACGCAAGTCCCAGCCGACCCAAGACATCATCGGCGATCTGGTCACCGCCGAGATCGACGGCGAAAGGCTGACCGACGAGGCGATCTATTCCTTTCTGCGGCTGCTGCTGCCCGCCGGCCTGGAGACGACCTACCGGTCGTCCGGAAACCTGTTGTATCTGTTGCTCACCCATCCCGAACAGTTCGCCGCGGTGCAAGCCGATCATCAGCTGATCGGCCCGGCGATCGAGGAAGGTCTGCGTTACGAGACGCCGCTCACCACCGTGCAGCGGTTCACCACCGAGGAAACCGAGCTGGAAGGCGTGATGATTCCACAGCGCGCCGTGGTCGGTGTGTGCATCGGTTCGGCCAATCGCGACGAAACGCGCTGGGAGCGTGCCGAAGAATTCGACATCTTCCGCAAGCCCGTGCCGCACATCTCGTTCGCCGCCGGCGAGCACACCTGCCTGGGTCTGCACCTGGCCCGGCTGGAAACTCGCGTCGCGGTCGAATGCCTGCTGCGCCGGTTGACGAACTTCACCGTGCTCACCGATGACGATCCGCACATCCACGGTCAGCCTTTCCGTTCGCCGACGGCGCTTCCCGTGACGTTCGACGCCAAGTAGCGTCCGCGATAGGTCTTCTGACGTCGAGACGGAGTTGGTGGGAGAAATGGTCAAGGTAATGCAGGGCATTCGTGTCCTCGAGGTTGCGCAGTTCACCTTCGTCCCGGCGGCGGGAGCGATTCTCGCGGACTGGGGTGCGGACGTGATCAAGGTCGAGCACCCGCTGCGGGGCGACACGCAACGTGGCTTCCTCAATATGGGAGGTATTCAGGTCAACCCCGACCGGCATCCCTTGATGGAACATCCCAACCGCGGCAAACGCAGCGTCGGCATCGACGTCTCCACCCCGGGTGGTCAGGAAGTGATCTACGAACTGGCCAAGACCTCCGATGTGTTCCTGACCAACTACAAGCCCTCTCAGCGCCAACAGCACAAGTTCGACGTCGAGCACATCCGCGCGGTGAACCCGAACATCATCTACGCCCGGGGTTCGGCCTACGGCGACAAGGGCGCCGAGCGCAATGTCGGTGGCTACGACGGGACGGCGTTCTGGACGCGCAGCGGCATCGGTTATGCGTTGACGCCGGAGGAGCTGGGCGGCGCACTGGGACAAGGCATTCCCGCGTTCGGCGACTCCATCGGCGGCATGTTCATCGCAGGCGGCATCTCGGCGGCGCTACTGCATCGCGAGCGCACCGGAGAGGCGGTCGAACTGGACGTCTCGCTGCTGAGCACGGCGTGGTGGGCCGCCGGCGCCAGCATGACCCAAGGCATGGAGACCGGAGAGGTGATGCGCACGCCCATGCCGGGGTCGGCCGCTGCGATATCGGTGAATCCGTTCATGGGCAATTACGAGACCTCCGACGGCGGCACGATCAACCTGTGCATCATCAGCCCGACGGGCGTGATCCGGGACACCTTCGAACACCTCGGCATCCCCGAGGCCGCCGACGACGAACGCTTCTCCGAGGTGCTCCCGTTGATTCAGAATGCCAGCGCGGCCGCCGAGCTGATCGCGAAGGCGTTCGCCGCCAAGCCCTTTGAGTATTGGCGCCAGCACCTCAAGACGATGAAGGGTCAGTGGGCGCCGTTCCAGAGCCTGCTCGACCTGGCCAACGATGAGCAGGCCATCGCCAACGACATGATCGCCGAGGTCGAAGTCGCCGCAGGCGGGGCGCCGTTCAAGGTGGTACGCGGCCCGGTCCAGTTCAACCACGAGCCACTGGAAACCACCCGGGCGCCGCAGGCGTCCGAGCACACCGAGATCGTGCTGATGGAGATCGGCATGGACTGGGACCGCATCGAGGAACTCAAAAACGCAGGAGCCATAGCGTGACGAATTGCGCCGGCGACGATGCAGAGCGCAGCGATGAGGAGGAGTGGCGCCGTGAATGACGTGGCGATCATCGGGGTGGGCCTGCACCCGTTCGGCCGGTTCGAGGGCAAGTCGGCGATGCAGATGGGCGTGGACGCCATCCTTGCCGCGGTCGCCGACGCCGGTATCGCCTGGCAGGATGTGCAATTCGCCACCGGCGGCAGCTGGACCGTCGCCAACCCGGATGCGATCGTCGGCATGGTCGGGCTCACCGGCATCCCGTTCACCAACGTGTTCAACGCGTGCGCGACGGCGGCCAGCGCGGTCAAGGCCTGCGCCGACGGAATCCGGTTGGGCGACTATGACATCGGCATCGCGATCGGCTTGGACAAGCACCCGCGCGGGGCCTTTACCGAAGACCCGGCACTGGTGGGCATGCCGAGTTGGTATGCGGAGAACGGGCAATATCTGACCACCCAGTTCTTCGGCATGAAGGCCAACCGCTACCTGCACGACCACAACATCTCGCGGGAGACGCTGGCCAAGGTTGCGGCGAAGAACTTCCGCAATGGAGCGTTGAACGCATGCGCGTTTCGCCGTAAGCCGATCTCCGAAGAGGACATTCTCAATTCGACGATGCTCAACTATCCGTTGACCCAATACATGTTCTGCGCACCCGACGAAGGTGCCGCCGCGGCGGTGATGTGTCGGGCCGACATCGCGCACCGCTTCACCGCCAAGCCGGTCTATCTGAAGGCGGTGGAGGTCCGCACCCGGCGCTACGGCGCTTACGAGGTCAACACCACGTGCGCTCCAGTCGAAGAAGACGTCGCGCCAACGGTTTACGCCGCCCGTGCCGCGTTCGAGAAGGCCGGTGTCGCGCCCGCCGACGTCGACGTGATCCAGTTGCAGGACACCGATGCCGGCGCCGAGATCATCCACATGGCCGAGTGCGGGTTCTGCGAGCACGGCGACCAGGAAAAGCTGCTGGCCGACGGCGCTACCGAGATCAGTGGCCCGATGCCGGTCAACACCGACGGCGGGCTGATCGCCAACGGCGAGCCTATCGGCGCCTCCGGGCTGCGGCAGATCCACGAAATCGTCCGCCAACTCCGCGGTGAGGCGGGCGACCGCCAGGTGCCCGGGAATCCAACGGTGGGGTTCACCCAGCTGTACGGCGCCCCCGGCACCGCCGCGGCGACCATCCTGACGACCTGACGCAAGCCGCGGGCCCTCACCAACGCCTAGGAAATCCGAATCGCGGACTCAACGTCTTCGACCCCGAGTTCCTGAGTGCAGAAGAACCAGTCCTCGCAATGCGTGCTGTCGGCGTGTCCCGCCATGCGCTCTTGCGCGGTACCGAGAGACCCGGGCGGGGGCAGGATTACCGGTTCACCTGGTCGCCAGTCGGCTGGTGTCGCGACGCCGAAATGGTCCGCTGTCTGTAATGCCTTGACAACACGCAGCAATTCATCGAAGTTGCGTCCGAGGCTCAACGGATAGTAGATCATCGCGCGCACGACGCCGTTGGGGTCTATGACGAAAACGGCACGAACCGCTTTCGTCGAGTCCTCCCCGGGCATTATCATTCCGTACCGTCGCGCGACATCCATTGAGACGTCTTCGATTACCGGATAGTTGATCTCGACTTCCTTGAGGTCGCGGAAGACAATTCGGGCTTTGATCGTTCGTAGCCAGGCGATGTGGCTGTAGAGCCCATCGACTGATAGACCCACCAGTTGTGTGTTGTAGGCCGCGAACTGTTGCTGCATCGAGGCAAAGGTCATGAGTTCGGTTGTGCAGACGGGGGTGAAGTCGGCGGGATGCGAAAACAGGATGACCCACTTGCCGTTGTAATCGCCGGGGAAGTTGATCTCGCCCTGAGTGCTAGTGGCGGTGAAAGCGGGGGCTGGGTCACCAATACGCGGCATAGGCGATGTCTCAGCGGCTGCTTCGATACTGTCGGTCATAAGATTGATCCCTTCTCACTACTTCTAAGCGTGCGCCTGATTCGCCTCGTCCCCATAGGGTCGATGGTCACCAGCGGGCGGGCGTCAAGACCTTTGTGCACATTCCTGCTTCGTCAGTTGGTTCTGCCCCGCAATGAGGCCTACTGCTGACGCAGCGGCCCGTGAAACACTGGTCTAGTTGGCATTCGAACATGTCGTCGTGGCAGGGACACGTTATCTGGGGGCGCTAGGGCGACAGTTACAACGTTGGTCGGCGGGCACATGTCTCATCACGCTTTCGGCGTGCAGACCACAACCGGCCCACGTGATCTTGCCGCAGTGGGAGCACCTTACGGGGTAGCACATGGCAACTCACTTGCTGCCAAGGTCTGAAAGCCTTGGGCGACTAGGCATTTGCCGCAGCCTTGCGCTCGGCGATCTTGGCGCGGACTCTCGTCATGTCGAGGCCCTCTACCTGGTCGAGCAAATTGTCCAGTACTGCTGGTGACATCGCGCCCGGCTGGCTGTACACAAGGATCCCCTCGCGGAATGCCATGATGGTTGGAACAGAACGGATGCCGACGGTCGCGGCTAGTTCACTCTCGGCATCGGTGTCGACCTTCGCGTGAAGAACATCCGGGTGGTTTTGCGCCGACCGTTCGAAAACCGGCGCGAAAGACCGACATGGCCCGCACCACGGGGCCCAGAAGTCGACCAGCACGATCGGACTTGAGATAATCGTCGCCTCGAAGTCTGCGGCGGTGAGCGTTTTGACGGTCATTGGTTTCCTTTCGAACTTGAGGGTATTGACCCAATCTCAGGATTTGTCCGGCTTCCAGGGTCGGCCCTGGGGTCTCTAACGGCGGACCTACTCCGGTGTAATCATTGAGACGAGCCGGGGACGGCTTCCGAAGCCCTGTCGGCGAATTCACAGAAGGCGTCGTAGGCACGAGCACCGTAGATCGTGGCCGGCCCGCCGTGCATCAGAATGCTGACGCCAATGGCCTCGGCGGCCTCCTCTTTCGATGCACCGGCACGAGCCGCTCCTTGGGCGTGGGAGGCGATGCAACCGTCGCATCCGGCTACGACCCCGATCGCCATCGCGATCAGCTCCTTGAATTTCTGGTCCAACGCCCCCGAGTTCAGTGCGCCATTGCTCATCTCTGCAAAGCCCCGGTACACCTCCGGGATCATCTTGCGTAGCGCGCGGTGCTGAGGGTTGAGGTCGTCGAGCACGTGGTGGTAGTGGTTGTCTTCAGTCATGCCTATTACAATACTTATACGGGTGGGGGTATTCCAGATTCCGCCCACAATTGATCCGACGCAACACCGTAGAAAGGGATGGCCATGACCATGGGGCTAACTACCAAGTTGAACACCACATTCGAAGATGCGGTCGAACGGGCCACCCGGGCTCTGGCCGATCAGGGCTTCGGGGTGCTCACCAGAATCGACGTCAAATCCACACTGAAGCAAAAGCTCGACTTGGACATGGAGGACTATCTGATCCTGGGTGCCTGCAACCCGGTCCTGGCACACAAAGCCCTGAATGTGGACCGCCAGATTGGTCAGTTGTTGCCCTGCAACGTAGTGGTGCGAGCCGACCCCGACAGTCAAGCTGGCGCCGTACTG
The DNA here is from genome assembly GCF_059812735.1 of Mycobacterium sp. NGS40. NCBI lineage: Bacteria > Bacillati > Actinomycetota > Actinomycetes > Mycobacteriales > Mycobacteriaceae > Mycobacterium > Mycobacterium sp. NGS40. The sequence continues at coordinate 127,684 of NZ_JCALDG010000009.1, forward strand.
ATTGAGGCGATGGACCCGCAGATCATGATCAAGGTCACCGACCAGCCGGCACTTCGCCCAATCGCCGACGAAGCCGCCGCAAAATTGCAGGCCGCAATCGAGGCGCTGGGCAACAGTCAAGGCTCGTAACCGATACTTTGGATCGAGCTGTGCCACACTGGCGGCCAATCTAATTCGTGAAGAGGGCCGGGTTGCCGCGATGCCCGAAAGCTAGGGTCGCGCTCGAGGACCCATCGGCCCCATTTCACCAGGTGGCATCATGCCGCCTGTGCCCATCATCGGGCAAGTGCCGTAGTGACCACCGGCCCGGTCGGGCCAGCCGTCACGTCGCCATCCAAAGTCGTCCGACGACCGGCCCAACAACACCCCAGAGAAGAAGATCACGGCGACCACGAATACGACGCCGGCAGCAATGCCCACCCACGCCGCGGATTGCCCTAGCCGACTTGGCCGCTCGGATCTTTCCGTGCCGAGCGGCCGTTCGAAAGAGACGGGGTTGGATTCAGACGTATCAGCCATGGTCGAACGATGCAGCACATATTCCTGCGGCGGTAGGGTCAATCGGCCCTAGGAATGCGCTGTCGTCGCGCGCATTCTGGGCTCGGAGTGCGAGTTCTGCCGCGCCCGCTGGGTATACCCATGGGGGTAAATGCCAGGCTGCGACCGTGCGATCAGATCGCCACAGTTGACGGAGGAGTTTCAATGGCACGAGTCGTCATCCTCGGTGCTGGTATCGCCGGACATACGGCCGCGCTGCACCTGCGCCGATGGCTAGCCCGCACGCACGAGGTCGTCGTGATCTCTCCCAATGCCGACTGGAACTGGATCCCATCGAACATCTGGGTGGGCGTCGGCCGGATGGACGCCGCCAAAGTGCTCATTCCACTGAGGCCGATTTACCGGCGCAAAGGCATCGTCTTTCATCAAGCGCTGGCCACAGCGCTGCATCCAGAGGGCACCGCAGGCCAGTCGGCACCGTCGGTGGACTTCACCTACACCGACGAGGAGCACGGTGGCCAGACCGGCTCCATTACATACGACTACCTCGTCAATGCCACTGGGCCGCAACTGAATTTCGCCGCCACACCCGGGCTCGGCCCTGCCGGCCACTCATACTCGGTGTGCACCGCGTCCCATGCCGTCGAGGCCGCCAAGGCACTCGACCGGGTCATCGCCAGGCTGAAGGCCGGCGAGAGACAGCGTCTGGTCATCGGCGTCGGACACGGCACCTGCACCTGCGAGGGCGCGGCGTTCGAGTACACCTTCAACGTTGAGCACACGCTGAGAACCGCGGGAGTACGAGATCTCGCCGACATTGTCTATCTCACCAACGAGTACGAATTGGGCGACTTCGGGGTCGACGGCATGAGTTTCGTCGACAAAGGCTTCGTGCAGTCCAGTCGGTTGTGGACTGAATCGCTGTTCCGTGAGCGCGGCGTCAAGGCCATCACGCAGGCAGCTGTCCACGAGGTGATGGATGGCAAGCTGCGTTACGAACAGCTCGACGGCCAAGAGCACGACTTGGAGTTCGACTTCGCCATGCTGTTGCCGCCATTCAGGGGGGCTGCCCTTGCGGCATATGACAAGAGCGGCAACGACATCACGTCCGCGTTGTTCGCACCGTCTGGTTTCCTGAAGGTGGACGCCGACTACTCGGGCAAGCCCTTCGACGAGTGGTCTGCCGAGGACTGGCCGCATACCTACGAGTCTCCTGTCTACCCGAACATCTTCGCGCCGGGCATCGCGTTTGCACCCCCGCATCCGATCTCTCGGCCGCGTACCAGTCCGAACGGAACGGTCATCACGCCCAGCCCGCCGCGGACCGGTATGCCGTCGGGCATCATGGCCAAGACCGTGGCCGAGACCATCCGCGATCGAATCACCACGGGGGAAACCACTGCTGCACACCGTGCCTCAATGGCAGGTATGGGCGCCGCATGCGTGGCGTCGGCCGGCACCGGTCTGCGGCAAGGCTCGGCCGCCGCGATGACGATGTTCCCAGTAGTCCCCGACCCGGTGAAGTATCCGCAGACCGGTCGTGACATCGGCGGCACCTCCGGCGAACTCGGCCTGGCCGGGCACTGGATCAAGCTGCTGTTGCATTACCTGTTCATCTACAAGGCCAAAGGCCGCCCATTCTGGTGGCTCATCCCCGAGTGAAAGGCACTCCGATGGATGACGAAAGCACGTATTCAGACGTGAACGCGCAAACTGCCGAGCGCATTGCCGACGCACCGCTGCCGACCGCCGCGACGTTGCGAATGCGTCAGAACATCTTCGTCCAGTTTTGGCGATTCGTTCGAATCAATCTCAAGATGCTGCGAATCATCTACGGGCACGGCTGAAGGGCGATCGCAACGGGTGTGTTTCGGCGGAACACGAACGCCGCTCGAAATGGCTGCCGGACAGCGCGCTCGCCAATCTGAAAGTTACTTATGTTCGGGCCTTCCGGCGCTGGCAAAGCTGGCTGCACCGGCGCTCGAAAGCGCTGCTCGCCGGCATCGACAGCGTTGCCAGTGCTCGATCATTATGACCGGCCCTATTCGACGAGCATCACTCGGCCTCGAGTCGGACGAGATCACCCCGGCGATCGTTGCCGCGCTGGGACGCGGCCCATTACAGCCAACGGCGTTTACGTTCGCCGCGTCGGATTCACGTGATGTCCTATGGATTCGCATCAGCATGACTGGCCTTTTGCCCATTGGGTGTTGAGCCTTTGGGCATCGCAGCATCGGTATCTTCGCCCAGCAGGAGGGAACGAACCAGGCGGCGGGGCCCGAAGGGCCGCAGCATGAAGCTGGCGGGGCGCGAGCGCACGCGCAGCGGCCACCAGAACCACCGGCCGAGCAGCGCCGCGATCGACGGCGTCATCAGCGAGCGCACGATCAACGTGTCAAAAAGCAGGCCCAGGCCGATGGTGCTGCCGGCCTGGCCGATCGAGCGCAGGTCGCTGGCGACCATCGACATCATGGTGAAGGCGAAGACAAGGCCCGCCGTGGTGACCACCCCACCCGTCTCGCCCATCGACCGAATGATGCCGGTCTTGAGGCCGGCGCCGATCTCCTCCTGGAACCGTGACACCAGCAGCAGGTTGTAATCGGATCCGACAGCCAGCAGGATGATCAACCCGAACACCGGCGCGATCCAGTTGAGCTCCAGACCGAAGAGGTGTTGCCACACCAGCACCGAGAGCCCGAAGGCGGCACCTAGCGACAGCAGCACGGTCCCGACGATCACCAGGGAAGCAACCAAAGCCCGCGTGATGATCACCATGACGACGAAAATCAGCGTCAGGGCCGCCAGTCCCACGATCAGTAGGTCGTAATGGGATCCCGACTGGATGTCACGGTAGATAGCCGCCGTCCCGGCGAGGTAGAACTTGGCACCGGTCAGGGTCGTTCCCTTCACCGCTTGATGCGCGGCGGCCAGTTCGGGCATGACGGCTGAAATACCCGGCGGGGTAGCCGGGTCCGCGTCATGGGTGATGATGAAGCGCGCGGCCTTGCCATCCGGCGACAGGAAGAGCTTCAGACCGCGCTGGAAGTCGGCATTCTGGAAGGCTTCCGGCGGCAGGTAGAAGTAGTCGCCGCTGCGGGAGGCGTCGAAGGCCTGCCCCATTGCGCTGGCGGTGTCCGTCATCTGCGCCATCTGTGTGACGAGGCTCGAGAAGCTGCTGTGCATCGTGAGCAGAGTTCCCTGCATGGATTTGGCGACCGCGATCATCGGCGGGAACTGCGCGGCCATCTGAGGGATGATCGCGTCGACATTGTCCACGTCCTTGATCAGCGTGCTCATGTTCTCGCTGAACTTGTCCACACCGTCGATCGCCTCGAACACCGATCTCGAAGCCCAACACACCGGGATGTTGAAACAATGTTGTTCCCAATACAAATAGCTGCGGAACGGACGGGCGAAATCGTCGAAGTCCGCGAGATGATCACGCATCTCGTCGAGAGTTGCTTGCATATCGCGCATGTCGCCGACCATGTGGTGCGTCGCGTTGCTCATCTGTCCGAGCAGGCGCTGCATCCGCTGCATCGAGCCGATCATGGCGCCGAGATCGTCGCTCATCTTCAGCATGTCGGCCGTGCGGTCCTTCATGAATTGAAGGTTCTCTTGGATCGGGATGGATTGGGCACTGATCTGGAATGGTATGGACGTGTGCTCGATCGGCCCGCCCAGCGGGCGGGTGATGCTCTGCACCATCGCGATTCCCGGCGAACGAAACACGTCTTTGGCAAGCCTGTCCAGGATGATCATGTCGCCGCTGTTCCGCATGTCGTGATCGCTTTCGATCATGAGGATGTCGGGATTCATTGTGGCCGCGGTGAAATGACGCTCCGCCGCGGCATATCCGACGTTGGACGGCAGGCCGGCCGGAATGTAGAAGCGGTCGTTGTAGCTGACCTTCATGCTCGGCATGATCAAGATGCCGACGATGGCGATGACCAAGGAGGCCGCGAACACCGGACCGGGCCAGCGCACGGTGGCGGTGCCGATGCGCCGCCACCCGCGAGTCTTGATCATCCGTCGTGGGTCGAGTAAGCCGAACCGGGTTGCCACCGCGACGACGGCCGGGGCTGCGGTCATTGCCCCCGCGACGACGACGAGCAACCCGAGCGCGGATGGAATGCCCAGCGCCTTGAAGTACGACAGCCGTGCCAGGTGCAGGCAGAAGGTGGCCCCGGCAATCGTTAACCCCGAGCCCACGATGATGTGCGAGGTTCCGCGGAACATGGTGTAGTAGGCCGTCTCTCGGTCCTGACCGGCCTGCCGCGCCTCCTGGTAGCGGCCGATGAGAAAGATCGCGTAGTCGGTTCCCGCCGCGATCGCCAACGAGGACAACATCGCGACCACGAACGTCGAAAATCCCAACAGTTCGTAATTTCCGAGGAGCGCGACAAGCCCTCTGGCCGTGCCCATCTCGAAGCCGACCATGACGAGGACCAGCAGCACCGTGCTGACCGATCGATAGGCGATGAAGAGCATGATCATGATGACCACGCCTGTCACGCCCATCATCTTGAACATGCTCTTGTCGGCGGCCTCGTTCATGTCGGTCGTCAGCGGTGCCGGACCGGTGAGGTAAACCTTCAGCCCGTGGGGCGGGTTCGGCTTGTCGATGATTTTGCGCACCGCATCGACGGATTCATTGCCCAGGGTGCTGCCCTGGTTGCCGGCCAGGTTGAGTTGGACGTAGGCCGCCTTGCCGTCCTTACTCTGGACGCCCGCGGCGGTGAGTGGATCCCCCCACACGTTCTGCACGTGCTGCACGTGCTTGGGATCCTCCTGCAGCTTTTTCACCAGGCCGTCGTAATAGCGGTGCGCCTCTTCGCCGAGTGGCTTGTCGCTCTCCAGGACGATCATCGCGATGCTGTCGGAGTCCGACTCGTGAAACGTCGCGCCGATACGTTTGGCGGCGATCATCGCCGGCGCGTCCTGCGGCGACATGGTCACCGCGTGCTTGCGCGCGACCGACTCGATCGGCGGCACAAGCACGTTCAGGGCAACGGTCAGCAGCAGCCAGCCGATGATGATCGGCCACGCGAACGTGTAGACGAATCGCATGAATTTCGGACGGGCGTCGCTATCGGTGTTCATGCGGCCTTCACCAGGCAGGAGGTTTGGGCGTGGTGCCCGGCCGCAAGCCTTTCGTCCTTGACCTCGTCGTTGACGGTGATGCGGCACCCGATGTGGTCGCTATCACCCTGTGCCACGACGTTGGCGATCACGGCTGGCACCGTCGTGGTGATTGTGTAGGTCCATGGCAGGCTAGTGAAGTCCGCCTGTTCCGGCTGGGCACTCTTGTTCAGATAGCTCACGCTGCCCGCCGTGTCGCTCGGTCCATAAATCTCATACGTCACCCGCTTGATATGCGACGGCTCGAGCGGTTCGGCGCTGCTGCCAGTAGCCGTGAAGATTGCGTCGGAGCCGAAGACGCTGCGCAACCGGGTGACGGCAACACCGCCGAGTGCGACGGCGACCACGACCACGAGCGGCACCCATCCTCGTCTGAGAAATGTGAACATCGAAGTTTCCCTTGGTTTCGTTCCCTCGTCTGGCCAGTTTCGCGTCAGGTCGACACACCGAACAGGGCCGTTCGGCCCATGATCCAGATGGCTTTGGGTAGCCAACTGCGATTACTAGAAATTGCCGAGTGATCTGGCCGATCGCAGCGGTCGCTCGTTCGCCGCTAACGGGATAGCGCCGATCCGCCCTGTGACATGCACGATCTCCCATCTGCCCCTCGATCACCCGCGTCATATATACCCTACCCGGTATAGCATAGTAACCCGGGCTATGTCAGCGACTACTCGCTGCCTGTACGAGGCTGCTGGACAGCAGCCCGGTTTCTCAAGCGCTGCAGGTATTCTGGCTTTTTACGATCCGACGGGCCCGCGGCGCCAGTTGACCCCAAGCCACGCCTGACCTGCCCCCAGCGGCAGCAGGCTGCACCCGACGGCCACCACACAACCTTTGACACCTATCGCGTGAATCTGCAACACCCCTGCCAGCACCGGGATGGTGAATGCCGCACCGATCAGCACCAGGCACAGCGCCAGCGCCCACCACACCAGCGGGTTGCGCGTTACGGCGTTGTCCAGCAACGTGGTACGGCGGCCACGCATGTTGAAGACATGCCATAGCTGGGCCAGCGCGATGGTCAGAAACGACACGGTCGTCGTTGCCGCGCCACCCAGCCCAACGACCTGCGTAACGAAGACGATTGACAAGAGGGTGCTTGCCGCGATGGCCACACCGTAACCCGTCATTGTGCGCCAGTGACCGGCGGTGATGATGGGTTCATGTGGGCGGCGTGGCGGCCGGTGCAAAACATCCCCCTCGCCCTCACCACTGGCCAACGCGAACGCCGGAAAAACGTCGGTGACCAGGTTCAGATACAAGATTTGCAGCGGCAGCAACGGCAGCGGCATGCTGACGAACACCGCCAGTGCGACCACCAGGACTTCCGCTAAATTGCACGACAGCAGGTAGACCGCGAAGCGCCGAATATTGTCGAAGATGACTCGGCCCTCGCGCGCCGCGGTCACGATCGTCGGGAAACTGTCGTCGAGCAGCACTATGTCGGCCGCATCGCGCGCAACCTCGGTGCCCCGCTTGCCCATCGCTACGCCGATGTCCGACTTCGTCAGCGCGGGCGCATCATTGACGCCGTCGCCGATCATGGCCACGATCTGCCCTTCGGCTTGGAACAGCTCGATCAAATCAAGTTTCTGCTGGGGGCTCACCCGCGCGAAGACCCGCCTCTGGGCCAGCTCCGCGCGAACTGCTTCCGGAGCATCCCTCAGGCGCGGCAGGTCATTTCCGGTCGTCACGGCACCGTCGGTTGCGGAGATGCCCACCTCCCGGGCGATGGCCAGCGCCGTACTCGGGTGATCGCCGGTGGCCATGACAACGCCGATCCCCGCGTCGCGCAATGCGTTGACCGCGTCCGCGATGTCAGATCGTGGCGGGTCGCGCAGTGCTACCAAGCCGATGAACGCGATCCCGTTCCCGACGAGTCGCTGCGGATCCGTGCACGGTGCAGCGGCGAGGGCAAGCACGCGCAACCCGTCGGCCGCGAGTTCTTCGGCGGCCTCGAGCCACTCGGCCTTGCGGCGATCGTCGAAACGCTCAGCCACGACACCCCTGCGATCGGCGAGCGCCAAGACCGCTTCGGGCGCGCCCTTGATGGCGGCGAGATACCGATCATGGTCGCGATGGACGGTGGCCATCCATTTGGTGGCGGAGTCGAACGGGTACTCGCGGACTTCCGGGTAGTGGGTCAGCTTTTCGCTACGGTTTAGCCCCGCGACTGCGCCGGCGCGTAACAGCGCAACTTCCATCGGATCACCGGTACCGGTGTCGGTTTCGGCGTCGTAGTCGGCGTTCCCGCACAACACCGCGATAAGAAGCGCCCTCGCTAGTTCCGCATCGGTGGACGGGTCGACCACGACACCATCGGTGCGAACGGTCTTGGTGTGGTAGTCGAGCTCGAATGCACCCGTGGCCGTGACAATGCGCTCGACGGTCATCCGATTCTCGGTCAGCGTGCCCGTCTTGTCGGTGAGCACGACCGTCGTCGAGCCGAGCGTCTCGACGGCGGGAAGGTTCTCCACCAGCGCGTTGCGCCGGGCCATCCGCAGCATTCCGCGGGCGAGCGCGAGCGTGGCAACAATGGGCAGGCCCTCGGGGATCGCTGCCACCGCGAGCGCGATAGCGGTCTCGACCATGAGCGGCACCGACCTGCCGGTGACCAGTCCCGTCGCCGCCACGATGGTCGCCAACACCAGGGTCAACCAAATGAGCTGGCGAGACAGCCGGGCGAGCTGGCCTTCCAACGGAGACCTTCCCTCATCAGCTTCCTCGACCAGCTGGGTGATGCGACCGAGTTCGGTGGCCAACCCGGTACCCACCACAATGCCCACGCCGCTGCCCGCGACCACATGCGTGCCCTTGAACAGCATTGCGTCGCGCTCGTGCAGGGCGGCAGCTCCGGCGTCCGGCGCCACGGACTTGCTGACCGGCACCGACTCACCGGTGATCGCCGACTCGTCAACACCCAGAGCCGCGCTGTCCACACACCGTAGGTCGGCCGAAACGACGTCACCGGCCTCCAACAGCACCACGTCGCCGGGCACCAACGCGTCGGCGCCGACGACCTCCGACCGGCCGCTCCTGCGGACCCGAGCGCTTCGTCCGCCGAGCGCACGCAAAGCCTCCATCGAGCGCACGGCCTTGCGCTCCGTGCCATAACCGATCGCGGCGTTGAGGACCAACACGATCGCGATCGCCGTCGCCTGGTGCCATTCAGCGAACGTCAAAGACACCGCCATCGCCGCGGCCAACAGCGCCACGACAGGATTGGCGAACTGGCGCACCAGCAGGATCAGGTCGGAAGTCGGTTTGCGGGTCTGCAGGAGATTGCGTCCGAATAACAGCTGCCGACGCTCGACCTCCGCCGCGCTCAGGCCGACGGCGGGGTCGACGCCCAACCGGGCAGCAACGTCCGCAGCCGACATCGCGTGCGGAAGCTGCGGTATTAGCTCTGGTGAAGCGACTGCGGATTCCATCGGTTCGAGCCTGGCATTGGGTGCATCCTGCAGTCAGGGGTCAAAGGTCACACATCGCACCCGATTTCGGCCCCTCGCTCATATTGGGTTCCCTTGTGCCTCAACGTAAACCCACATAAAACACGCAGCGCTGTTAGCCGGGTGCGTCAGGCCAGCGTGAGGAAGAGCTTCTCCAACTCGTCTTCGGTCAGCGGCTTCTTGCCCTTTGCGGCTTTTCCGGTGCTGCATTCGCGCATCCCGGTGGCGACGATTTTGAATCCGGCGCGATCAAGCGCGCGAGACACCGCGGCGAGCTGCGTGACCACGTCCTTGCAGTCGCGGCCCTGCTCGATCATCGAAATGACACCGGCCAGCTGGCCTTGCGCACGCCGCAGCCGATTCAGCACGGCAGCAATGCTGTCTTCGTCACCAACCATCACGGTCCCTTCGCTTCCTGAATATTCCACTATAAGCCATCATCCCCCCGGGGGTATTCCCACCGATGCGGCCGCCCGGTGCCCGGGGGGCGCGCGGGCTCAGCCGCTTGTCGAGCGTGACGTGGCGGCGCCGACACGCCGCAGAACAACGCCGCCGGTTCACACTCGACGCGGGTTGGCGCGTGGCGCGGGATTAGGAGACCTTCTTGACCGGCGGTGAGTAGTTGGGCTTGCCCAGCCCGAGCGTGTACTGACCGATCATGTTGCGGAACACCTCAAGGGTGCCGCCGTAAATTCCGACCAACGGGGCGAACCGGTAGACGTATTCGGCACTGCCGTCATCGGCGGCACCGTCGGTGCCGAACGGCAGGGTCGACGCCGCGCCGTGGATGTCCATCAGGTCCGGGGAGATATCGCGCATCGTCTGGGCAATGGCCACCCGCCCGTAGATGTTCGGGGATGACAACGCCGCCTCCAACCGGGCAACGCTACGACCCAGCCGATACGCGACCGAATCGTCGTCAACGAGCCTGCGCCCGTTGGGATCCGGCCGCGTCACCGCCGAGACCGCGTTGTCGACAGCCAGGGCCATCGAACCGGCCTGGTGCATCATGATCGAGGTGTCCTGCAAGCCGTCGGGTGCGGCCGCGACCGCGCCGTGCTCGGTGTTGAGCGGCTCGCGCAGCACGGTCCAGCCGGCGTTCACGTCGCCCAGCCGGTACTTGTCGTCGACGCGGACATCACTGTAGTAGACGATGTTGGTCCGGTCGCCGTCCACCGTGCGGATGCCCTGGATCTCAATGCCCGGGGAGTCCAACGGCACCAGGAACATGGTCAGGCTCTTGTGCTTTGGCGCATCCGGGGCGGTGTTCGTGATCAGGAAGACGTACTGGCAATTGTGCGCACCGGTGGTGAACATCTTCGAACCGTTGATCACCCAGTTGTCGCCGTCGCGTACGGCGCGGGTTTTGCAGGTCGCGATGTCGGAACCGCCCTCGGGCTCGGTATAACCGAGGCAGAGCCGGACTTCGCCGCTGAAGACTCGCGGCATCACCTCGTCGTGCAGCTCGGCCGAGCCGAACCTCGCGACCGACCGGGCCACCATGGCCGTCGTCCCCCAGGTCACCCAAGGAACGTGAGCGCGGCGCTTCTCCAGCTCGTAGATGCGCCGGCGCACGCGACTGAATCCGCCCTCGGATTCCGGCTTCCATTCGCACGCCAGATAGCCCGCAGCGCCGAGTGCCAGATGCACGCTCTCGTCGAAGTTGTCACCGGTCTCGCGGTCGCGCCGCAGCACATCTTCGGTCACATGGGTTTTCAAGAAGCTGCGCAATTCCTCGCGAAAGGTTTTGTCCTCATCGGAGAGTTCCACCTGGGAGAAATCCATGTTTGCTCCTGTCCTAGACGGCTGCCGCGGCGCCCTCGCGGGCGGTCACGATCTCAGCGACACGCTTCGCGGTGGCGCCGGGGTCTCCGGCCGCAAGCGGCCATCCCCGGGCACGCACCAGGTAGGCCGTCGCCGCGGCTTCGGACGAAACACCAAGTCCACCTTGGATATGGACGGCCATGGTTGCCGCCTTGGCGGCCTCCTCCGACATGAACACGAACGCCGACGGCGCCAGCTCCGCCCGTGCGCCCGGTTCATTGTCCAGGAACCAGGCCGCTCGCCGGGCCAGGTTGCGTCCGCCCGCAACGGTGATGGCCATGTTGGCCAGCGGATGCGAAATGGCCTGCAGCGTCGAGATCGGAACTCCCAATGTGTAACGGGTCTTGGCGAATTCGGCGGCGATGGTCATCGTCTCCTCGACCAGGCCCACCAGAGCAGCCGCGGTGAGCAGTCGCCATTCGTCCAGCGCGAGTTCGTAGTTCGCCAGCGCTTCGGGCCCCGCCGCCACGACCGTGCGGGTGTCGGCGTTGGCCGGATCGACCCAGGCCATCGGCAACCGGCCGAGATTGTCGACCTTGGCGGGCCGGGTCCCGAATGTCAGGCGCACCACCTGGTCGCCGTCGCGGACGACGATGTGGTCGGCGATCGATCCGGTGGGGATCAGACGAAGGCCCGGCGCACTGTCGATCCGCGCGTCAATGCCCGCGAGCTGCTCGCCGTCGGCGACGCCGGCGGTATCGGCGTCCAGCGCGCCGAGCCGGCCCAGCAGCCGCGCCGTGCACACGTGATCGATCCACGGGACCGGCGCCATGCACCGCCCGATCTCCTCGGCCACCAGCGTGAGGTCCACCAGCGTCGCCCCGTCACCACCGCAGGATTCGGGCAGCGCCATCGTTGTCGCACCCATCGCGCACAAGCGCTCCCACAGGTTCTTGTCGAATCCGGAAGGCTCAGCGGCGCGCACCGTTTCGATGGAGCAGTGGGTCTTGAAGAACTGCTTGTATGCATTCTGCAGATCCACGTGGTGGTCAGACAGGCTGTAGTCCAGTCTGCGTAGCTCGAAGCGGTCCATCTCTATGCTCCTGTCCTCAGGCTCGGTCGCCGAAGAAAAACTCCTGTGCGTTGTTGTACAGGTAGTTGTCCAGTACCTCGGCGGGCAGGTCAAGCGCTCGGGCTTCGGGGATCACCCGGTGCATCCGCAGGACCGGCCAGTCGGATGCGTAAATGACCTTGTTCGGGCCGCGGGTGCGCATGTAGTGCAGCAGGCTTTCCGGCAGCCGCTTGGGCGACCAGGCCGAGGTCATCAAGCGCAGGTTTTCATACTTGAGCATCAGCCGGATCGCGACATCCCACCACGGATCGGCGCCGTGGATCATGCACAGCTTCAGTTCGGGGAACCGCACGCACACCCGGTCGAGGTGAATGGGATTTTGCACCTCTCCGGGGATCGGCGGCCCCGGAATACCGGTGTTGACGCATAGCGGCAGGTCGAGTTCCGCGCACTTGGCGTAGAGCGGGTAGTAGACGGCATCGCTGGGCGGATATTGCCCGTCGCCCCAAAAGCTCGGTCCCACAACGGCATACGCGACGGACAGGTCGCCAACGATGGCGGTCAGTTCACGTAACGGCGCTACCGGGCGCAGCAGGTTGACGCCACCCATGGCCAGGGCGAATCGGTCCGGCTTGGCTTCGACGAATTTGCGCGCGGTGGTCGACGGGCTGGCCAGGTTGTCCATCAGGATGGCCTTCTGCACGCCTTGGTCGTCCATCTCGTCGAGCAGCTCGGCCAGATCGACGGGCGCGAACATCGACTGCGGGCCCTTGAAGTAGTCGTCGCGGACCTTGAGCATCCAGGTCGGCTGGGAGTCGACCTCGCCGAAATGCACGTTGACCAGGCAGTCGATCGCTTTGTCGTTCATGCCGGCCCCTCGGCCTCGGCGCCGGCCAATGCGGTAGCCGGAAGCTGTTCTGCGGCAGTTTGTTTAGCCCATCGGTAGTTCGGTTTGCCGTTGCCGAGCCGCTGAACCTGCTCGACGAACAAGATGGCCTTGGGCGCTTTGAAGTGCGCCAGCTGCGACTTGCACAATGCGGCGAGTTCGGCTTCTTCGACGGCGGCGGCGCCCGGCGCGACGGCGACCAGCGCGACGACCTCCTGGCCCCAGCGATCGCTGGGCCGCCCCACCACCAGTGCGTCGGCGACGCCGGGGTGGGTACGCAGCACCTCTTCCACCTCTTCGACGAAGACTTTTTCACCGCCGGTGTTCACCACCAGCGAATCACGACCGTACAGACGCAGGGTGCCGTCGGATTCGATACTGGCCCGGTCGCCGGGGATCACCACCCGCGTACCGTCGATCTCCGGGAAGGTGCGCTCGGTGGCTTCTGCATCGTCGAAGTAGCCCAACGGAATCCGGCCGCTGCGCGCCACCCAGCCGATCTCGGGATCACCGGGCGCCAAGAACCTGCTGCGATCCTCCGACACCACCGCTCCGCCCTCGCGGAGGTGAAAGGTCTCACTCTGCGTGCCGCGCTGACTGTGCCCGAATCCCATGTTGCCGGATTCCGACGAGCCGTACCCATCGATGATGGTGACCTGCGGCAGCTTTTCCATCAGCGCGCGCTTGAACTTGGGATTGGTTGCGGCTCCGCCGGTCCCGATTGCGTTCAGCGTCGACAGGTCGTAGGAACCTCGTTGCAACTCATCGACCAGGGGGCCGGCATACGCGTCGCCCACCATGGTCATCATGCCGACGCCTTCGCGCTCCGCGGTCTGCCATACCGCGCGCACGTCGAGTTTGCCCCGGCCGTCGTAGAGCACGGCGGTGAACCCGCCCATGATCGCCGCGAAGGAGGTCCACATGCCGGCGGCGTGCATCAGCGGAGAGACGGCGAACCATGGCTGGCCGCCACCGCGCACCTTGGCGTGAATCTCCTCGACGCTGACGTGGTCAGCCCCGACCATCGACGCCACATACATGTCGCTTTGGCGCCACAGCACGCCTTTGGGACGGCCGGTCGTTCCGCCCGTGCACATCATGATCAAGTCGTCGGGTGATCCCGGCGCCGGGTCGCCCGAACCGCCGTGCGCCAGCGCATCATCCAGCGATACCGCACCGGGCAGTTCGGGGGCGTCGCTGCCGTCTTCGATGGAGATCAACAACTCGGGCAACGGCAGCACCTCGGCGCACCGCGCGCCAAGCGATCGGTGATAGATGATGCCGCGCGGCCGGACGTAGGAGAGCAGGTCGGCGATCTCCCGGGGCGAATAGCTGTAGTTCACGTTGACCGGGACCACGCGGGCTTTCAGGCACGCGATCAACGCGTCCGGGTACAGGTCGTTGTACATCAGCAGCGCGACCCGGTCTTGACCGCACTCCCAGCGGTTCAGCGTGTCGCGCTCACGGTGCGCCCCGAAACCGTTGGCGCTCAAAAAGTTCGCTAATCGACTGGTCCGTTCTGCCGACTCGGCGAAGGTGCTTCGACGTGATCCGCACACCGTCATCAAGCGGTCACCGATGACGTCGGCGATGGCGTCGAGAACCGCACCGACGGTCCATTCACCCACTGCCGTGGCCGCCTAGGCCGCCACGGTGGCTTTGACGCCGAGCAGATCTAACGCATTGTCGCGCATGATCTTCCGGATGTCCGATTCGCTGAAGGCCGTGAGTTCTTCGGCGAACGACACCGGCGATTCGAGGCCCTCGCCGTGCGGCCAGTCGGAGCCGAACAGGATCTTGTCGACGCCGATGACCTCGGCCAGCTCCGGCAGGTCGTCCTCGTAGTACGGGGCGATCCAAACGTTGTTGCGCAGCTGCTCCACCGGATCCTCGGGAAAGTCGCGCGGCTGGGTGTTGGCTGCCTTCTTCAGGCGCTTGACGAGCCGATGCACGAAATACGAACCGTTTTCGATGCTGACCGCCTTCAAGCTCGGATGGCGGGTGAACACACCATGCACAATCATTGAGGCCATCGTGTCGTGAATGGCACGGTCGTCGAGGAGCACATTGTCCAACGGATCCTTGGCGCCAAACCCTTCGAACGTCGCCTTGCCGCCCCAGGCCGCGGCGATGTGCAGATAACCGCTGTCGCTCAGGTGGAATCCCACCGGCACCCCAGCCTCGGCCAGCCGGGCCCAGACCGGGTCGTGGCTGGGATGCCCGAGCGAGCGCGGCTTGACCAAGCCCGGCACCGGCGCCGGACGAACCAGCACCAGTTTGGCGCCGCGTGCCAACACGAAGTCGACCTCCTCGAGCGCCTTGACGGGGTCGGCCAGTGAGATGATCGGCGCGGAAATGATGCGGCGGTCCGGGCGGTCGAAGCCCCAGTCCTCGTCGAGCCACAGGTTGAACGCGTGCACCGACGCCATCGTCGCGTCGATGTCATGCTTGAGCGCTTCTTCGACTCCGCACCCGAATGTCGGCAACATGAAGACGGTGTCGATGTCCTGGGTGTCCATCACCGTGATGCGGGCGTCGCGGTTCTGGTACTCGGGGTGTTCGCCAAGCCGCTCGACCTTCATCAGCGATGCCGGATCGACGCCTTCGGGAATCTCACCGCGGAACAACAGGTCGAGGCAACCGGGCACGATGATCGGGTCGAAGGTGGGGTTGGGAATAAAGTGATTGACCTGGCCCCCGATGACCGCCAAGGTGCGCTTGCCCTGAGTGACCATCTGCACGCCGCGGCTCTTGAACGCTTTGTCCAGGTGGCGGGTGAACGCGTCCAGCGGTTCGTAGTAGTGGTTATCGACGTCAATCGCCTTGTAGCTCAAGCTATTCATCATCTTCCTTCCCTGGAACTACGCGTCTGTCGGGCGCAGCGTCGGAAAATGCGGGGGCCGCTTCTCGAGGAAACTCGTGATCCCTTCGATGACGTCCGGCCGCGACATCGCCTCGTGCACCAGGACTTCGGAACGGGCATTGGCGTCCACGACGTCGCGGATGTCGTCGCCGTAGACCTGCCGTTTGATAACGGCCATCGATGCCGGCGAACAGTTTTCGGCCATGTCCTCGGCGTACTCCAGGGCGCGTTTCATCAGGTCCTCGGCCGCCACGACCTCTTTGACCAGGCCCAGCTCGACGGCCTCCTCGGCAAGAAAGGTCCGTGCGCTCAGCAGCAGGTCGAGCGCAATTCCCATGCTGGTCAGCCGCGGCAGAATCCAGGAGATGCCGAATTCGGCGATCAAGCCCCTGCGAGCGAACACGGCGCCGAATTTGGCTCCGGCAGCGGCGAACCGCACGTCGCACATCAGCGCCTGGGTCAGCCCGATGCCGACACAGGCGCCGTTGATGGCCGCGATGACGGGCTTGCGCAGCGTGGTCAGGAAGTGCGGCGGTCGCTCGCCGACCAATTCGGCCAGGTTCGTCGCACTGGCCTCCTCCATCGCTTCGCCGACCGTGGCCGCCGCGCTCGGCGCGCCCAGATAGGCACCGGCGCAGAACCCCCTGCCCCGGCCGGTCAGCACGATCACCCGGATCGCGGGGTCGGATTCGGCGCGGTCGATGGCGGCATAGAACCCGGCCGCAATGTCGGGACCCCACGCGTTGAGGCGGTCCGGCCGATTGAACGTCAGGATCGCGACGCCGCTGCCGGTGGTCTCGTACAGCACCGCGCCGCCGGCCTGAGAGTCCTGGGAGGCGCCGTTGCTGCCGGACATCTTCCGCGGCACCTCCTGATGCTTTCGAGTACGGATTTCATGGGCTTTGTACCCATACTGTATACCTATCGGTACCGCATTCCACAACCGTCCTAGCGGCCCCGTGAACCCGCGCCAAACAGCGAATTTCGCAATGCACAACCGCGGTCCGGACGGCCCTGAATCCGTCCCGATGCACACCGCGTTGTTTGGGATCGGGGTGGACCGGGTTATCGACACCTCGACACCACGGACGTGCATTTGAGGCAGCTAAGGGGATCAGCAGTGAAAGAGGCAGCAAAAACGGTTTGGCACCGCGTGAAACAGGCGCGATCGACCATCATCAAGTTCGAGGCGACGTGGGCGGGCATTCAATTTCTGTTCGCGCTCGGGCCGATCGGCGTCGTGATCGGCATCATTCTGTGGGTGCGAGGGCAACGAAAGCGCGCTGCGCAGGCGCATCCGACAGCGCCGGCCGGGACTGACGCCGCAACCGAAGCCCCCACGCCGGTCACGGCGGACGCCGCCGCCAACGGGCTGGCCCGCTGACACTGTGTCGAGCGCCACGTCCCGATCGTGTTTCCCCGTCAGGCGGCTGGGAAGAGGAAGAAGTGGCACCCACTAGGCAGGAGGAGGGAATCGCCAATGGTTGACGTCATCAGGGGCATGGTGGAAGACGTTGTCGGCAAGGCCAAGGAAGTAGTCGGTACGGTCGCGGGTCGCAACGACTGGATCACCGAAGGCCAGGCGCAGCAAGACAAGGCAGAAGCGCTGCGCAACGCCTCGAAGAAAGAGGCCGAAGCCGACAAGGCGCGTGCCGAAGCGAAAGTTCACGAGGCGCGTCAACACGCCGAGCAGAACTAGTCCACGCGCATTCGCAAGGCCCGGTCACCCCCTCGGTGGCCGGGCCTTCGTACTGGCTGCGGCACAAGCTGTTTGGACGTTCAGCTGCTAGTTGATGAGCCCAAGCTTGCGATACGCCGATTCCATTTGAGCTTTGGCCGCCAGCGGCAGTTCGGCCTGCGGAGGCCGGGAATGCGGATACGAACCTATGGGCAGGCCCAATAGTGAGGCGGCATACTTGAACGCCCCTCCCCAGTGGGTGAAGTAGTCCGATCGCCCCGGATAGCAGGTCCACCACGGACCGACGTCGAGATCGAATTGGTCCAGTCCGGACTCGCGACCGTAATCCATTGCCTCGAGCAGCTTGTCGGACATCACCAGATCCCAGTACTCGGAAAACAGTCGCCGGTGCGGGGTTTCGAACAGGTAGCCGGCGGTACCCAACTGTGCCGGACAGACGATTCCGTCCCGCAGCCATCCGGCGCGGTAGACCGTCTTGTCGCATTCCCACACCGCCAGACCCGGTGCCAGTTCATGCAGCATTCTGCTCGCCGCGGGCCGGAACGCGCCCTCCTTGGTGGCGCATACCGCAGGCACCTCATCGTAAATGCGGGCGCTTTCGGCTGGCGTCAGCACATAACCCGAGGACGGGGAATTGAACATGCCCAGCGCGATATCCGTCCGCGCGGCAACGTATTTGAAGAAGCGCAGCACGCCGTCGCCGCCGTGTGCCTCCATCATCGGTGTTTGGATGTAGACGATGTCCGCACCGGAGGCCTGGGCGTGCAGAGTCAAATCCAGACAGTCCTTGGCTGACATGGCCGCCGTGCAGGACTGCACCACCACATCGGGATTGATGCGGCGCGCCTCCTCGATCGCCACCTCCAGCAAGCGCTTGCGCTCGTCGTTGGTCAGCGACCAGAACTCGGAAAGCCCGCTGGTGCACCACAACATCGGGTGCCCGAGATCGCCGACGCAGTACCGCACCAGCGTCCGGTAGGCGTCCCAGTCGATGTCGTCACCGTCGGTACCGCAAAACGGCGTGTAGAGGGAGTCGCCGATTCCCCGCAGTGCTCCGCGCGCCCAGGCGCGTGCCTCAGTAGCTGTCGCCACAATCCACTCCTTTTGTCGGCCAAGCGATTTGAGTCAGGTGAAGTCCGAACCACCGTCGACGTTGATGTTTGCGCCGGTCATGTAGGAGTTGCGCCGCGATGCGAGAAATGCGACGACGGGTCCGATCTCTTCCGGCAGGCCGACACGCGGCATATGCGCCGGATGCCCAAAGTGCTTGTCGATGGCCTCCATCAGACGGTAGGGGTCGCTACCGTCGACACCGACCGAGTCGGCCCAGCCGACGAGCGACTCGGAGGCGATGCTGCCCGGAGACACCACGTTGACCAGGATCTCGTGTTTGGCGAGCAACAACGACAGGTTCTTCGACACGCTCGTCAGCATCGACTTGGCCGCGGTGTAGGCGGGCAACATCACACTTTGCCGCTGCGTCGAATGCGCCGAAAAGTTGACAATCCGCGCCCACTGCGCCTTGCGCAGCAGGGGGAGCGCCGAACGCACACAGCGCACCATGCCCAGCACGCCGTCTTCGACGGCCTCGCGCCACTGGTCGTCGGTCAGCTCTTCAAAGCTGCCCGGCGCTCCGGGCCCGACCGTATTGATCAGCACGTTGAGTTCGCCGTCCCAGCGGGTGGAGATCTCGGCGAAGACCCCGTCGACCTCGGCGGCGTCCCCGATGTCGACCGCGAACCCAACCGCGTCCGGACTGCCGCGTTCAGTGAGATCCGCCACCGCGTTGTCGAGGACGGCTTGGGTTCGGCCGACCAGCGCCACCCGTGCGCCGTCCTCGGCGAGGCAACGGGATGCGGCCAAACCCATGCCACGGCTACCGCCGACAACTACTGCTGTCGCATTCCCCAGACCTAGATCCATCGAGATTTCCGCGGCTCATGCGGTGCGGCAGCCGATGGCTTGCGTCCAGTCATCTTCGCCCGTCCAGCCTTCTATACCAAAAAGCCTACGATAGGTATTACAGTAGCAGATGGAAAAGCGTACGAGAGCCCGGTTGACGGCCATACCCGAATGGCGACACGCCTACGTATACGCAGGTGGGAGCACATCTACCGGTAGATTTGAATCAATCGGTGGCACGATTTCCAACCGTACGCGCAGGATACATTTTGATGGAGGTGCCCGTAGTGGCAAAGCAGGCAACCGCTGATAAGCGTCAACGACGCGAACGCGGGTCCATCAACCCCGATGACATCATCAGCGGCGCATTCGAACTCGCCGAGCAAGTCTCGATCGACAACTTGAGCATGCCGCTGCTGGGCAAACACCTCGGCGTCGGAGTCACCAGCATCTACTGGTATTTCCGCAAGAAGGACGACTTGCTCAACGCGATGACCGACCGCGCGTTGAGCAAATACGTGTTCGCCACGCCCTATGTGGAAGCCAGCGATTGGCGCGAAACCCTGCGCAACCACGCCCGCTCGATGCGTAAGACGTTCATGGGCAACCCAATTCTGTGCGATCTGATTTTGATTCGCGCGGCGCTGAGCCCCAAGGCGGCCCGACTCGGCGCCCTCGAGATGGAGAAGGCGATCTCCAACCTGGTCGAGGCCGGCCTCACGCCCGAAGACGCCTTCGACACCTATTCGGCGGTTTCGGTCCACGTCCGCGGCTCGGTGGTACTGCAGCGGCTCTACGAAAAGAACCAGTCCTCCGACGTCGGCCCGCGCGCCATCGAGGACGCCGTTGCCATCGACCCGGAAAACACTCCGCTGCTCGCGCAGGTGAGCCGGATAGGTCACCGGATCGGTGCGCCGGATGAAACCAATTTCGAGTACGGCCTCACCTGCATCCTCGACCACGCCAAACGATTGATCGACGAGGGGTCAAAAGCCGCCAAGTCGACGACATCCCGGCCGCGCAAGGCGACGAAGTCGGCCTCTCCACGTGCCCGAGCGAAGGCAACCGCGGACCGTTAGGCGCGAATTCCTTGCTAGGCTTCGGGTTCCGGCACATGAAAGTGCTCGTCGCGTAGCCGGAACGCCTCCTTGGTGCCGTGCTCGGCGCGGGTTTTGACGAAGTTGAATTCGTCCGGCCCGAATTGCAGGTTGGTGCCGTAGGCGTGGAAGAGATAGCTCGCGACTTCCTCACCGCTGTACGCCTGGGATTGCTCGACGAGGCGGAATGCTTCCTTGGCGATCACAACTCCGTCGGCGGGCATCTTTGCCGCCTTCTCGGCCCAGTAACGAGCACGCGCAGTCACGGCGCCGGGATCGCAAGTGTCGGTGAAGATTCCGAAATGTTCGAGCTCGCCCGCTTCGATGACGTCGCCGGTCAACAGCAGGCGCCGCGCCAGGACCGGGCCCAACCGGTGGAAGAACATGTGCAGGCTGCCGAGCGCGGGTCCCAGGAACCGGGTCGCCGGCATGCCGATCTTGGTGTCACGCGCGATCACCGAGATGTCGGTCATCAGCGCCATCTCGAAACCGCCGCCCAAGGCGTACCCCGATATCTCTGCTACCGTCACCTTCGGGAAGCCCATGAAGTTGTGGTAGAAGCTGAATGACTTGCGGTCCACCGCAAGTCGCCTACGCTGGCTGGGCCGGCGCTTGGGGGCGGCCGCGTCGGGCGCCTTGGACTTCTCGCCATACCAGCCGTATGCGTTGTTCATGTCGGCCCCGGCGGAAAAGACTCCCTCGGCTCCGCGCAGCAGTACCACAGTCAGATCGTCGTCTTCAGCCACCTGATCCAGGCACCGGCCGATGGCCTCGCGCATGGTGGCGTCATAGGAGTTGCGCTGCTCGGGATTGTTCAGGGTGATCGTCGCGATTCTCTTGCCCGGATCAACCTCGAAAAGCACGCGATCGTCGCTCGGGCCCGTCATGTCGCGGATTCCTTTCGCCGCCTGCCGAATCGATAGCCGGTCAGCTTGTCCGGCTGCGACGCCAGGGTATTGACCCGGCCGATGCACAACACTTCATCGCCACGCAGCAGCCGTGCGGTCGACTCGATGCCTCCCTCGATCTGCGATCGGGCAATCTCGAAGCGCAGCTCGGTCAGCAACGGCGTGGGCCGCCGGAAACTCACGTGCATCGATCGCGTCTTACCGGATAGTCCCATGACGCAACTGTGATGCTGGATCACGCAGTCGAAGAACACGGACAGAAAGCCACCGTGCACCAGTCCCGGCGGCCCTTCGTAGACGACGGGGAAGACGACCCGCCCCTCGGCCTTGTCCGCATCGAGGTAGTCGAACGAGTACTCCGGGAAGGACGGGTTGTAGGCGCCGATGTTCGTGGCGTGGTTGAGGTACACCCGGCGCGGGTCGTCGTCCATCTCACCGATTCGGGGCGCGTGGTCCTGCGGCGCGGCGGAGGCGAGCTCACTTTCCCATTCGCCGAACTTCGCCAGCATCGCGTCAACCGTTGGATGCGGATGTTCCAGGGAGAGCAGTAGTGAACTCAGCCGCCGCATCGCGCGGGCGGCCGCCATGGTTTGAGCAAGGGGCATCTCGCCGAATTTTGCGTCATCGGCGCGTACCGGTGTCCCCTCGGGCATTGGCGCCGCTCCTGTTCATCCTGTGCATCGTCGCCGGCGCGGGGCATGGTCCTCTTCCGCCGGGTATGACCCGGTTGTTCCGTCGGCAGCGTTTACTTGATAACTTATACAGCGTATCAATCGTATTGCCTACTGTATGGGTAACCGTATCGCTGAGAAAGGCCGGATTCGACGGTGAGTCACGACGCCGATGCGGCCGACGCCGAGGGGTCGGTGATCCCACGTCGGGACGGCCCGATTCTGCGGCTCACTCTCGATCGCCCACAGCGGCGTAATTCTTTGACCCACTTGATGATCGAGACGTTGGTCCGCGTACTGACCGATGCCGCCGCCGACGACTCGTTGCGCGCGATCCACCTGCGCGGCGCCGGCGAAGACTTCTGCTCGGGCGCCGACTGGGTCGCTACCAACAACGGCAGTCGACAGCGGCCGCGCACCGGGGACCTGGTGCGCCGGATTCCACACGCCGCGCACCGGCTGATCGAGCTGGTGCAAACCATCCACCTCCCGGTGGTCTGCACGGTTCGGGGCTGGGCAGTGGGCATGGGTTGCAATCTCGCCCTCGCCGCCGACTTCGCCGTGGCGGCCGACGATGCCGTGTTCTGGGAACCGTTCATCGAACGGGGTTTCAGCCCGGATTCCGGTGCGAGCTGGCTGCTGCCCCGACTCGTCGGGATGGCGCGGGCCCGGCGCATGCTGCTGCTCAGCGAGAAGGTGGGCGGAGCCGACGCGGCCGACTGGGGCTTGATTCACCAGGCCGCCCACCCGGCCGAACTCGACGACACCGTCGAGCAGCTGCTGGCGCGCCTCGCCGACGGGCCGACCGTCGCGCTCGGACTGGCCAAGCAAGCCCTGAACTACGGCCAGCACGCGTCGTTGGGCGAGTCCCTGACACAAGAGCTGTTCAACCTCGAATTGTCCTGTCGGACCAATGATTTCAAAGAGGGCCTGGAAGCCTATCGGCAACGACGCGTGCCGAAATTCGATGGACGCTGAAGGGAACAAGGATGCCTGCTGACTCGTTCGACACCATCAAATACGAGGTCGACGGGCACACCGCCACGATCACACTGAACCGGCCGGAGGCGCTCAACGCGCTGAGCCCGCACATGGTCTCCGAGTTGCGCGCCGCCTACCACGAGGTCGAAAACGATGACAGCGTCTGGCTGACCATCGTGACGGGTACCGGACGCGCGTTCTGCAGCGGGGCCGATGTCAGGGAGATTCCCAAAGACGGCAAGGTGATTTACGAGCGGCCGTATCTGTCGACCTACGACCAGTGGGAGGCCCCGCAGGAAGGCACTCCCCCGTTCCGCACGATGGCCAAGCCGATGATCACCGCGGTGAACGGAATCTGTTGTGGCGCAGGCATGGACTGGGTCACCACGACAGACATCGTCATCGCATCCGAACAGGCGACGTTTTTCGATCCGCACGTCAGCATCGGGCTGGTGGCCGGCCGTGAATTGGTGCGGATCTCCCGGGTGCTGCCCCGCTCGATCGCCTTGCGAATGGCCTTGATGGGTAAGCACGAACGGATGAGCGCCGGGCGCGCGTACGAGCTCGGATTGATCAGTGAGGTCGTCGAGCACGACCAGCTGCTGGGCCGTGCCCGCGAGATAGCCGACATCGTCAACTCCAACGCGCCACTGGCGGTTCGGGGCACCCGGTTGGCGATTCTGAAGGGCTTGAACGTGCCGTTGCACGAGGCCGAGATCATGGCCGAAACCTTCCGGGAACGGGTGCTGCGCACTGAGGACGCCGCCGAAGGCCCTAAAGCCTTTGTAGAGAAGCGCAAACCAAACTGGCAGTGCCGTTGAGTACCCCGCGTTTCGAAACCATTCTGCTCGACGTCGGCGCGGACGACCACGTCGCGACCATCACGCTGAATCGTCCCGATCAGCTCAATGCGTTCAACCGCACGATGTGTGAGGAGATGGCCGAAGCGTGGCGCACCGTCAGACTCGACGAGTCGGTGCACGCGGTGGTGCTGCGAGCCGCCGGCAGCCGGGCCTTCAGCGCGGGCCTGGACATCAAGACGCCGTACGGGCAACCCGAAAACGTATGGAATCACCAGGATCCCGGCGAACTGCTCAGCCCCAAGTGGCAGAAGTTGTGGAAGCCGGTGGTGTGCGCCGTTCAGGGCATGTGCACCGCTGGTGCGTTCTACTTCATCAACGAGTCCGATGTGGTCATCTGCGCAGATGACGCAACGTTCTTCGACTCACACGTCTCGGTGGGCCTGGTCTGCGCACTGGAGCCGATCGGCCTGATGCGCCGCATCGGTCTGGGCGAAACGTTGCGCATCGCATTGATGGGCAACGACGAACGGGTCAGCGCCGACACGGCGTTGCGGATCGGCTTGGTGTCCGAGGTCGTCGCGACCGACCAGCTCTGGAGCCGAGCCCACGAGATCGCCGCGGTGATTGCGGCCAAGCCGCCGTCGGCCACGCAGGGCACCGTCAAGGCGATCTGGGAATCGCTGGACAGGCCGTACCGCGCCGCCATGGAGCAGGGGTTGATCTACACCCGGCTGGGCAACCCCCTGGGCACCGCCGAACTGGCGGCGCAGCAGGGCGCCGATGCCAAGGCTGCGAATCCAAAGATCCGCTGATGAGCCGTCATCCGCTGAGTCGACGCATCGCCGACGTACTGGAGCTGCGGCCGAGCGCACCCGCGATCGAGTACGACGGCCGATGGCTGTCGTGGGGAAGGATCGCCGACGCGGCCCGGCACATGGCGTCGGTGACCGCCGAACACCGCCACGACCCCGCGATCGGGATGCTGCTGCGCAACCGGCCGGGCCAAGTGGCGGCGTTCCTCGGCGTGCTGCTGGGTGGCGGGACAGTGGTCACCATCAATCCATCGCGGGGCGACGAGCGCACCCGAGCCGACATCGCCGCACTCCGACTGCCCCTGGTGGTCGGCGAGCCCGAAGATCTGGCTACCTTGGTCACGCCCGGCACGCCGACCATGCCGATCTCCGGATGCCTCGCCGAGCCCGGCGAGCCGGTACGCGAGTGGCCCACGGCCGCAACGCAAATCGCGGTGCGGATGCTGACCAGCGGAACGACGGGTCCGCCCAAGCGAATCGACCTCGGCTACGACATGCTGGCGCGCAGCGTGATGGGTCCGGACCCCGATCAGACGCCGGCGCCGCAGGAACTGCGCCGCGGTGTCGCGATCATGAACTCACCGCTGGTGCACATGGGCGGCGTCTTCCGGGTCCTGCAATGTGTCACCGAAGCAAGATCCTTTGTGCTGCTGGAACGCTTCGAGCTCAACGCCTGGGCACAGGCGGTGCGCACGCACCGGCCCCGCGCTGTCTCGCTGGTGCCGGCCGCGTTGCGGACGGTGTTGCATTCCGAGCTGTCGCGTGCCGATCTGGACAGTATTCGAGCGGTCACCTGCGGCACCGCCCCGCTGTCGGCCGACGACGCCGACGCCTTCACCCAGAAATATGGCATACCTGTCTTAACATCTTATGCTGCAACAGAATTCGGTGGCGGGGTGGCCGGCTGGACCCTGGCCGACTACCGGCAGCATTGGGCCACCAAACGCGGTAGCGTCGGGCGGGCCAACCCGGGCGCCCAGCTGCGGGTGGTCGACGACGCCGGCACGCCACTGGGAGCCGACCAGGTCGGGCTGCTCGAGGTCAAACCGGGACAACTGGGGCGTTCGGTGCCCTGGATGCGGACCACGGATTTGGCGCGCATCGACGCCGACGGCTTCCTCTGGATCGTCGGGCGCGCCGATCAGGCGATCATCCGCGGCGGCTTCAAGGTGATGCCCGACGACGTGCGCGTCGCATTGGAGGGCCATCCGGCGGTAGCGGGCGCGGCCGTGATCGGCCGGCCCGACGCCCGTCTGGGCGAGACACCGGTCGCGATGGTGCAACTGCGCGACTCCGGCGGCACCGATACCGATGCGTTGGTGCAGTATCTGCGAACGCGGTTGGCCCGCTACGAGATTCCTACCGCGATCGCGATCGTCGGTGAGATTCCGCGTACCCCGTCGGGTAAAGCCGACCTGAGTGAGATCCGCCGGTTCTTCGACGAATCCGCGGCGCAGCGCGATCATGCCCGGTGATTCGACGGTCGCCGACGTCCTACGGCAGCAAGCCGGCTCGCGGGACAACCACCCGCTGCTGGTGTGCGACGCAGAGCGGATCAGTTACGCCGAAGCCGACATCGCATCGGCGGAGCTCGCCCGCGGACTGATCGCCCTCGGCGCGGGCAAGGGGACCCATGTGGGCGTGCTCTACCCCAACGGCACCGAGTTCGTGGTTGCGATGCTGGCCGCCGCCCGGATCGGCGCTGTGGTGGTCCCGTTCTCGACGTTTGTCACCGCCCGCGAAATGGGCGAGCAACTGGTCGACAGCGATGTCGAAATACTGCTGACCGCGGCGTCTTTTCGCTCCCACGACTATGCGCGGCGGTTGGCCGAGGTCCTCCCGAACGTCGATCTCGACTCCCGGTTGTTTTCACCCGCCGCCCCGCAACTGCGCCACGTTGCAATCACTCACGAGACGGTATGCCGACGAGCCGGCACCGTCGACCCCGAGCTGCTGCGGGCGATGGAAGCCGACGTCTACGGCTGCGATCCGCTATCGATCGTCTACACGTCGGGATCGACCAGCGCCCCCAAGGGCGTGGTGCACACCCATGCCGCGCTGCTGGGACATCAACGCAACCTCAACAAGATTCGCGGATTGACGCCCGCCGACAAACTGTTCTGCAATTCGCCGTTCTTCTGGATTGGCGGGTTCGCGTTCGGTCTGCTGGCCAGCCTGGTGGCCGGTTCGACCTTGGTGTGCTCCAACGCCACCGACGCGGGGGCGATGCTGGATTTGCTGGAAGCCGAAAAGCCGACGGCGACCAACGGATTCGCGGCCGGCATCGCACACCTGGCCGACCACCCGAGTTACCCCGGACGTGATCTGTCGTCCATGCGGCGCGGCAACCTCTACCCGATCATGGCCCCCGACACCAGGCCGGCCGATCCGGAGCTGCGGCACAACATGCTGGGCATGACCGAGGCCGGTAGCGTCGTGCTGATCGCCGAGGACGAATCCGATCAGCCCGAAGCGCGGCGCGGATCGTTCGGCAAGCCCGCACCCGGATTCGAGACGATGCTGATCAACCCCGATACGGCCGAACGCGTCGCCGTGGGAGAGGTGGGCGAACTCTGCATCCGCGGGCCGTATGTGATGCAGGGCTACTACAAGCGGGCGCGCGAAGAGTGCTTCGACGCCGACGGCTGGTTGCACACCGGCGATTTGGTGCGCACGGATAGCGACGGCTTCGTCTACTTTGCCGGCCGGCGCAGCGCGATGATCAAGACGGCCGGCGCCAACGTCTCGGCGGCCGAGGTGGAAAAGGCCATCGCCAAGGTCACCGACGGAGCTGCGGCGTACGTCATCGGCCTACCCGACCCACGACGCGGGCAACTCGTCGCCGCGGTGGTGGTCCGGCCGGACGGCGCCACTGCGCTGGACACCGTGACGTTGAGCGAACGACTCAAATCCGTACTGTCCGCGTACAAGATCCCCAAACGGTTCATCAGCTTGGCACGCGCCGACGTCCCGCTGATGTCCAGCGGCAAGGTCGACATCCAGCGCCTGAAGCAGCTCTTCGATGCCTAACACCATCGACGCGCTGGTCCGGCTCCGAGCCGGCCGCGACGGGGATTCGCCGATGGTGATCGATCCCACGTCTCGGCTTAGCTACCGCGAACTCGATTCGACTACAAGCGATTTGGCGGCGGCATTCATCGAAGCCGGCGTCGGCAAGGGTACCCGGGTCGGATTGATCATGCCCAACAGCGTCCGTTGGGTGCGGATCTCCATGGCGCTGGCCCGCATTGGCGCCGTGCTGGTTCCGTTGAGCACCCTGCTGCGGGCCCGCGAACTCGTAGCGCAGCTGCGCATCGCGGCCGTGCAGTTCCTGGTGAGCGTCGACCAATTCCGGGGCCATCGCTATCTCGACGACCTCAAGGCGGTACCGCAGGCCGAACTGCCTGCGCTACGCCACGTTTGGTCGACCGGGCAGCTTGACAAGGCTGATGCGAGTGATCGCGCCCGCCATATCGTCGACGCCATGACCGCAACGGTGACCGCCGCCGACCCGCTGGTCATCATGTTCACCTCCGGCAGCAGCGGAACACCCAAAGGAGTCATGCACTCCCATGGCAGCGCGTTGGGCGCCGTGCGGTCGGGACTTGCGGCGCGGTGCATCACCTCCGAAACCCGTCTCTATCTGCCGATGCCGTTCTTCTGGGTGGGGGGTTTCGGCAGCGGAATACTGTCCGCCCTGCTGGCCGGCGCCACCCTGGTGACCGAAGAACTCCCCCGGCCCGAAACCACGCTGCGATTGCTGGAACGCGAGCGCGTCAACCTGTTTCGCGGCTGGCCGGATCAAGCCGAGGTACTGGCCCGGCACGCGAGCGCAGCCGGCGTAGACCTGTCGGCACTGCGACCGGGCAGCCTGGAAGCCCTGCTGCCGCCCGAGCAGCGAGCCGCGCCCGGAGCTCGAGCCACGCTGTTCGGCATGACCGAGGCTTTCGGGCCGTACTGCGGCTACCCCGCCGACACGGATATGCCGACGACGGCGTGGGGCAGCTGCGGAAAACCGTTCGACGGCATGGAGGTCCGCATCGTCGACATCGACAGCGGCCAGCCCCTCGCGGTGGGTACCACCGGGATGATCCAGCTCCGTGGACCGCACACGATGCGGGGGATCTGTGGTCGCGGTCGCGAAGAGCTGTTCACCGTCGACGGCTTCTACCCGACCGGCGACCTCGGCCATCTGGACGAGGACGGATTCCTGTTCTACCACGGGCGATCCGACGACATGTTCAAAGTCAGCGGCGCGACGGTCTACCCGAGTGAGGTCGAACGAGCGTTGCGCACGATCGAGGGCGTCGATAATGCCTTCGTCACGAATGTGCCTGGCACCACGGGGGAACGGGTAGGCGCGGCGGTGGTGCGCGGTGATCGTGGGCTGACAGCCGCGCGGCTGCGCAGTGCGGCGAAGGCCGCGATGAGTTCGTTCAAGGTGCCGACGGTGTGGCTCCTGCTGGACTCCGATGACGACGTTCCGCGGGGCGGCACCGGCAAGGTCGACATCCGCCGGCTGCGCGAAATGCTGGCCGATGCGGACCGGCGCTAGGGCACCCGGGTCCAGGGTTGACAGTTCAGCGACTCGAAGGCCTTCACCGAAGTATTGATATTCGCGAACATCGGACCGATCGAGGTGTTCGTCTGCAGTACATGATCCTTGTTCGCATCGGGGGTGCTGTAGGTGAACCACGAGCACATCGAATCCTGGGTCGGCACATTGTTGATCCACACTCCGAATGCCGAGCCCGATCCGCCGGTGTGGTAGAGACCGGGTGCGATGTCAACCCCGACGACAAAGACGCCATTACCGGGGATCGGGTCGAGCAAATCCGCATGCGCCGGTGCCGCGAACGCGATCGCCGTCGCGGTTGCAACGAAGAGGGCCGATACCCGAAGTGTTGGAGTCATGTTGTTCTCTCCATTCGTTGCCCACCCTGATGGCAGCGTATGCCCCGCCCCGCCCCAGCAACAAGCGATGGCGACGGCTACCGGCGAACCCCCGATACCGCCGAGCGTGGCAATCGGCCGGCGCGAGAGTGTCCGCTCAGGACATCACCGTGGACCAGTACGTCGAAAGCCAGATTCAGCCGCATGGGCCTGCTCACCGACTGACGCCAGGTGAGTCGGGTACCACCATCCGCCGGCTCGCTCGTAAGCCCTTGCAGCGCAACGGTTTCGTCTTTGTAAGTCGCCGTACCGGCGAGCCCGTCGCGCAGCTGCGTGAACGCGTACTGCACCGCCAGTGTTCCGATCGGAGTCTTGATCGTCACGTCCCAGTCGCCGTCGATGCTCAACTAAACCTCCACAGGCTCTCGGCCCACGGGCCGCCATACGGTGCCGCGCCGTTCGTATTCGAAGAGTTCCTCGACGGCGTGCGCGATTCGAGGACCGTAGAGGCGATCGAGCAGATGCAGGGCCAGGTCGAGTCCCGACGTCACCCCGCCCGCTGTCACGAGATCTCCGTCGTCAACGACTCGGGCCGCCACCGGGTGCACACCTGCGGCCTCGAGCAGATCCAGACCCAGATGATGCGTCACGGCGTGGCGTCCTTCGATCAGACCCGACATCGCCATCACCACCGAACCACCACACACCGCCGCCATGGTCACGTCGGGATTGGCAAATGCCTTGTGCAGCAGTGGAGTCAGCTCCGTCTGCGCAGCCCGTGCCAACAACACCGGAATGGTGTCGACGCCGTCATCGGGGTCACCAGCGATCGGCCCGCTGGCACCGGGGACGATCACGCACCCGGGTTCGGACGGATCGAGCACGGCGGTGGCGGCCAGCGTCAAACCGCGGGTCCCGCTGGTCACGCGGCGAGGGCCTTCCGCCGCTACCAATGTCACCCAAAGCTCGCCCGCGACCATATCCGAGCCGGCGGCCAGAACCTCGAACGGAGCGATGACGTCCAACGGGTCGAAGCCGTCGTACAACACGATTTGCGCATGCACCCGGCTATGTTCGCCGGTCGCGGCAACTCAGACCAGTGGCTGGATTGCCACATTGCGCCGGTATATTGCCAAGCCATGCATTCTGTCGCTGTTCTGGCCGAGCCCGACACCATCGCGTTCGATCTCGCGATCGCGGTCGAGGTCTTCGGCCGTGTCTGGCTCGCCAACGCAGCGCCAGGCTACCGCGTTCGAGTGTGTGGCTGCGAACCCGTGGTCGCGGCGGGGCCAATCCGGATCGCGACGGACTTCGGCCTGGACGAGCTCGCCAACGCCGACACCATCGTCGTGCCGGGCCGCAACGATGCCGCGGCAGCAGTCCGCGGCGACGTGATCGAAGCATTGAAGTCGGCTTACCACAGGGGAATTCGAATTGCATCGATCTGTAGCGGTGCTTTTACCGTCGCCGCCGCGGGCATCTTCGACGGCAAGCGGGCGACCACGCATTGGCTTGCGGCGGAATTGTTTTCCGCGACTTACCCGAATGTCAGGCTCGATGCCGATGCGCTCTACGTCGACGAAGGCCAAGTCCTCAGCTCGGCCGGAGCGTCGGCCGGACTGGATCTGTGCCTGCACATGGTCGCCTGCGATTATGGCTCGGCCGCAGCCGCTGACGCCGCCCGCCTCGCCGTCACCCCGCTGCACCGCAGCGGCGGCCAAGCACAATTCATCATCCGCAACCGCCGCATGTCCAACACCGAACTCGACGGCCTGCTGGTTTGGATCGAGAACAACGCGCACCTGCCACTGACGCTGCGAGACATTGCCCGCCGGGCAGCCAGCAGCGAGCGGACAATCAATCGCCGATTCAAGCTCGAGACCGGTCAGACGCCGATGCAGTGGGTCAACAATGTTCGGGTCCGCCATGCGCAACGACTGCTGGAGAGAACTGCCGACAGCGTCGAAACCATTTCGCGTCAAGTAGGTTTCGCGTCAGCGACGAATTTCCGCGAGCAATTCCGTCGGCTGTCCGGAGTATCGCCGCAGAGTTACCGCAACACCTTCCGCCAGAGCTAAGACTCTTCGTCGAGCACCACACCACGCGCGACGAGATGATCGATCAACGGGATCGCGCCGGCGGCAAGGTGTTCCGACATCGCCGCGCGGGCAAGCTTGTCGTCGTGAATTTCAAGCGCCGTCAAGATCTCCCGATGGTCCTTGATCGACTGGCTCGGCCAGCCCTCGATCGAGGGAAACACCGATTCGGGGGCGTAACGGGTGATCTGCGACATCAACTGAGCGAGTTTCGGCGAGTCCGCCGCGACGTTGATGGCCCGGTGAAACTCGTGGTTGAGCCGGACCGTCCGCTCGTGGTCATCGCCGGCATAGGCCTGTTCCAGCTGGGCCTGGAGTTCCTTGAGTTCATGCAGCTGCTCGGCAGTGATGTTGACCGCGGCCCGCGCGGCCAGCTCCCCTCCGACATGTGCCTGTACGTTCGCCACGTCGGTGACGTCTCGGCCGGTGACCGGCAATACCACGAAGCCGCGGCGGGGCTGCTGGGCGATCAGCCCCTCGGCGCGCAGCGCGAACAGCGCCTCACGGACCGGCGTGACGCTGATCCCCAGCTCGGCAGCCAATTGATCCAGCCGGATATAGGACCCCGCGGTGTAGACGCCGTCGAATATCCGCCCGCGGATAATCCGCGCGACGTCCTCGGAGAGCTGAGGCCGCGCAACGAAATCCGGAACGCTCATCTGCCTACACCTGGTATTCCGCGAGCAATCGCTTGCTGATGATGTTCTTCTGGATCTCGCTGGTTCCCTCGCCGATCAGCAGGAACGGCGCGTCGCGCATCAACCGCTCGATCTCGTATTCCTTGGAATAGCCGTAGCCGCCGTGGATCCGGAAGCTCTGCTGAGTCACCTCGGTGCAGTATTCGCTGCACAGATATTTGGCCATGCCGGCAGCGACGTCGTTACGCTCGCCCGAATCCTTCAGCCGCGCAGCGTTGACCATCATCAGATGTGCCGCTTCGACTTTTGTCGCCATCTCGGCCAGCTGAAACGCGATGGCCTGGTGCTCGGCGATCGGCTTTCCGAACGTCTGGCGCTGTTGCGCGTAGCGCACCGCGAGCTCGAAGGCACGCAACCCGACGCCACACGCGCGTGCCGACACGTTGAC
Source organism: Mycobacterium sp. NGS40 (assembly GCF_059812735.1). NCBI lineage: Bacteria > Bacillati > Actinomycetota > Actinomycetes > Mycobacteriales > Mycobacteriaceae > Mycobacterium > Mycobacterium sp. NGS40. The sequence goes on from NZ_JCALDG010000009.1 coordinate 160,309, forward strand.
CCGGCCGACCTCGATGCCGTCCATCATCTGGAAGAAGCCCTGCCCGGTGATGCCGCCGAGCACATCGTCGGCGCCGGCCCGGTAACCGTCGAAAATCATCTCGGTGGTTTCGATGCCTTTGTAGCCGAGCTTGTCGATCTTGCCTGGAATGTGCAGGCCGGCAACGACTTCGCCGAATCCGACTGGCTTCTCGACCAGGAACGCGGTCAGGTTGCGGTGCGGTTTGTCCGAGCCTTCGTCGGTGCGCACCAGCACCGCCACCAGGGTGGAGGTGGCGCCGTTGGTCAGCCACATCTTCTGGCCATTGATGGTGTAGGTGCCGTCGGCATCGCGACGGGCGCGGGTGCGGATCGCCGCGACATCAGAACCCAGCTCCGGCTCCGACATCGAAAACGCGCCGCGAGTCTCGCCGGCCGCCATCCGGGGCAGGAACCGCTGCTTCTGCTCGTCGGTGCCGTGCTGACGCAGCATGTACGCCACGATGAAATGGGTGTTGAGCACTCCGGATACGCTCATCCAGCCGCGCGCCAGTTCCTCCACGCAAAGCGCGTAGGTCAGCAGCGACTCCCCCAGCCCGCCGTACTGCTGCGGAATCATCAGTCCGAACAGGCCCATCTCGCGCATCTGGTCGACGATGTGCTGCGGGTAGGTGTCGCCACGTTCGAGTTCGGCCGCGTTGGGGATGACTTCTTTCTCGACGAATTGGCGCACCGTGGCGATGATCTCGGTCTGGAATTCGGTCAGCCCGAGGGTTTGGGCGAGCTTGGTCATGTGCGGTGGGTCCTTCCGGCTCAACAGGCGATGGTGTTCGCGCTGGCGAGGCGCTCGATGTCGGCGGTGGTCAAGCCCAGGCCGCGCAGGACCTCGGCGGTGTCTTGCCCCAGGGCGGGCGCGGGCGCGGGACCCGGATGCGCACCGTCGAACGCGGTCGGCAGGCCGGGTGCCAGATAGTCGCCTACGCCGGGTTGCCGCAGACGCGAAAACAAGGGATTAGCAGTTACTTTCGGACCAGCCGCAACCTCGGCGAAGGTGCAGTAGCGCTCGAACAACACCGTGGTGTCCGACAGCGCGGCGGTGATTTCTTCGGCGGTATGGTCGGCGAACCAGGTGGCGAATAGACCGGACAGCACGTCCCGGTACCGGTAACGATCACCCTCGGAGCCGAAATCCACCCCCAGCGCCTCCCCGAGCGCCGACACCGCGGCGCCCGTGCCCGTCACCGTGAGCAGGTCACGAAAGTGCCTGCCGGTCAACAGGACAATCATGAACCGGGCCCCGTCACGGCTGGTGAAGTCCTGCCCGTACTGACCGTAGATGGCATTGCCCAGTCGCTCACGCTGCGTCCCGTTGACCTGAGGTTCGGTCAACAAGCCAAGATTCGCGGCGGTGGCCAGGGCGACATCCTCCAACGCCAGGCTGATCCGCGCCCCGGCCCCGGACTGCTCGCGACGCCGGACGGCGGTCACGACCGCCAACGCCGCGTACAGTCCGCAGCACACATCCCAGGCCGGCAACACATGATTGATCGGACCGGCCGCGTCGGCCGGGCCCGTGACGAGCGGGTAGCCGATGCCTGCGTTCACGGTGTAGTCCACCCCGGTGGAGCCGTCACCGCGCCCGAGCAACTGGACGTGAACCACGTCGGATCGCTTGGCTGCCAGCACATCATGGCTCAGCCAGGACAGGCCGGCGGCATTGGTCACCACGATCCCGTCGCCCTCGGTGATCAGCCGCGCCACCAGTTCCTGCCCCTCGGGCGAACGCATATCGATGGTGGCCGAACGCTTTCCCTTGTTCAGGCCGGTCCAATAGATCGAGGTGCCGTCCGCCGACAGTGGCCAGCGCTGGACGTCGGAAGCGCCGCCGATCGGGTCGACGCGGATCACCTCTGCGCCAAGCTGACTCAGCGTCATTCCACACAGTGGCGCGGCGACGAAACTGGACACCTCGACCACGGTGAGACCGGCCAGCGGCAACCCGGGATTGCTCACCGTCAGCCGACCCGTTCGAAGATCGCGGCCAGCCCTTGGCCGCCGCCGATGCACATGGTCTCCAGCCCGTAGCGTGCCTGGCGACGGTTGAGCTCACGCGCCAAAGTGGCGAGCATCCGCCCCCCGGTCGCGCCGACCGGATGTCCCAGCGATATTCCCGAGCCGTGCACGTTGGTTCGGTCGAAATCGCCCGCGCCGAACTTCCATTCGCGCGTCACGGCAAGGGCTTGGGCGGCAAAGGCTTCGTTGAGTTCGATGAGATCGATGTCGGACAGTTGCAAGCCGGCCTTGGCCAGCGCGGCCTCGGTAGCGGGCACCGGGCCGATTCCCATGACGTTGGGCGCCACCCCCGCCAGGCCCCACGACACCATGCGGACCAGGGGTGTCAGGCCATACTCGTCTGCCTTCTCCCGCGTGGTCACCACACACATCGATGCGGCGTCGTTCTGCCCGCTGGCGTTGCCGGCGGTGACCGTCGCCTCCGGATCATCCTTACGCAGAACCGGTTTCAGCTTGCTCAGCGACTCGACCGAGGTGTCGGCACGGGGATGCTCGTCGGTGTCGATGACTTCCTCGCCGCCGCGGGTGGTGACCACGACCGGGATGATCTCGTCGACCAGCACGCCGTCCTTCTGCGCGGCGACGGCGCGCTGATGCGACCGCACCGCAAGTTCGTCCTGCTCCTGTCGTGAAATGCCGTACTCGCGGCGCAGATTCTCCGCGGTCTCGAGCATCCCGCCCGCGACCGGGTGGTGACGGCCGCCGGCCGTCGTGCGCCCGCGTGCCAGTCCGTCGTGCACCTGGACGCCGTTGCGTGCACCACCCCAACGCATGTCGGTCGAATAGAAGGCGACATTGCTCATGCTTTCGCATCCCCCGGCGACGACGAGGTCGCTGTCGCCGGCGCCCACCTGCAGGCAGGCGTGGATGACCGCTTGCAGGCCCGAGCCGCAGCGGCGGTCCACCTGCATGCCGGGCACGGTCACCGGCAGGCCGGCATCCAACGCCACCACGCGCCCGATTGCGGGCGCATCACTGTTGGGATAGCAGTGACCGAGAATCACGTCCTGTACGGCATCGGGAGCCAGACCGGTGCGCTCCAGCAGTCCTTTCAGGGCGGTGACCCCGAGATCGACGGCGCTGAGCGAGCAGAACATTCCGCCGTAGCGGCCGATCGGCGTGCGGACGGGCTCGCAGATGACGACCTCGGCACTCATAGGTGGCGGCCGCCGGTGATTTCCATAACGGTGCCGGTCATGTACGACGACAGGTCGGATGCCAGGAACAGCGCCACGCTGGCCACCTCACTGGGCTCGCCGGCGCGGCCCATCGGCACCTCGGCGACCTTCGAGTCCCAAATGCGTTGCGGCATAGCCTCTGTCATGGCAGAACGGATCAATCCCGGAGCAATGGCGTTCACCCGCACACCCAGGTAAGCCAGCTCCTTGGCAGCGGCCTTGGTCATGCCGACGATGCCGGCCTTGGCCGCCGAGTAGTTGGTCTGGCCGACCATGCCGACCTTCCCGGACACCGAGGACATGTTGATGATCGCGCCCCGCTTGTTCTCCCGCATGACCGCCGCGGCGAGCCGGGTCCCGTTCCAGGTCCCCTTCAGGTGCACGTTGATGACCTGATCGAACTGCTCCTCGGTCATCTTGCGCATGGTGGCATCGCGGGTGATACCGGCGTTGTTGACCATGATGTCCAGGCCGCCGAAATGTTGCACCGCGGTCTGGATCAGCGCCTCGACGTCGGACGATTGGGTGACATCGCACCGCACCGCGACGGCGACGTCGTCACCGCCCAGCTGTTTGGCCACGACTTGGGTTTCCTCGAGGTTGACGTCGCCGAGCACCACGCGCGCGCCCTCTGCCACGAACCGCTCCGCGATGGCCAGACCCAGTCCCTGCGCTCCGCCTGTGATTACCGCCGTCTGACCTGTCAACAACGACATCTGGCTCCACATCCTTCACTGTTCTCGCCACCACCGGGCGGTTCCAGGCAAATATCATATTTGATATAAGATCCTGCGCTGGACCGGGGTATCCCGGCTCGGGAGAGGAGTGTCTGATCATGGCCACCGCCGAATCCGTGGCAGTCAGCGACGATGACTTCCGCGAGATCCTCGCTCAGACAAGGCAATTCGTGCGCACCGCAGTCGTTCCCCGGGAACAGGAGATCCTCGACGAGGATCGCGTCCCCGACGACCTGCGCAACGAGGCCAAGAAGATGGGTTTGTTCGGCTACGCGATTCCTCAGGAATGGGGCGGGCTCGGCCTCAACCTGACGCAAGACGTCGAGCTCGCCATGGAGCTGGGCTACACCTCGCTGGCGCTGCGTTCGATGTTCGGCACCAACAACGGCATCGCCGGGCAGGTTCTGGTCGGATTCGGCACCGACGAACAGAAGTCGCGCTGGCTGGAGTCGATCGCGTCCGGCGACGTCGTCGCATCGTTCGCGCTGACCGAACCCGGCGCCGGATCCAACCCGGCCGGCTTGCGCACCAAAGCCGGCCGAGTCGATGACGATTGGGTGATCTCCGGCCAGAAGCGCTTCATCACCAACGCGCCGGTCGCCGATCTGTTCGTGGTGTTCGCGCGCACCCGCCCAGCCGACGACCAGGGTCCGGGGATCGCGGTGTTCCTGGTTCCCGCCGATACCGCGGGTGTGGAGGTGGGCGTCAAGGACGCCAAGATGGGCCAGGAAGGCGCGTGGACGGCGGACGTCAACTTCACCGATGTTCGCGTCGGCTCGGATGCGCTCGTCGGCGGCAGCGAAGACGTCGGCTATCGGGCTGCGATGACTTCGCTGGCGCGGGGACGCGTCCACATCGCCGCGCTGGCGGTCGGCGCCGCGACACGCGCGCTCGACGAGTCCGTCGCATACGCGGCCAGTGCGACGCAGGGCGGTGAGCCGATCGGCAGTTTCCAGTTGGTCCAGGCGATGCTCGCCGACCAGCAGACCGAGGTAATGGCCGGCCGGGCGTTGGTCCGCGAAGCCGCGCGGCTGTGGGTGACCGATGAGGACCGCCGGGTGGCGCCGTCGTCGGCGAAGCTATTCTGCACCGAAATGGCCGGGCGGGTAGCCGATCTCGCGGTTCAGATTCACGGTGGCAGTGGTTACATGCGTGGCGTTGCCGTCGAACGCATCTACCGCGACGTGCGCCTGCTGCGGCTGTACGAGGGCACCAGTGAGATTCAGCGTCTGATCATCGGCTCGAACCTGGTCCGGGCGGCCGGGCGAGCCACGAAGAAGGAGCGCTAATGGCAGGCAAGCTCGAGGGGCGTGTCGCTTTCATCACCGGAGCCGCGCGCGGCCAGGGCCGCGCCCACGCCGTGCGCATGGCCGCCGAAGGCGCCGACATCATCGCCGTCGACATCGCGGGCAAGCTGCCGTCCTGCGTGCCTTACGATCCGGCGACGGAAGAAGACCTGGCCGAAACTGTTCGCCTGGTTGAGGAAACCAACCGTCGCATCCTTGCCTCGGTTGTCGACACCCGCGACCTGGAAGCGTTGCGCAAGGCCGTCGACGACGGCGTCGCCGCATTCGGACGTCTGGACATCATCGTGGCCAACGCCGGGGTCGCGGCCCCGCAGCCGTGGAACGAGATCACGCCCGAGGACTTCGGCCACGTGCTGGACATCAACGTGACGGGCACCTGGAACACCGTGATGGCCGGCGCGGACAAGATCATCGAAGGCGGGCGCGGCGGCTCGATCATTCTGATCAGCTCGGCGGCCGGAGCGAAGCAGCAGCCGTTCATGGTGCACTACACGGCCAGCAAGCACGCCGTCACCGGGCTGGCCCGGGCCTTCGCAGCCGAACTGGGCAAACACTCGATCCGGGTCAACAGCGTCCACCCCGGCCCGGTGAACACGCAGATGGGCTCCGGCGACATGGTCGCGGCGGTGGCCAGGGCGATGGAAACCAACCCCCAGCTGGCGCATGTATTGACGCCGTTTCTGCCCGACTGGGTTGCCGAACCGGAAGAGATCGCCGACGCCGTCTGCTGGCTGGCCAGCGACGAGTCGCGCAAAGTCACCGCGGCCCAGATCCGGGTGGATCAAGGGTCGAGCCAATACTGACGCGTGGGCCCACGCACCCCAGATCTGGCACCCCGCTCACAATCGGTTGCGAACGCGCGAACATCGGCAACCACAACCTGATCCCGAGCTACGAAATGCCCCAACACAATTCATTCCGACAACGGCAAATGTAGCCGTTTGCCGGCGACCCGATGAGCTGCTCATTACGGCGCCGTAATGTGATATACATCACATCGTTATTGAACGACCTGGGCGACACACCCACCCGGTGGAGCAAAAGACTAAGAGCGTTACTTATTCTTTCAACATGGGACGGCCCCATTTGTCGATTGACGCTGCTAAGCCACTAGCGGCTGACATTAATGATTACGTCCTCGCTGACGGCTCCATCGTCCTGCCGGACGGTTTGACGCTCACGTCGTTCTTCGACCAAAACCGTGCGGCATTCGGCGACCGTCCGTCCTACCGGTTCATCGACTACGCCAAAGAGCAGGACGGCCGCGTCCTCGAACTGAGCTGGAACGAGCTGTGGACCCAGGTCCGCTCGATCGGCGCCCGTCTCCAGCAGGTTGCCAAGCCCGGCGATCGCGTCGCGATCCTGGCGCCCCAGGGTCTGGAGTATGTGGCCTCGTTCTTCGCCGCCGTCAATGCGGGCAACATCGCGGTTCCGCTGTTCGCTCCCACCCTGGCCGGTCATACCGAGCGGTTGACCGCCGTGCTGGCCGACGCGCGCCCCGCCGTGGTGTTGACGACCAGCGCGGCGGCCGAGTCAGTGCGGGAGTCGTTGCGCGCGCATCCGGTGGCCGGGCGCCCGCGACTGATCGCGGTGGACGCGATCCCGGCGTCGCTGGCCTCGATGTTCGTCGAGCCGACGATCGGCACCGACGACATCGCATACCTGCAGTACACCTCGGGGTCGACCCGCAGCCCGGCCGGCGTGGAGGTCACCCATCGCGCCGTCTGCACCAATGTGCTGCAGATGATCCTGGCCGGCGACCTGCACCGAAACACTCACAGTGTCAGCTGGCTGCCGCTCTACCACGACATGGGACTGATCATGATCATGTTCCCGGCGTTGTGCGGTGGCGAATACCTGACGCTGCTGGATCCCATGGCCTTCGTGCGCCGGCCGTTCCGCTGGATCAAGGAACTGAGCGCGGAAGCCGCCAACGGCCCGACATTCGCCGCCGCACCGAATTTCGCATTCGAATTGGCCGCCGAGCGCGGGCTGCCCCCCGAAGGCGCCGACATCGACCTGCACAATGTGGTCGGCCTGCTCAACGGCTCGGAGCCGGTGACCATTGCGGCCATCGAGAAATTCACCAAGGCCTTCGCGCCGTACGGACTGCCAGCGACGGCGGTCAAACCGTCCTACGGGATGGCGGAGGCGACGCTCGGAGTTGCCAGCACTCCCCCGCATTCCGGGTTCAAGGCGGTCTACCTGGACCGCGCCGAACTCGCCGCCGGGCGCGCGGTGATCGTCGAGCCGGACGCCGACGGTGCGGTTGCCTACGTGTCCTGCGGCCACCCGTTCCGCGATCTGTGGGCCGTGATCGCCAGCCCGGACGGTGGCGAGGTACCGGACTACGGAGTCGGGGAAATCTGGCTGCACGGCAACAACGTCGCCCGCGGCTACTTCGGGCGCGAGGAAGAGTCGCAGCGCACGTTCGGCAACAAGCTGCAGTCCCGCCTCGAGCACGGCAGCCATGCCGAGGGCGCGCCGGACAACTGCTACTGGCTGGCCACCGGCGATCTCGGCGTCTACATCGACGGTGAGATCTACCTGACCGGCCGGATCAAAGACCTCATCATCATCGACGGTCGCAACCACTATCCGCACGACATCGAAACCACGGTCAGTCATTCGTCCCCGGCCATCCGGACCGGCTACGTGGCGGCGTTCTCCGTACCGGCCGAGGCTTCCGACGGTGGCTCGGCCGAGCAACTTGTCATCGTCGCCGAACGCGCCGCGGGCGTCGGGCGCGCGGATCCCGAGGCGATCGCCGCGGCCGTGCGAGCGGCGGTCGCACGCGAGCATCAGGTTCGGGTAGCCGACCTGCGGCTCGTTGCCGCCGGCGCGATTCCGCGCACCACCAGCGGCAAACTCGCGCGCAACGCGTGCCGGGCCGAGTATCTCGACGGCCGGTTCAACCGATAACCGGGCTCAGCCGAACAGTTCCAGCGTCCCCAGATCGCGGACGGCCTGGCAGCCACGACTGAGCATCGCCAGCACCATGTCGTCACCACGTTCGGTCGAGGTTGCGAAGGCGAAGCCCAGGGCGGAAATCAGCAACGCCTGCGGCATCCCGAGTCGGTAATCACGCCAACATGTTTCGCGGTCGTAGCCGGTGACGCCGTAACCCAGCAGCGCTTGATGATAGTCGTCGACAAGGTCTTTCTCGACAATAGATCGAAGCTCCGGATTCAGGCTCGTCGCCGTGAAATACGCGAGATCGCGTGCCGGCAGACCCACACCGAGCGTTTGCCAGTCGACCACGCTCACCCGGGTGCGCTCCGGATCGAACAGCAGGTTGTCCAACCGGTAGTCACCGTGCAGCAACGCGAACCGCTCCCGCTCGGATGACAGCCATGGTGTCACCAAACCCATTGTCGTGGTGAAGGTCTCGCGATCTTCGGCACTCATCCGGTCGCCCAGTTTTTCCAGGGTGATGTCGGCGCTCATCTTCGCGACTTCGCCGAGACCCTTGGCCATGTCGTCATCCGGACGGGGAAATGCCAGCCCGGGCAGATCCAGCCAGTAGGCGTCGCACCAGCTGGGCCCGTGCAGGCCGGCCAGCGCCAGCACCGACAGCCGCGCCTCCTGCTCGCCGCAGCCGGCGATCTGATCGCCCTGCACCGCGGGTGCCTGGTCGGCCAGCAGCAGCGCGTATTCCATGGCGTCGTCGGTGATCTGGCAGTAGTAGCAACTCGGGGTAGGCACCCGCACGCGGTCGGCCACCGACGTGTAAAAGGCGCATTCGCTGCGGTAGCCGATGACGACGCGGTCGCGCACGGTGTCGTCCTGGGCGGGCAGCTTGATCACGAAGGTCTGCGGCAGCTCACCGGGATCGGCGGCGTACTCGGCCGTCACGCGATAGGTCGCCCCGGTCTGGCCGGTGCCGATGGCCACCACGTCGACTCCGGACACCTCGACCGGTGCGTGCCGTCCGCTCAGTGCGGCGGACAGCCATGCGGGTGTCACATCGCCGGGGTACCGCGGAATCGAGACCACAGCACTCATACGCAACCACGCCTCCGGGATTCAACCAGCTGACCGACCGATCAACTGTAAGGCATACCGCAAGTGCCACCCGCCGTGACCTGATCGGCGACTTACTCAGCGACTATGTGCCAGTCGGCAGCCTCATGCTGCTGCCGCCAGAATTCGCTGAATCGGCCACCGGCAGCCAGCAATTCGTCGATCGACCCGTCCTCGGCGACACGCCCGTCGTCCACGAACAGCACGCGGTCGGCGTGGCGGATGCTCGCCAGCCGATGGGCCACGATCACGCGGGTGCGCGCTTGCGGGTCGGCGGTGAGCGCGTCGACCACCGCGACCTCGTTCTCGGTGTCCAGGGCGCTGGTCGCCTCGTCGACCAGTAGCACGGGAGCGGGCTTCAGCAGCGCCCGCGCGATGCTGACCCGTTGCCGCTCGCCACCGGAGAGCGCCGAGCCGCCCTCGCCGACGACGGTGTCGGCGCCGTCTGGCAACCGGTCGATCAGCTCGTCGACCCGGGCCAGCGCGACGGCCCGGCCGAACTGCTCCCCGCCCGCGGTCGGATTGCCGGCCAGGACGTTGTCGCGGATCGTCCCGTGGAACAGGTACGGGTGCTGGAACACGACACTGCTGAGGCCGCGGCGCGCGTCGGCGTTCAGCGTGGCGGCGTCGGCGCCGTCGATGACGACGCGGCCGCGGGTGGGTTGGTGCAACCCGGCGATCAGCGCCAGGATGGTGCTCTTTCCGGAGCCCGACGGCCCGACGATTGCCGTCGTGGTTCCGGGGTCCAGTGCGAAGCTGACCCCGTCCAGCACCGGCGCGCGGGCGCCGTCGTAACCGAAGGCGACGTCGTCGAATTCGATGCGGGGGGCGGACATGGTGTCCGGCAGGTCGGCGGCGCCCGACGCCACGGCCGGTGCGGTGAGCACACTGCGGATGCGGTCCAGGGTGGCGCGGGTGCTCTCCAGCGCGGGTGCCAGCTCGCTGACGGTGGTGAACGGCTCCAGGTAGCGGGCGATCACGACGATCAAGGCAACCGCCTGCGCCGCGGTGAGCGTGCCGTCCATGGTCAGCGCCGTGGTGGCGCCGGCCAGCGCGATCAGGGCCAGCTGGCTGGCGACGCTGAACAGCAGCTGGCCGGGGATTTGCATGCCGAGCAGGCGCATCGTCGCGCGGTGTTGCTCGCCCAGCGCGGAACCCACCTGGCTGCGGGCCGGCTCGACCCGCCGCGCGGCACGCAGCGCCTGCTGGGTCCGCGCGAACTCGATGATCCGTTCGGTGAGTGCGGTATTGGCGTCCCCGGCCGCCACGTCGGCGCGCCGGGCCAACCGAAGCGAGGCCCACAGCGCGCCGAGCAGCAGCGGCACACCGGCCAGCGCCGCCACACCGAGCTGCCACGAGATTCCCAACAGCGCCAGGCCGATGACCGCGGGCAGCAGAATCGACGTCGTCAGCGGCGTCAGCAGGTTGACCACCAAGCCGACCAGTTCCGGACCGGTTGCCGCGATCGCCTGGCGGGCCGTCGCGGTGTTGTCGGAGTTGAACCAGTCCAACCGCACCCTGGGCAGCCGATCGGCCACGTCATGCTGCGAATGGTCGAGCACCGCGAAACCCAAGTCGAAGCTGGTGCGAGCGGTCATGGTGTCGACGACCCATCCGGTCACGGTGACGACGGTCAGCCAGCCCAGCCACGCCAGCGCACGCTGCGGTGCGTCACTGAACAGTGCGCCCACCAGCGGGACAAGCAGGACCGCGCCGACAGCACGCACGACGACGGAGATGAGCGCGAGGATCCCGTAGGCGGTCATCTTCGCGCGGCTGTGCGCCGGAACGAGGCTGATCCAGGTGCGCATCATCGCCCGCCCTCCTGCGCCGCGCCGGTCGCGGCCACCGCAGTGCCCTGACCGGTATCCCACAACCGCCGATACCGCCCGTCGGCGGCGAGCAACTCCTCGTGGGTACCGCGTTCGGCGACCTGCCCGTGATCGAGCACGACGATCTGGTCAGCCCGGGTGACGGTGTGCAGCCGGTGCGCGATCACCAACACGGTCCGATCGCGAGTCAGCCGGTTAAGCGCTTGCTGCACAAGGTATTCCGACTCTGGATCGGCGAACGCGGTGGCCTCGTCGAGGATCAGGACCGGAGTGTCGGCGAGAATCGCGCGGGCGATGGTGAGGCGCTGGCGCTCACCGCCGGAGAGTGCGGCATTCGCGCCCAGCATGGTGTCGTAGCCCTGCGGCAGTCGCAGTATCCGGTCGTGGATCTGCGCCTCGCGGGCGGCGGCCTGGATCTGTTCGCGGGTGGCATCCGGCACGGCCAGCGCGATGTTCTCCGCGACGGTGCCCTGCACAAGCTGGGTTTCCTGCAGCACGAAGCCGACCCGCGGGTAGAGCTCATCGGCGGTCAGTGACCGGATATCTTGTCCCCCAACACGTATCGCGCCGTGTTCGACATCGTGGAACCGCGCCAGCAGCGCCGCCAGCGTCGACTTGCCAGAGCCGGACGGTCCGACGAGCGCGGTCACCGTTCCCGGGCGCAGTTCCAGCGATACGTCCTTAATCACCGGAACCCCGGGGCGATAACTGAAGCCGACGCGGTCGAACACCACGGTGGCCACCGAGTCGCCGACCGTCGAGCCCGGATGCGCGGTCACCCCGAGATCTTGCTCGTCGAGCGCGATTTGCAGGCGCCGGGCGGCGAGCATTCCGGTGCGAATGCCGCCGAGCCCGTAGGCGATGCCGAGCAGCCGGACACCGAAGGTGGTGCCCAGCAACATAAACGGCAGCAGGTTCACCGGATCCATCCGGTGCGTGACGACCAGCAGGGTGCCGATGACCGAGATCAGCCACAGGAAGGTGGACGGGCGGGTAGCCAGGTCCATCGCGGTTTTCTTGCCGGCCAGCGGGCGCTGCCAGGCCACCAAAAATCCGACGTACTCGTCGAGCCGGCGCCGGAAACTCGACGCCGCCGCGCCACCGAAGACGCGGATCACCGGCTGACCCTCGAGGTAGGCACCGGCTTCCGACGTCATTCTTTCGGCCCAGCGCGCCGACTGCGCGATCTTCGGACCGGATTGGATCGACAACGCCGACGCCATCACGAGATAGACCAGCACCGGCCCGAACAAGACCAGCGCCACGCGCCAGTCGACGGTAAACAGATAGACCAGCACCGCCACCGGCGCGACGACCGCATTGACCGCGTCCGGGATCGCGTGCGTGACCAGATAGTGCAGCGACAGTGTGTCGTCGGTGACCAGTTGCTTAATCGCGCCCGATCCACGGGCGGTGAACCAGCCCAGCGGCAGCCGCGACATCTTGCCCAACAACCGCGAACGCAGCGCGCTGGCGAACCGGGCATCGATCACGTGCAGCCAGAGGGTGAGGGCGGCGCCGAGCACGGTGCCCAGCCCCAGCAGCAGGACGGCCGCGATGCCCACATCCCACAATCGCGAGGCGTCGGCGCCGGTCACCAGGAGCCGGGCGAGCTCGACCAGCAGCACGAACGGCGCGAGCTGCAGGAGCGTGATCACGGCCTGAAGCACACCGGAGAGGATCAGCGCCGAACGCAGCGGCGCGAGCAAACGGCCTGCGGCCTGAGCGCGCCAGTTGCCGGGGTTCGCCTCGCCAACGGCGGCCGTCGGTGTATCGGGCTGTGCAGCAACGCTTTCCAGCGTCGCCTCGTCGGCGGGCGCCGAGAGAGCCTGCGACTCACCGCCGCGGCTGGTGCCCATTTCGCGCCCGGCGCTCCAGTACGCCTGCGCGTGAACCTCAGATTTGGGAAAGCCGAAGGCCTCCTTCAGTCGCTTGCGCACGTTCTTCAGCGTGGTGGCCTCGGGTGTCGCCCAGGCATACCAATTCGACCAGTCGCGGGACTCGATGGCGTCAGCCAGCGATTTGTCGTCCCGGCGAGGTACCCAATGCACCCGCAGCCGGGGATGGTCCGTGATCGGGATCGCCGTGTCGTGGTCGTCATGCTGCTCGAGGTACATCTCGATCGGCACGTCGTCGGGAATCGTGCCGATGATGCCGTTCATCCCGGGGATCGACGCCGAGTCGCCGATCAGCAGGTAACCGGCCGGCTGCTCCTCGGGCGGGTCGAACCGCGACGAACCCATCAGCGACATCACCGCGATCGTGGTGCCGGGGGCGACGGTGCGGGCCCACGTCGATGCCGGGCCGGCGGGTTCGTGCAATACGACGTCGACCGCGAAGCGGCCGGTCGGGGCATCGGCTTCGGAGATCGTGTAGCCGCGCTGGAACTCGGTGTCCGATCCGGCCGGGTCGGGGAACCAGAACCGCAGCCACGCGGCGGGCTCGGCCTCGACGTCTTCGAACAGGGTTGCCGACTCCATCCGGACCCGCACGAAATGCGGTGCGATGTGCACGGTTTCGAGCACGGTTGCGAGGTGATCGCGCGCGCCGAATCCGCGCAGTATCGCGCCCTGAAACCCGCGGGCCATCAGCGGTCCTCTCCACCCTGGTCGTGGCTCAGCTCAAACTAAGGGTTGCCTTACCATAGCTGAAGCCACCAGGGCGGTCGAGGCGCGGTCCTAGAAGCAGCCGCGCGTCAGGCGGCTACTCAGTGCGCCTGTAGCTCGCGCAGCGCGGTGCGCAGGCCCCGCCGTTTGCCGGTCGCCGGGTCGACGAAGCTGTCCCTAAGTCCCTCACGCACGCGGAACTTCAACTCGGAGTGAGTCTCCGGGGCATCGTCGGCTGTTGCGGTGAGCAGTTTGTCCGGCAGGGCGAGCTTGAGGATCGTCCAGAACGACTGCCAGTACTGCCGTCCGAGCGAACCGGTGGTGTACGGCAAGTCGTACTTCTCGCACAACTCGCGCACCCGGACCGAGATTTCCGCGTAGCGGTTGCTGGGCAGATCGGGGAAGAGGTGGTGCTCGATCTGGTAGCACAGATTACCGCTGATGAAAGCCAACAGCGGCCCGGCGTGGAAGTTCGCCGAGCCCAGCATCTGGCGCAGGTACCACTCCGCCTGCGTCTCGTTCTCGAACTCTTCTACGGTGAATTTCTCGGCGCCGTCGGGGAAGTGACCGCAGAAGATCACCATGTAGGACCAGTAGTTGCGAATCAGGTTGGCGACCGCGTTGGCCCGCAGCGTGTGCTTCCAGTTGCGTCCGGCCAGCGCCGGAAAAACGATGTAGTCCTTGCCGACCTGCTTGCCGACCTTCTTGGCGATGATGCGCAGATCTTTGCGGACTTCGGCCCACGATTTCTCGTGTCGGCGGACATGGGAAAGCTCCAGCCCGTGCGCCGCCACACCCCATTCGAACAGGGTGCCCAGCAGCAGGTTGTAGATCGGGTTGCCGATCATCCAACGCGCCCAGGGCTCGTCGCGGGTGACCCGCATGATGCCGTAACCGACATCGTCGTCCATCCCGACGATGTTCGTGTACTTGTGGTGGATGAAGTTGTGCGACTTCTTCCAATGCACGCTCGGTGAGGTGGTGTCCCATTCCCATTCGGTCGAATGGATTTCCGGATCATTCATCCAGTCCCACTGACCGTGCGTGATGTTGTGGCCGAGTTCCATATTCTCGATGATCTTGCCGGTACCCAGCATCGCCGTCCCGGCAACCCATGCGTACCGATTATTACTGGCCATCAACACGATTCGAGCGCCAACGACAAGCATTCGTTGCAGGTGCACTGCTCGCCGGATATACCGGGCATCGCGCTCGCCGCGCGATTCCTCGATGTCGGCGCGGATCGCGTCGAGTTCGCGCCCCAGCGCTTCGACGTCCTCGTCGCTGAGATGTGCGTATTGCTTGACATCGGTAATAGCCATCGGATTTCCTCCTCAGATCTTGAGCGTGCAGTCGCCGGACGCCGTCGATATGCACGTCTGGATACGGTCACCCGCGCCGTGTTCGGTTCCGGACCGGAAGTCGCGCACGTGCCCCGCCTCGAGCGGGAGCACACACGTTTGGCAGATGCCCATCCGGCAGCCGAACGGCATCTGGATGCCGACTTTCTCTCCTGCCTCTAAAAGGGATGTGGCGCCATCAATTTCGATTGTCTTATCGGATATCGCGAAGTTGACGGTGCCGCCCTCACCGCCCTTGTCGGTGGCCGCGATGGTGAAGCGCTCCATATGCAGCTGGTCGCCGCGACCCGCGTCCTTCCACGCGCGTTCGACGGTGTCGAGGAGGGCGGGAGGCCCGCAGGCCCAGGCAGGGCGTTCCTTCCAGTCACCCACGATCCCGGTCAGGTCGCCGAAATCGAGGTGGCCCTCAGTTTCGGTGAGGTGCAAGTGAAGTCGATACCCGGGCTCGCTGCTTTCCAGCTCGCGCAGCTCGTCGTGGAAAATCACGTCGTCGACCGTCGGTGCCGAGTGAACGTGCACGACGTCGGAACTGTGTCCCCTGGACTTCAGGGTGCGCAACATCGCCATTACCGGCGTGATCCCGCTGCCGGCCGTGACGAACAGGATCTTCGCCGGCGGCGGGTCGGGCAGTGCGAACTCTCCTTTCGGAGTCGCCAGCCGCACGATGGTGCCCGGTTCCACGCCGTTGACCAGGTGTGTGGACAGGAAGCCCTCGGGCGTCGCCTTGACGGTGATCGTGATGTTCTTGTTGTCGCGCTGCGGAATTGAGGTCAGCGAGTACGAGCGCCAATGCCACCGACCGTCGATCCGTAATCCGATGCCGACGTACTGGCCCGGCCGGTATTTCCCGGAGAAGCCCCACCCGGGTTTGATGGTGACGGTCGCCGAATCCGCGGTCTCTGGGTGCACGTCGACGATGAGGCCGCGCAGTTCGCGCGCCGACCACAAGGGATTGAGCATTTTGAGGTAGTCGTCCGGCAGCAATGGAGTGGTCGCACGGGCGGCGAGTCCTCGTGGCACGTTGACCCAGGACTTGGCGGCGGTGACGCCCTTGGCGGGCGACTTGCTCCATCGAGTGAGGCTGTGCAGCGTAGAACCCATACGTCGTCCCAACGTCTTTGTCGGCTCACCGTGGATCGGCTGAGGCACGGTTCTTGTCCGACTACCCGGGCCGGAAATTCACTAAACACTTGTTCGCTGAATGACGCGGAGGCGATCCGCTGGTCACGAAATCGAGATCAGTTGAGCTCGGCACATCCGTGCACGGCAGGGCGACACGAACGCCAGAGTGCGCAAGGGGGGACTCGAACCCCCACGTCCTAAGACACTGGAACCTAAATCCAGCGCGTCTACCAATTCCGCCACTCGCGCCTGGGCGTAGCGATATTACCGCTGCGGCGCCCGTAAAGCCGTCACGTTGCTGCGGCCTGGCCCAGCAGCTCCCGTACAATTGGCATGCCTAACCTAACCTGAAACCGGGCTCGGGTAAGGTCAGCAAACGATGAACGGAGCCGCAAGCACCCAAACCGACGATACGTCGACCCAGGTACTGAAGCGCGAGCGCAAGGACCTCCCCGAAGAGGTACAGCGCGTTGGCCGGCCTCCGGTCCCCGCGCTGGAACCGCCATACGACATGCGCGCCGCGGTCGGCGACGACGCAGAGATGGTGTCGGAGTGGATGAATCGCCCGCATCTCGCCGAGACCTGGGAGTACGCGTGGCCGGCGCCGCGGTGGCGTCAGCACCTCGATGCGCAGCTCGCGGGGACCTATTCGCTGCCGCTGATCGCCACCCTGCGCGGCGAAGAGTGCGCCTACCTCGAGATCTATTGGGCAGCAAAGGACATGATCTCGCGTCATTACGACGCTCAGCCCTACGACATCGGGCTCCATGCGGCCATCGCGGATCTGAGGCTGGTCAACCGCGGCTTCGGCCCACGACTGCTACCGCGAATCGTGGCCAGCGTGTTCGACCAGGAACCACGCTGCGAGCGGATCATGTTCGACCCGGATCACCGCAACACCACCGTGCGCCGGCTGTGCGATTTCGTCGGATGCCGTTCGCTGGGCGAGCACGACGCGCCGAACCGGCGGATGGCGCTCTACGCGTTGGAGCGCGCGACCCAATCCTCGTAACCGGCGTGATCGGCTTTCATGCCGGCCGCGACCAATTCCCAGAGGACTTCGTCGGTGCCGCCGCCGACCCGGGCCAGCTTCATGTCCCGCCACACCCGGCCCAGCGGTGTTTCGTCGACGAGATAGCCGGACCCGCCGAAGATGTGCATGCACTCGCCGATGACTTCTTCGCCGAGGCGTGCCGCGGTGACCTTGATCCCCGCGGCCGCCCGCAGATCCAGCCGTCCCGCAGCGGCAATGCCGTGCAGCGCGAAACGCAACTGGTCGACCCGCGCCTGCAGGTCCGCCATCCGTAGCCGCAGCGCCTGATGCTCCAACAAGGTGTTGCCGAATTGGCGCCGATTCATCATGCGGGCCAGGGTAATTCCGATCACGCGTTGGCACGACGCCGCGATCTGGCCGGCGATCGACATGCGCTCGTGCGCCAACCCCCAACTTATGGCCGCCAGCCCGGTGCCGGCCCGCGCGACCATCGCGTCGGCCGGGACCAAGGTATCGATGTGGACCGCCGCCGTGTCCAGCGGCCCGGCACCCACCTTGTTGTACGGCTGCTGCACGTCGACATGTGTGGTCGGCACCGCCACCACGACGACGTTGCCGTGCCGGCTGGACGAGTCGTGGTCGACGCTGCGCGCCACGACCATGATGTGGTCGGCGATCGGAGACAGCGAGACGAACTTCTTGATACCGCGGACTGCGAAACCGCCGTCGTGCGAACGGACCTCGGTCTCAACGATCTGCAGATCCGACCCACCCGATTCTTCCGAGGCGCCGATGCAGAGCACGGCCTCGCCGCGAATCGCCTTCTCGCAGATGTCTTTCAGGTAGTCGGTTTTGCCGAACCGGCGCAACATGGCGATGGCCGAATCGTGCAGGCTGACGCCCACTCCGATACCGGCCGAGGCCAGGTGGCCCAGCGCCAGGGCAAGCTCGACGAGCTTGCTGACGTCGGGGTGAGCCTGGTCGGTCCACTTAGCGGCGAAAACTCCGCTTGCTCCCAGATGCTCGATCAGCTTGCGCGGAAAGCGTTGCTGCGCTTCGGCTTCGGAGGTCCACTCGGTGACACGGTCGTCGAACGCCTCGCAGAGCAGCGCACGGTAGTCGGCATCGAACACCGTCTGGCCTGTCGCGGTCACGTCAGTCCACCAGCTTGAGGGTGCGCCGCACTTCCAGCCGACGCAGCTTGCCCGACGAGGTGCGCGGCAGGGAACCAGGAGACATGAAAACCACGTCGGCCGGCACGATTCCGCATACCGACGCGATGCGCTGGATCACTTCGGTGCGGGCCTGGGTCTGGTCGTCGCCTTTGAACTCGGCGGCGACGACCAGGCCGGGACGAGCGGACCGCTCGCCGGTGCCCAGGGCGACCACGCAGCCTTCTCGCACCCCGGTGACTTGAGCGGCGATCAGCTCGATCTCCGTCGGGAAAATATTGCGTCCCGCGATCGAGATGATTTCTTTGGCCCGGCCACACACGACCAGACCGCCATCGTCGAAAAAGCCCAAATCGCCGGTGGGAAACCAGTCTTCGCGATCGATGGCCGGGTGCCCCAGGTAACCATCCATCATCGACGTGCCGCGAATTTCGATCTCACCGATCTCATGGTCGGCCGTGCCGGCATACCGATCGCTGGATACCACCCGGATTTCCATGCCCGAAAGCGCCTCGCCCAGAACGGCGTATTTACGCGAACCGCTCTCGTCCGAGACGGTGGCGAAGGTCAATCCGGTACCGGGCGTGGGCAGGGCGACCGCGCAGGTGGACTCGGCGAGGCCGTACGACGGTGCCGGCACACCAGCGTCAAACCCGAACGGCGCCATGGCTTCTGTGAATCGCGCAAACCCGTCGCAGTCCACCGGTTCGCCACCGTTGATGGCAACCCGCATGGCGCCGAGATCGACGTCGGACACCAGCGACGCGTACTTGCCGAGGATGTTGTAGGCGAGGTTGGGTGCGGCGGTGATCGTCGCACGGCTTTCCGAGAGCCACTTCAGCCAGTTGAACGGCGATGCGGAGAACGCCGTTGGCGAAGACAGCCACAGTGGCATCCCGGCCAGCGTCGAGGCGAGCACGCAGGTAAGCCCCATGTCGTGAAAAAGCGGCAGCCATGAGCAAACAACGTCACGGGACGCGTCAAGGGTGAATCGTTGATCGAGACCGCGCATGTTGCTGAGTACGGCGCCCGGCGACAGCATCGCGGTTTTGGGTGATCCGGTCGATCCCGCCGTTCCCTGCAGAATGGCGGGGCCGACTGGGTCGGCGTGGGGGATGCCCGAAGCCGAGCGGCGGGTGCCTGCCGCGGTGGCGAGGTCTTCGGTGACGATGCTCGGGTGCGCGGCCGCTCGCAGGCCTTCCAAGTGCGAGCCGTGGCTCAGTACCGCGCCTACCCCGATGCCGGCAAACCGGGTCAGCGTCGACTCCGCCCAGTGCTGAGAGTCAGCGCCTCGTACCGGCCCCGGCAGGATCGAGATGGCCGCGCCGGTTAGCCACGCACCCTGGATCGCGGCGATGAACTCGACGGTCGGCTCACCGACGAGACCGACCGCGGCGGGCCGGTCATGGTCAAGCAGCCAGGCCGCAACCCCTTCGGCTAACCCGTGCACTTCCGGCCACGGGAGCCGCTTCCAGTCCGACGACTCCTTGTCGAAGACGGCCAATTCGGAGGTCGCGGTCCGCATCGACCGGGTGATCGCCGCCGCAAGTTCGCTCATTACGGTTTTTTGGCCGCGATCGCCGCGTCCAGATCGCCGACGGTATCGCAGGTCAGCAGCTCTTCCTCGGACAGCGCGACGCCGAGCCGCTCTTCGATGGCAACCATGCCCACAGCAAAGGCCACGGAATCCAGGCCGACGTCATCGACCAGCCTGGCATCGGGGGTGACCCGGGCCATGTCGACGTTGAGGTCGTCACGCAGAATGCTTTGCAGCGCAGTGGTCACCGCAGCGGAAGAGGAGGCCATGGCGAGCGACGTTACACGTCTGAGTAAGGCAAGGCTAGCCTTCTATTGGCCGGTGAGAGTTTTGCCACATCAGCCGTCCAGCGAACCCACCGCGCTGCTGTCACGCGGCCTCAATAGCGCGCGGTACCGTCGAGGGGTGTCCAGTGAGGCCCGTCGTCAGCGCCATCACCGGCCCGCGCTGATCGTTTTGGCGATCGTCGCGGCCGGTGGCTGCCTGGCCTTGGGCTGGTGGCAGTGGACACGCTTCGAGTCCCCGTCCGGCACGTTCCAAAACCTCGGCTACGCATTGCAATGGCCGTTGTTCGCGTGGTTCTGCGTCTACGCGTACCGCAACTTCGTCCGCTACGAAGAGGCTCCGCCGCAGCCGCGCAATCACGGGGCGGTCACCGAGATCCCGGCCGGGCTGCTACCCGAGCGGCCCGCTCCCGCGCAGCCACCATCCGACGACGACCCCGCCCTGCGGGAGTACAACGCTTATCTGGCCCAGCTCGCTGCCCACGATGCCGAAAAGCAGAACAGGACCACCGCGTGACCACACCCGAGACACCCCCTGAAACTAGCTCTGAAACTAGCTCCGAAACCAGCCCAGCCGTCTCCGCCGACCGCATCCGCCCGGCTCTGCTCGGCTATCGGATCATGACGTGGACCACGGGTCTGTGGCTGATCGCTCTGTGCTACGAAATCGTCTCGCATCTGGTGTTCCACCACGAGATCCGGTGGATCGGAATCGTGCACGGCTGGGTCTATTTCGCTTACGTGTTAACGGCTTTCAATCTGGCGATCAAGGTCCGCTGGCCGATCGGTAAGACCATCGGCGTGCTGCTGGCCGGCACGATCCCGCTGCTGGGCATCATCGTCGAGCACTTCCAGACCAAGGACATCAAGGCCCGCTTCGGGCTGTAGATCTCGCCGCCGGGTGTGACGCTGGCTTCACACTCGAGGCCGAACGTGCGGCTGGCTTCACTACTCGCGGGCCGCCCGACTGACTCAGGCCAGCGCGCGCAACGCGGGCAACAGCAGCGCCAGGGCCCGACCGCGGTGCGAGGCCGCGTCCTTCTCCGCGGGACTCAACTCCGCCGCGGAGCGCTCGGAGCCGCCCGGGATGAAGACCGGGTCGTAGCCGAACCCGCCGTCGCCGCGCGGCGCGTGGGCGATCGTGCCCGGCCATTCGCCGCGGACGACGACTTCGCCGCTGTCCCACACCAGCGCGCAGGCCGACACAAATGCCGCGCAGCGCCGTTCGTCGGGCACATCACGCAGCTGGGCAAGCAGCAGCGCGGTGTTGCCGGCGTCGTCGCCGTGACTGCCCGCCCAGCGGGCCGACAGCACGCCGGGCATACCGCGCAGCGCCGCCACCTCTAGGCCGGAGTCATCGGCAACCGTCGCTAAGCCGGTGGCCGCGAACGCATCCCGCGCCTTCGCCAACGCGTTGTCCTCGAATCTCTCGCCGGTTTCCGGCGCCTCGTCGAACGGCGCGACGTCGTCGAGCGACACCAGCGTCAGCCCCGTCAGCCCTGCGCCATCCAGCACCCGGCGCAGTTCGGCCAGCTTCTTGGGGTTGCGGCTGGCGACGAGCAGGCGGGTCAGCTGCCGAACGCCTTCGACTGCCCGGGCCCTTCGGGGAGCACACCCGGATATGGCAACTCGAGCGACTCACGCTGGGCGGCGAAGAGCGTGTCGCAAGCGCCGAGCGCCATATCGAGCAGCTTGTCCAACGTCGAGCGCGGGAACGTCGCGCCCTCGCCGGTGCCCTGGATCTCCACCAGGGTTCCGGTGTCGGTGGCGACGACGTTCATGTCGACCTCGGCGCGCGAGTCCTCCTCGTAGGGCAGGTCGACGCGGATCCTGCCGTCGACCACGCCTACGCTGACCGCCGCGATCGCGCACGACAACGGCCGCGGATCCGACAGCTTGCCCGCCGCCGACAGATAGGTCACCGCGTCGGCCAACGCCACATAGGCACCCGTGATCGCCGCCGTGCGGGTACCGCCGTCGGCCTGCAGCACATCGCAGTCGACGGCGATGGTGTTCTCCCCCAGCGCCGCCAGGTCGATACACGCGCGCAGCGATCGACCGATCAGCCGACTGATTTCCTGGGTGCGCCCGGACAGCCGGCCCTTCACCGATTCCCGGTCGGAGCGAGTGTGGGTGGCCGACGGCAGCATGGCGTACTCCGCGGTCAGCCAGCCCAGGCCAGTCCCCTTGCGCCAGCGCGGTACTCCCTCGGTGACACTCGCGGTGCACAGGACCTTGGTTCCACCAAATCCGATCAGGACCGAACCCGCGGGATTCTCGGTGAACCCCCGCGTGATGACTAGCGGACGAAGCTCGTCGTCATTGCGACCGTCTTCTCGTTTCGACACCCAATAACCCTAGCCACCCCAGCCCGCCGGTGCGTCACGCAGGCAGGTCGGCTGAATCAGACTCGTTCGGAGTGCCGAACGTCGAATGTCTCGTTGCACACCACGGCGTGCACCGGACCGTCGAACTCGACCTTGGCCTCGCTGATCACGTCCTCCCGCGAGGTCCACGGCGGTATGTGGGTCAGCAGCAGCTCGCGGACGCCGGCCTGTGCCGCGACCCGGCCGGCTTCGGTGCCCGACAAGTGCAGTGCGGGCGGACGATCCGGCGCGTGCGTCCAGGACGCCTCGCACAGAAACACGTCGGCGTCACGAGCCAGCTCGACGAGCTGATCGCAGACTCCGGTGTCCCCGCTGTAGACGAACGACGCCCCGCTGGGATCGGTGATCCGCAAACCGTAGGACTCGGTGGGATGCGCGACAATGCGTGGTGTCACGGTGAGGGCGCCGACTTCGACCGGCTCGCCGTCGACCCAGTGACGGACGTCGAATATGTCCGAGCAGTCGTCGATTTCACCGCCGTAGGGCGACGACGCGGCGCCCAACCGCGACCAGGTGTCGCTGGGGCCGTACAACATCGCCTTGCCGAGCGGACGCGACGACGGGTGATAGCGGCGCCACACGAATAGCCCCGGCATATCCAGACAATGGTCGGCATGCAGATGGGACAACAGCACGTGCACGGAACCCGGGTCGGCATAACGCTGTAACGCGCCCAGCACACCCCCGCCGAAGTCCAGGACCAGCGGCGGAGTGTCCGGAGCCCGAAGCAAATATCCCGACGCCGGCGAGTCCGGACCGACCACGCTGCCCGAGCAGCCGAGCACGGTTATTCGCACAGGCACTACTGTGCCATGCCCGGAAGCACCATGAGAAAAACATCGCACGATTGATGTGATGAGAATCTCGCTGCCGACTAGCCAATCGGCGAGTGGTGCACCGGCCGGACGCCATTGACGGCCGGTCCCAAAAATCGCGCCGCCAGTTTCGTGAACGCCTCGGGGTCGCCGGTGGCTTCGAAAACGCGCGTCGCCGGCGGCGCGTCATGCGGGCGCAGCAAATCCCGTTCGCTGAGCACCCTCAGCACTTCCTTCGCGGTTTCCTCGGCGCTGGAAACGAGCGTCACGTTTTCGCCCATCGCCAGCTGAATCAACCCCGACAACAGCGGGTAGTGCGTGCAGCCCAACACCAACGTGTCGACCTGAGCGCGTTGCAGTGGCTCCAGGTATCCCTCGGCCAGACCCAAGACCTGACGCCCACTCGTCACGCCGCGCTCGACGAAGTCGACAAAGCGCGGGCAGGCCACCGCGGTGATCTCGGTGTCACGGGCGGCGGCGAACGCGTCCTGGTAGGCGTGCGAGGTGATGGTCGCCTGGGTGCCGATCACGCCGATGCGGCCGTTGCGGGTGGTGGCCACGGCGCGGCGCACGGCCGGCAGGATCACCTCGACGACGGGCACGTCGTAGCGCTCGCGGGCATCGCGCAGGCAGGCTGCCGACGCGGTGTTGCAGGCGATCACCAACGCCTTCACCCCACGGCCGACCAGGTCGTCACCGATGGCCAGCGCGTGGGCGCGCACCTCGGGAATGGTGAGCGGGCCGTAGGGGCCGTTGCCGGTGTCGCCGACATAGACGATGTCCTCGTCCGGCAGTTGATCGATGATCGCGCGGGCGACCGTCAGTCCCCCGACGCCGGAGTCGAAGACCCCGACGGGCGCCATGGGTGAGCTCATGCCTTCAGCCGCGGCACGGTGCCCGCTTTACGCTTCGCCCGGGCCTTGCGTTCCGGGGCGGACAACAGATACGCGGCGACAACTCCGGCGATGGCGCCACACAAGTGGCCCTGCCAGGACACCCCGCCGCATTGGCCGAGCACCGGCATTGCGCCGAGCAGCACGCCGCCGTAGATGAACAGCACCACCAGGCCGATGACGATGTCGACGAACCGGCGCACGAATATCCCGAAGACCAGCAGAAAGGCCAGCCAGCCGAAGATCAGCCCAGAGGCCCCGATATGGTCCGTCGGGCCGCAGTTGCTGCCCCAGTCGCCGATCAGCCAGGTGCCGAAGCCGCCCAGGATCCACACGATCGCGGTCGCCCACACGAAGCGGGACAATCCGGCCAGGGTCATCAAAAACCCCAGCACTAGCAGGGGAACGGTATTGGCCATCAGGTGCTGCCAGTTGGCGTGCAGCACGGGCGCGAAGACGATGCCCCACAGGCCGTCGGTTTCCAGCGGCCTGATGCCGTTTGCGTCCAAGGAATGCCGCGAGAGTTGATCGAACAGTTCGATCAGATACAGCAGCGCCACGAAGGTGAGGATCGTGGCCCCGCCCACCACCCACTCGGGCCGCTTTTTTTGGGTAGCGGGTACGCGTTGCTGTCTGGGGCTCATGCCCATAATTGCCCTTCTCGAGCGTCCACGGCAACATCCAGGCTACCGGCACAGGCGTCGCCAGCCTGGCACGTCCGCCCAGCGTCGGCACGGATCACCAGCACGTCAGCTCCCTGTCCCGAATGCACCCGGCAACGTGTCGCGGTAGGTCGGTACTCCGGCGACCGACTCGGCCGACAACACACCGACCAGCACGGCACGGGCCAGGCAATCGGCCGCGGCCGCACCCACCTCGGTGACCAGGGGCGTCTCCGGGGACATCGCCGCGGGCGCATCGGCCGGCGGCGGCACCTCGACCGCCCCGGTCGCCAGCGCGAACACGGTGTCGCCGTCCAGCGGGGTGTGCGCCGGGCGAATGGAGCGGGCCAGGCCGTCCTGGGCGGCGATGGCGACCCGTCGGCACGCCGCGGAACTCAGCGCCGCGTCGGTCGCGACCACCGCGATCGTCGTGTTGAGCGGTTCCAGCGGCGACGGTAGCTGCGCGAGCGCGTCGATCTGGTCCGCCGGCGGCGGCGTCAACGCGAACGCCTTGATCGCATCCGCCATCCACGGCAGGCCGGTGGTCCGGTCGACGACCTCGCCGGCGGAGTTGACCGCGACGACCGCGCCGACGGTGACGCCCGACGGCAATGTGGTCGACGCCGTGCCGATGCCGCCCTTGAGCACGCCGGCCCGCGCCCCCACCCCGGCGCCGACCGTGCCGACGGCCACCGCCGCGCCGGCGGCTTCGCAGGCGGCATAGCCGAACTCCGCCGTCGGCCGGCAGTCCCAGCCGCCGACCGGCAGATCGAAGATCACGGCACCCGGGACGATGGGCACCAGTCCGCCCTTCATCGCCACGCCGCGCTCGTGCTCCTCCAGCCAGCGCATCACGCCGTCGGCGGCCGCCAAGCCGTAGGCGCTGCCGCCGGCCAGTAGCACCGCGTCGACGAATCGCACCGTGTTGGCCGGGTCCAGCAGATCGGTCTCCCGGGTGCCGGGTGCGCCGCCGCGGCAATCGACCGCGCCGACGGTCCCCGGCGGGGTCAGCACGACGGTGACGCCGCTGGCCCACCCGGCGCCCAAGGACGCGTCCGGATCCAGGCGCTGATAGTGGCCGACGCGGATGCCCCCGACGTCGGTGAGCGCGTTCATCCGGCCTGCTTACCCATCAGCACCAACACCAGGTACTCCTGCAGCACGGTCAGCCACTGGTAGACGTCGAAGTGGGTGGCCATCGGATGATCGGCCGACAGCCGTTCCGGCCCGTCCGGCCCGATTTCCAGCATGACTCCCAGCGCCAGCCGAATGTCGTTGACGGCCGAGATCCAGGCGTTGGCCTGGTCCTCGCTGAGCTCGA
The DNA here is from genome assembly GCF_059812735.1 of Mycobacterium sp. NGS40. Classification (NCBI taxonomy): domain Bacteria; kingdom Bacillati; phylum Actinomycetota; class Actinomycetes; order Mycobacteriales; family Mycobacteriaceae; genus Mycobacterium; species Mycobacterium sp. NGS40. Next base: position 186,591 of record NZ_JCALDG010000009.1, read on the forward strand.
ACCGTCCGCCACTATCCGGAATAGTGCGCAATAACTGCTGTGCCGCAACACGTTTGGCGTCGATAATCTCGGGCTCGTGCAGACTGCGCAGCGCCGAGTTCAGCCCTTCGGGTGTTTGCGACCCAACGCTCGACGTGTCCTCGTCGTCGGGCCGGAAGAAGTCCGGCAGCAGCCGTCGCAGCGTCGGATCTTGAGGCGGCTCGGCGTTTCCGGTCTTGATGCCGGTGATCTCCTCGAGTTCGTCTGGCGGCGAAGAGGATTCGCGCTCGTCGAGCAGGCCGATCAACGCACCGACCAGATTCTTCAGCAGCTCCGCCTCATGCGGAGCCAGGGAAGACCGGAAACGGGGACCGTCGGCGGTCTCAACCCGCTTCCATTTGCGCACCGGAAATCGATCTCAGCGGTCCTGCTGCAGCGTCGCCCACAAACCGGCGGCGTGCAGCTTGGACACGTCGACTTCCATCGACTCGCGGCTACCCGCCGACACCACTGCCTTACCTTCGTTGTGCACCTGCAGCATCAATTTGGTGGCATGCGGCTCGCTGTAGCCGAACAACTTCTGGAACACGTACGTCACGTAGGTCATCAAATTGACCGGGTCGTCCCACACGATGGTGACCCAGGGACTGGCGGTGACCTCGACCGGAGCGGACTCGCGTTGCCCGGAGGTGCCGGGCTTGGTGGGCGCTGATGCGGCAACCATGGCCTCCAGGATACCGAGAGACCGGCCGCCCGCTGCCAGCCGTTACCGTTGGGAGAATGAACGAGCCGGCCTTAGCTGGGCTGTTAACCGACAAGTACGAGTTGACGATGCTGGCAGCGGCGCTGCGCGACGGCACGGCGGAGCGCCGGACCACGTTCGAATTGTTCGCCCGCCGCCTTCCCGCAGGCCGGCGCTACGGCGTGGTCGCCGGCACCGGTCGTTTGCTGGAGCTCTTGCCAGAGTTCAGGTTCGACGACGACGCGTGCCGGCTACTGGGGCAATTCCTCGACGCCGACACCGTGCGTTATCTCCGCGATTTCCGGTTCACCGGCGATATCGACGGCTACGCCGAAGGCGAGCTCTACTTTCCGGGCTCGCCCGTGCTGACGGTGCGCGGCAGCTTCGCTGAATGTGTGATGCTCGAAACGCTGGCGCTGTCGATCTTCAACCACGACACGGCGATCGCCTCCGCGGCGGCGCGCATGGTCAGTGCGGCCGCCGGGCGCCCACTGATCGAAATGGGATCGCGGCGAACCCACGAACGATCCGCCGTCGCCGCGGCCCGCGCGGCCTACATCGCCGGTTTCGCCGCGTCATCGAACCTCGAAGCCGAGCGTCGCTACGGCGTCCCCACCGAAGGCACCGCCGCACACGCGTTCACCATGCTGCACACCGGCGAGGGTGGGCCCGACGAGGTCGCCGCATTCCGGGCCCAGGTCGACGCGCTGGGCGTGGACACCACGCTGCTGGTGGATACCTACGACGTGACAACCGGCGTGACCAACGCCGTGGCCGCCGCCGGGGCGACGCTCGGCGCGGTGCGACTGGACTCCGGCGAGCTCGGCGTGCTCGCCCGCCAGGTGCGCGAGCAGCTCGACCAGCTGGGCGCCACCCGCACCCGCATCGTGGTGTCCGGCGATCTCGACGAGTTCTCCATCGCCGCGCTGCGGGCCGAGCCGGTCGACAGCTACGGCGCCGGCACCTCGGTGGTGACCGGCTCGGGCGCCCCGACCGCGGGCATGGTCTACAAGCTGGTCGAAGTCGACGGCATACCGGTGCAAAAGCGCAGCAGCCACAAGGAATCCCAGGGTGGCCACAAAGAAGCGCTGCGACTATCCCGCGCCACCGGCACGATCATCGAAGAGGTCGTGCACCCCGCGGGCCGGCCCCCGGCGACCACCGAGCCGTTCCGGGTGCTGACCGTCCCGCTCGTCCGCGGCGGCGAGGTGGTGGCGGGCACCGACCGCGTGGCCCTGTCCGCCGCCCGGGACCTGGTGGCGTCCGGGCTGCACAGCCTGCCTTGGGAGGGCCTGAAATTGGCGCACGGCGAACCGGCGATTCCGACGACGCGCGTCCCGGTCGAATCGATACGGTCGAGCTAGCCGAATCCGCGCGCAACAACGGGAGTTATCACGCCAGAGGTGTCTGTGCCCGAGCTGCTGGCGATCGCCGTGGCCGCGCTCGGCGGCAGCGAACGCAGCGGCCAGCAGGAGATGGCCACCGCGGTCGCGCGCGCATTCGAAACCGGCGAGCACCTCGCCGTACAGGCCGGCACCGGGACCGGTAAGTCGCTGGCCTACCTGATTCCGGCGATCGTGCACGCGATCGCCGACGAGGAGCCGGTCGTGGTGTCGACGGCGACGATCGCGCTGCAGCGCCAGCTTGTCGATCGTGACCTGCCGCGGCTGGCCGATTCGCTTGCCGACGCGCTGCCGCATCGACCCCGGTTCGCGTTGCTGAAGGGACGGCGAAACTATCTGTGTCTGAACAAGATTCACAACGGCTCTGCCGAAGAACCCGACGGCGACGAGACACGACCCCAGGAGGAGCTGTTCAATCCGATGGCGGCCAGCGCCCTGGGCCGCGACGTGCAGCGACTCACCGCATGGGCCGCGACGACGGATACCGGTGACCGTGATGACCTCAAACCCGGTGTGCCGGAACGATCCTGGTCGCAGGTCAGCGTCTCGGCGCGCGAATGCCTCGGGGTGGCCCGCTGCCCGTTCGGCTCGGAATGCTTCTCCGAACGCGCTCGCGGGCGCGCCGGCGTGGCCGACATCGTCGTCACCAATCACGCCCTGCTGGCCATCGACGCCGTCTCCGAATCGACGGTGCTGCCCGAACATTCGCTGCTGGTGGTCGACGAGGCGCACGAGTTGGCCGACCGGGTGACGTCGGTGGCCACCGCGGAGTTGACGTCGGCCGCCCTCGGGGTCGCCGCGCGGCGGATCACCCGATTGGTGAACCCGGAACTGGTCGGACGCCTGGAGGCGACCACCGCAACCTTCGCCGCGGCGATCCACGACGCCACGCCGGGTCGCATCGACCACCTCGACGACGAGCTGGCGACGTACCTGCGCGCGCTGCGCGACGTGGCCGGCGCGGCGCGCGCCGACATCGACACCACCAGCGACGCCAAGGCGGCCGCCGCGCGCGCCGAAGCCGTTGCGGCGCTGAGCGAGATCTCCGATACCGCGTCGCGGATTCTGACGTCGTTCGGGCCCGCGATCCCCGATCGCACCGAGGTGGTGTGGCTGGATCACGAGGACAACCGCGGCTCGACGCGTCCCGTGCTGCGGGTGGCTCCGCTGACGGTGGCCGGCTTGCTGCGCAACCACGTGTTCTCGCGGTCGACGACCGTGCTGACCTCCGCCACGCTGACGATCGGCGGTTCCTTCGATGCGATGGCCTCGGCGTGGGGCCTGGCCGGACCCGACGATGCGACGCAACGCCCGCCCTGGCGGGGTCTCGACGTCGGGTCGCCGTTTGAGCACGCGAAGGCCGGCATCCTTTACGTGGCAAAGCATCTGCCGCCGCCCGGCCGCGACGGCACCGGCTCGGCCGAACAGCTGACCGAGATCGCCGAACTGATCACCGCAGCCGGCGGTCGCACCCTGGGCCTGTTCTCGTCGATGCGCGCCGCGCGAGCCGCCGCCGATGCCATGCGCGAGCGGTTGTCCACGCCGGTGCTGTGTCAGGGCGACGACAGCACCTCGGCATTGGTCGAGCAGTTCAGTGCCGACCCCGAGACCTCACTGTTCGGCACGCTGTCGCTGTGGCAGGGCGTCGACGTGCCGGGGCCGTCGCTGTCGCTGGTGCTGATCGACCGCATCCCGTTCCCGCGTCCGGACGACCCGCTGCTGGGTGCCCGCCAGCGCGCGGTGGCCGCGCGCGGGGGCAACGGTTTCATGGCCGTCGCGGCCAATCATGCGGCGCTGTTGCTCGCGCAGGGCTCGGGACGGCTGCTGCGCCGCGACACCGACCGCGGAGTGGTGGCGATACTCGACTCGCGAATGGTCACCGCCGGGTATGGCGGCTACCTGCGGGCGTCGCTGCCGCCGTTCTGGCAGACCACTAACGCCGAGCAGGTCCGCGGCGCCCTGCAGCGCCTGCGCACCGCGCCCGACACCTAACGGGCGAGCGCCACCAGGCCGAGTTCGTTGCCGGCCGCGAGCATCGGGTGATACGGAAGCACCCGAACCGTGTAGCCGACCGCACCCGCCACCGGCAGCGAGGTCGTCGTCGAGAAGACCTGGTTGCCGCCTTCGGCCGTTCCGGTGTAGGACATCTGGACGGTGACCGGGTCCAGCAGTGCATCGCCGGAATCGACCCGGCCCACCGCCGCCTCCACGGTGACCTCGTCGGGCGCCAGACCGTCCAGCTGCACGGTCGCGGTCAGGGTGAGCTTCGAGCCGAGCACCGGAGTGTCGGGCAGACCGGTGGAGTCGACATCGGTGATCGCGACCTTCGGCCACGCCGCAACGGCACGGCGCCGGTAGTCGGCCAGCTCACGCGCCGCGCCGAAAGCGCCCTCGCCGGTGTCGGCAATGGTTTTGCGCAGCGACTGCGCAGCCGGCGTGTAGTACTGCTCGACGTAGTCGCGCACCATGCGGGACGCCAGCACCTTGGGCCCGAGCGTTTGCAAGGTGTGCCGAACCATTTCGATCCAGCGCGGCGGCACCCCGTGTTCATTGCGCTCGTAGAACTTCGGCGCTACCGCTTGTTCGAGCAGTCCGTACAGGGCGCTGGACTCCAGCTCGTCGCGGCGCTGCTCGTTGCTCACCCTGTCGGCCGACGGTATCTCCCAACCGTTTTCGCCGTCGTACCATTCGTCCCACCAGCCGTCGCGGATGGACAGGTTCAGGCCGCCGTTGAGCGCGCTCTTCATTCCCGACGTGCCGCACGCCTCCAGCGGCCGCAGCGGGTTGTTCAGCCAGACGTCGCAGCCCCAGTACAGCAGCCGGGCCATGGACATGTCATAGTCCGGCAGGAACGCGATGCGGTGGCGCACCTCGGGCCGATCGGCGAAACGCACGATCTGCTGGATCAGGGCCTTGCCCCCGTCGTCGGCCGGGTGTGACTTGCCCGCCACGATCAGCTGGATCGGGCGATCCTCATTGAGCAGCAGGCGCTCCAGGCGGTCGGGGTCGCTCAGCATCAACGTCAACCGCTTGTAGGTCGGCACCCGGCGCGCAAAACCGACGGTGAGCACGTCTGGATCGAATGCCTTTGCGATCCAACCCAACTCAGCATGTGGCGCGCCGCGCTCCAGCCACGAGCGGCGCAACCGCCGCCGGACGTCCTCGACCAACAGCGCACGCAGTTGGGAGCGGATCCACCACAGATGACCGGCGTCGACTTCGCGCAGCCGTAACCACACACCCGGATCGCTGAACGCGGCGTCGTCCGGCCCGGCCAGCTCGCGGCCCAGCTGCAGCCATTGTGGCGCCGCCCAGGTGCGGGCGTGCACGCCGTTGGTGATCGACCCGATCGGCACCTCGGCCCGGTCGAATCCCGGCCACAGTTCGTTGAACATGCCACGACTGACGCGGCCGTGCAGGAGCGAGACACCGTTGGCGCGTTGGGCTAGCCGCAGCCCCATGTGCGCCATGTTGAATTTGGTTTCATCGTCTTCGGCGCCGAGGGCGAGCACCCGGTCGATCGGGACCCCCGGCAGCAACGCGAGCTCCTGATCGTCGAGGTCCTCGTCGGAATGGTCGTCGAAGTACAGCTGCACCATCTCGACCGGGAACCGGTCGATCCCGGCGGGCACCGGCGTGTGGGTGGTGAACACGGTGGCCGAGCGCACCACCGTCAGGGCGGTGTCGAAGTCCAGTCCCTGATCGGTGATCAGCTCGCGAATGCGCTCCACACCGAGGAAGCCGGCGTGCCCCTCGTTCATGTGGAACACCTCGGGAGCGGGCAGGCCTTCGATCGCGGTGAACGCGCGAATCGCCCGCACGCCGCCGATCCCGGCCAGGATCTCCTGGCGCATCCGGTGCTCCTGGTCGCCGCCGTACAGCCGGTCGGTGACGCTGCGCAGATCGTGCTCGTTCTCGGGGACGTCGGAATCCAGCAGCAGCAACGGAACCCGGCCCACCTGTGCCACCCAGATCCGCGCGGACAGCCGCGCGGAGTCGGGCAGCGTCAGTTCGACCAGCGCGGGATTCCCGCCGGCATCGGTGAGCAGCCGCAGCGGAAGCCCCTGCGGATCCAGCGACGGGTAGGTCTCGTTCTGCCAGCCTTCCGCGCTCAGCGACTGCCGGAAGTACCCCGAGCGGTAGTACAGGCCGACGGCGATCAGCGGCACGCCCAGATCGGACGCGGACTTGAGGTGATCGCCGGCCAGGATGCCCAGGCCACCCGAGTAGTTGGGCAGCACCTCGGCGACGCCGAACTCCATCGAGAAATACGCGATACCGGTCGGCATCGCGATGCCGGCTTCCTGCTGTTGCTGGTACCACCGCGGGCGGGACAGGTAGTCGTTCAAGTCGGCGGACAGCTCATCGAGCCAGCGCAGAAAGCCCTCGTCCAGCGCCAATTCGTCGAGACGGGCGGGGCTGACCGCGCCCAGCAGCGCCACCGGATCGTTGCCGCTATTCGCCCACAGCGTCGGATCGATGCTTGCGAACAAGTCTTGCGTCGCCTTGTCCCAGGACCATCGCAGATTGATGGACAGCTGTTCGAGTGCGGCAAGCCGCTCGGGCAGGTGGGCGCGGACCGTAAAGCGGCGGAGAGCTTTCACGCAAGACAACCTTACTTAGGATTGGCCCGCTCGCAGGGTCAGTCTTCGATGGTTCGCCGCCGGCCGTGTGTGACCAGACACTAGGGTGGGTACGGGTAGTAATTGGGGCCGCAAAGACGCTTCCCCTGCACAGGAACTTTCCCCACGTGACGATGTTTCCTCAGACGGCAAGCATTCCGCGCCGCAGCACAATCCGCGGTTTGCCCGTAACCAATCGGACGGAACGGAGTGGTGGTGCCCGGTCGTGTCGAGATCGATAACGTCGCACCCGTAATTTCCTGCGGCGCGTACCCCGCCAAAGCGGTGGTCGGAGAGATGGTCCCCGTGAGTGCCGCGGTGTGGCGAGAAGGCCACGACGCGGTCGCGGCAACCCTGGTGGTCCGCTACCTGGGGCCGCGCTACCCGCAGGTCAACGAGACGCGCCGCGTTACGGCGGTGCAGGCTCCCGAGAAGCCACTGCCCGCGGTGGACGCCGAACCGCGCGAGCGGGTCAAACCGCTGCAGCTGCCGATGACGATGGGCCTCGAGCCCTTCGTGTTCCATGGTCAGTTCACGCCCGATCGGGTGGGGCTGTGGACCTATCGCGTGGACGGCTGGGGTGATCCGATCGACACCTGGCGGCACGGACTGTTGGCCAAGCTGGACGCCGGCCAGGGCGAGAAGGAGCTGTCCAACGACTTGCTGGTGGGCGCCGGTTTGCTCGAGCGCGCCGCCACCGGGGTGCCACGCTCCGCGCGCGAGCCGCTGCTGGCCGCCGCGGCGGCGCTGCGTGCTCCGGGAGATCCGGTGACACGCACCGCGCTGGCGCTGGCGCCCGACATCGAGGAGATCCTCGGCACCTATCCGCTGCGGGAGATCGTCACCCGCGGCGAGCAGCACGGCATCTGGGTGGACCGGCCGCTGGCCCGCTTCGGCTCCTGGTACGAGATGTTTCCGCGCTCAACCGGCGGCTGGGACGCCGACGGAAAGCCGGTGCACGGCACGTTCGCGACGGCAGCCGCGGACCTTCCGCGCATCGCCGAGATGGGCTTCGACGTCGTGTATCTGCCGCCGATCCACCCGATCGGCAAGGTACACCGCAAGGGGCGCAACAACTCCCCCACCGCCGCTCCCGGCGATGTGGGTTCGCCGTGGGCGATTGGTAGCGACGAGGGCGGCCACGATGCGATCCACCCGGAGCTCGGCACGATCGAGGACTTCGACAACTTCGTCGCCGCGGCCCGCGACCTGGGCATGGAAGTCGCCCTGGACCTGGCGCTGCAGTGCGCCCCCGATCACCCGTGGGCGCGCGAACACCGGAACTGGTTCACCGAGTTGCCGGACGGCACCATCGCTTACGCGGAGAACCCGCCGAAAAAGTACCAGGACATCTACCCGATCAACTTCGACAACGATCCCGCCGGGCTCTACGACGAAGTTCTGCGCGTGGTCCGGCACTGGGTTGACCACGGCATCAAGTTCTTCCGGGTGGACAATCCGCACACCAAGCCGCCGGACTTCTGGGCCTGGCTGATCGGTCAGGTCAAAGACGCCGATCCCGACGTGCTGTTCCTGTCCGAGGCGTTTACCCCCCCGGCCCGCCAGTACGGCCTGGCCAAGCTTGGGTTCACCCAGTCCTACAGCTACTTCACCTGGCGCACCGCCAAATGGGAACTCACCGAATTCGGCAACGACATCGCGGATCTCGCGGACTTCCGGCGGCCGAATCTGTTCGTGAACACGCCCGACATCCTGCACGCGATATTGCAGCACAACGGCCCGGGCATGTTCGCCATCCGCGCGGTACTGGCCGCGACCATGAGTCCGGCCTGGGGTGTCTATTCCGGCTACGAGCTGTTCGAGCACCGCGCGGTACGCGAGGGCAGCGAGGAATACCTCGACTCGGAGAAGTACGAACTGCGGCCCCGCGACTACGAGGCGGCGCGCGCCGAGGGTCGGTCACTGGAACCATTTCTGAAGCAGCTCAACGCGATTCGCCGGGTCCATCCCGCGCTCGAGCAGCTGCGCACCATCTACTTCCACGCGGTCGACAATGACGCGTTGCTGGCCTACAGCAAGTTCGACCCGGCCACCGGGGACTGCGTGCTGGTGGTAGTGACCCTCAACGCATTCGGGCCCGAGGAGGGCACGCTGTGGTTAGACATGGCGGCATTGGGTATGGAGGCCTATGAGCGGTTTTGGGTACGCGACGAGATAACCGGCCAGGAATTCCAGTGGGGGCAGTCTAATTACATTCGCATCGACCCCGGGCAGGCGGTCGCCCACATCATCAATATGCCGATCATCCCGCAGGAGTCTCGAAACACGTTGCTGCGCAGGAGGTAAGAGGGCCCGGAAGGGGATACCAGCATGAGCCGAACCGAAAGCCGAACCGATACGAACCTGGCGCCCGACCCGGGCGACTTGGGCCGGCTGGTGAGCGGCACCCACCACAACCCGCACAGCATCCTGGGCGCTCACGAGTACGGCGACCACACCGTGATCCGGGCCTTCCGCCCGCATGCGCAGGAAGTTGTCGCGCTGGTCGGTGACGACGAGTTCGCGATGGAGCACGTCGACGCCGGATTGTTCGCCGTGGCGTTGCCGTTCACCAATCTGATCGACTACCGGCTGAAGATTGACTACGGCTCCGGCGCGCACGTGACGGCCGACGCGTACCGGTTCCTGCCCACGTTGGGCGAGGTTGACCTGCACCTTTTCTCCGAAGGTCGCCACGAGCGACTCTGGGAAGTCCTCGGTGCCCACCCGCGCTCCTTCACCACGGCCGATGGCGTCGTCGACGGCGTGTCGTTCGCGGTGTGGGCGCCAAACGCCAAGGGCATCAGCCTGATTGGCGAGTTCAACGGCTGGACCGGTACTGAGGCTCCGATGCGGGTGCTGGGCTCCACCGGGGTCTGGGAGCTGTTCTGGCCCGGGTTCGCGCCGGACGGCCTGTACAAGTTCCGGGTGCACGGCGCCGACGGCGTCGTCACCGAGCGGGCCGACCCGTTCGCTTTCGCCACCGAGGTGCCGCCGCATACCGCGTCGCGAGTGACGACGAGCACGTTCACCTGGACCGACGCGGACTGGATGACGCAGCGCGCCCAGCGCAATCCGGTGTTCGAACCGATGAGCACCTACGAGGTACACCTCGGCTCGTGGCGGCCCGGACTCAGCTACCGCCAACTCGCCACCGAGCTGACGGATTACGTTGTGGAGCATGGCTTCACCCACGTAGAGCTGCTGCCGGTGGCCGAGCACCCCTTCGCCGGATCGTGGGGATATCAGGTCACGTCGTACTACGCGCCGACATCGAGATTCGGCACCCCCGACGATTTCCGGGCGCTCGTCGACGCCCTGCACCAGGCCGGCATCGGCGTGATCGTGGACTGGGTTCCGGCGCACTTCCCCAAGGACGCGTGGGCGTTGGGCCGCTTCGACGGCACTGCGCTCTACGAGCACTCCGACCCCAAGCGCGGTGAGCAACTCGATTGGGGCACCTACGTTTTCGACTTCGGCCGGCGCGAGGTACGCAACTTCTTGGTCGCCAACGCGCTCTATTGGCTCGAGGAATACCACATCGACGGCCTGCGAGTGGACGCGGTGGCGTCGATGCTCTACCTGGACTACTCGCGGCCCGAGGGCGGCTGGACACCCAACATATACGGCGGACGAGAAAACCTCGAAGCGGTGCAGTTCCTGCAGGAGATGAACGCGACGGCGCACAAGGCCGCGCCGGGGATCGTCACGATCGCCGAGGAGTCGACGTCGTGGCCCGGCGTAACACGGCCGACCAACCTTGGCGGGCTGGGCTTTTCGATGAAGTGGAACATGGGCTGGATGCACGACACGCTGGACTACATCAGCCGCGACCCGATCCACCGCAGCTTCCACCACCACGAGATGACCTTCTCGATGCTGTATGCGTTCAGCGAGAACTACGTGCTGCCGCTCAGCCACGACGAGGTGGTGCACGGGAAGGGCACGCTGTGGGGCCGCATGCCCGGCAACAACCACGTCAAGGCCGCCGGGCTGCGTAGCCTGCTCGCCTACCAGTGGGCTCATCCCGGTAAGCAGTTGTTGTTCATGGGACAGGAATTCGGCCAGCGCGCCGAGTGGTCCGAACAAAACGGCTTGGACTGGTGGCAGCTCGACGAGCAGGGCTTCTCCAACGGCATACTGCGTTTCGTGCGCGACATCAACGCCATCTACCGTGACCACTCGGCGCTGTGGAGCCGCGACACCACACCCGAGGGTTACTCCTGGATCGACGCCAACGATTCCGGCAACAACGTTTTGAGCTTCCTGCGCTACGGCAACGACGGCTCGGTCATGGCGTGCGTGTTCAATTTCGCGGGCGCCGAGCACAGCGGCTATCGACTCGGTCTGCCCAGCGCCGGTCGCTGGCGCGAGGTGCTCAACACCGACGCGACGGACTACAACGGTTCCGGCATCGGCAATCTCGGCGGAGTCGACGCCACCGAGGACCCGTGGCATGGCCGTCCCGCCTCGGCGCAGCTGGTGTTGCCGCCCACGTCGGCGCTGTGGCTGGCACCGGAGTAATCCCCCGCGCGGTGTGGAGACGGAAGAACAAGTACGCCACCGCGGCGCCGATTGCGGTGACAAGCACGGCTTGGCAAGAACAGTTCGACGAGCTGTGGCGCCTGCTGGTGCCGCAGGGCGGTGCCGCCGCGAGCCAACAGGGCGAGGCGATTCGCCTGGCGGGCAAGCTTTCACGCGAGATCCTGGATAACGGCGCTATCAATTGGGACGCAGATTTCTGCGCTATGGCCGACCACCTGGCGCAGTTGCTGACCGGTGGGCGCCCGGTGGCCGATCAGAGCGAACTGAACACATTGAGAGACACCGTACGAAGCGGCGGGGGCGGAAGGGCCGAGTTATACCGAGTCGCCGAGCTGGCGGTCTCTTGGGTGCTCGCCAACCCGATCCCCGTGCCTGCGGCCCCGGCCCCCTACCGCAACTGAGGTTTGCTCTAGTACAGCGCGTTGGCGAGGTTTCGACGGCCGGCGATGACCTCAGGGTCGGCGGGATCGAAGAGTTCGAACAACTCGATCAGCCGGGTTCGGACCCGAGTGCGCTCATCGCCAGAAGTGCTGCGCACCAACGCCGTCAATCGCTCGAATGCCGCTGTCACGTCCTGGTTGAGGATCTGCACATCGGCGGCCGCGAAGGCCGCCTCGATGTTGCCCGGCGCGCCGTCCGCGACGGTCACCGCATCCGGACGTTGTGCGGTTGCGCGCGTGAGGAAGTCGATCTGGCGGATCGCGCCCTTGGCCTCGACGCTGTCCGGATTGGTGTCCAGCAACGCCTGGTAGGACTGTTTGGCCGCCTCGAAATCACCGGCTTCCAGCTGCTGGCGCGCCAGGGCCAGGGCCGGGTCGACCTCGGCGTCGTCCTCGGAACCGGTTGCGCCCTTGAGCTTTCCGGCCGTCGCCGACAGCAGTTGGTCCAGCCAGCGGCGCAACTGATCGGCGGGCTGCGAACCCTGGAAGCTGGACAGCGGCTGGCCGGCCGCCAGGGCCACGACGGTGGGAACGGCTTCCACACCGAAGATCTGGGCCACCCGTGGCGCCACATCGACGTTGACCGTCGCCAGCGCCCATTTGCCGCCGTCCTGGGCGGCCAGACCGGACAGCGTGTCGACCAGCTCGACGCATGCCTCGCTGCGCGGCGACCACAAAGCGACCACCACGGGCACCTCGTCGGAGCGGATCAGCACCTCGGCTTCGAAATTGGCCTCGTTGACCTCGGTGGTCCCCGGCCCCGCAGGCGTCGGCCGGCCCGCGGCACCGGCGGCTGACGGGGTCTGCTGAGCACGTTGCTTCAGACCGGACAGGTCGACCGCACCGGCAAGCGCGGGCCCGATCGATGATCTCGGACGCGTCACGCCGTCAAGTCTGTCATGCGCGCCGACCATCAATCCACCCGGTTGCGCAGGGGCTCCCGCACGGGCGGATTCGACCGAAAACCGGCCCCGCCAAGGCACCTGGTCGTCTCATGAGAGCAACATCACAACGCGCACCGCAGCCGGTCTTCCAGCAACGCTGACCGCTGGTCAGTCCGGGGTTAGCCGGCCCGCAGAATCAGTGCGTCGCCCTGGCCCCCGGCGCCGCACAGCGCCGCGACGCCGTAACCCGAACCGCGCCGCGCCAGCTCCAAGGCGACATGCAGCGTGATCCGGGCGCCTGACATGCCGATCGGATGTCCCACCGCGATCGCACCGCCGTTGACGTTGACGATCTCGGGGTCGATCCCGAGTTCGCGTGTTGATGCCAGTGCCACCGCCGAGAACGCCTCGTTGATCTCCACCACATCGAGCTGGTCAACCGTGATGCCCTCGCGGCCGAGTGCCTTTTTGATCGCATTGGCGGGCTGGGACTGCAGCGTCGAATCGGGCCCTGCCACGACTCCGTGAGCGCCGATCTCCGCCAGCCACGACAGGCCCATCTCCTGCGCCTTGTCCTTGCTCATCACCACGACCGCCGCGGCCCCGTCCGAGATCTGCGACGCCGAGCCGGCGGTGATGGTGCCGTCGCTGCGGAAGGCCGGTTTCAGGCCGGCCAACGACTCGGCCGTGGTGTTTGCCCGGATGCCCTCGTCCTCGGCGAACTGCAACGGATCGCCTTTGCGCTGCGGGATGTTCACCGGCACCACCTCGTCGGTGAAGACGCCGTCCTTCCACGCCGCGGCGGCTTTTTGATGCGACCGCGCAGCGAACTCGTCCTGCTCGGCGCGGGTGAACTTGTCGACGTCGTTGCGCTGCTCGGTCAGCGCGCCCATCGGCTGGTCGGTGAACACGTCGTGCAAGCCGTCGTAGGCCATGTGGTCGAGCACGGTCACGTCGCCGTACTTGTAGCCCGCGCGGCTGTCCATCAGCAGGTGTGGGGCCTTGGTCATGGACTCCTGGCCACCGGCCACCACGACGTCGAACTCCCCGGCCCGGATCAGCTGATCGGCCAGCGCAATGGCGTCGATTCCGGACAGGCACATCTTGTTGATGCTCAGTGCCGGGACGTCCCAGCCGATGCCGGCGGCCACCGCGGCCTGACGGGCGGGCATCTGGCCCGCGCCTGCGGTCAGCACCTGGCCCATGATCACGTACTGCACCGCGGAGGCGGGCACATTGGCCTTCTCCAGCGCACCGGCGATCGCGATCGCACCCAAATCGCTGGCCGAGAAATCCTTCAGCGAACCCATCAACTTGCCGATCGGGGTCCGTGCTCCAGCAACGATCACCGATGTCGTCATAACTACCTCCTAGCGACGCATGGACGGCCCATTCGGCCTCCCGGAGAAGCGCAATCTTTGCCGCCAGGTTACCGTTATGTGATGACGACCGATCAAGTTGACGCCCGTCAGATCCTGGCCACCTCATTGGTGACTGCGATCGATCACGTCGGCATCGCAGTCGACGACCTGGATGCGGCCATCGCCTGGTACCACGACACCCTCGGCATGGTGTTGGTGCACGAGGAAGTCAACGAGGACCAGGGAATCCGCGAAGCCATGATCGCCGTCCAGGACGGCGAACCCGGCACGGCGCAGATCCAGTTGATGGCCCCGATCGACGAGTCCTCGACGATCGCCAAATTCCTGGACAAGCGCGGCCCGGGCATCCAGCAGATGGCGGTGCGAGTCAGCGATTTGGACGCGCTCTGCGAACACCTGCAGTCCCAGGGCGTCCGACTGGTCTACGAGGCCCCACGTCGCGGCACAGCGAACTCGCGGATCAACTTCATCCACCCCAAGGACGCCGGCGGCGTCTTGATGGAGTTGGTCGAGCCGGCTTCCTAGCCGCTCTCTAGCCGCCCTGTCGTTTCACGACCATTTTCTGGTTGGGCCGCGGTTTGCTCTGTTCGTCCAGCACGGCGTGTGCCAGTGCCGACGCTCGTCCACCCCGCCCAGTGGTGAGTCCGTCGGCCATACCACCAGATGTGCTGTGCCGGAGCGGATTTCGTGATCGCAGCCGGGGCATCGGTAGGTCTTGAGTGCACGCGCGGCGGCAATCGGACGTACCTCGTAGTCGTCACCGCCGGGCCCGATTTCCACTCGCCGCAGCGCCGGCGACAGCGAAGGCAGCTGTTGCCGGCGGGGCGGGGTGCGGCGCCGAGCCATACCGACCAGTCTAATCGGGCAAGTCAGAACAGCCGGTACTCGTCGCTGTCCATTCCGCGCATCTTGTCGTAATCCAGTGTAAGACAACGTATTCCGCGGTCGGTGGCTAAAGTTCGGGCCTGAGGCTTAATCTGCTGCGCCGCGAACACGCCCTGGACCGGAGCCAGCACGGTATCGCGATTCAGCAGTTCGAGGTAGCGGGTGAGCTGCTCCACGCCGTCGATCTCGCCGCGCCGTTTGATCTCCACGGCCACCGAGCCACCGTGGGCGTCCCGGCACAACAGATCGACGGGGCCGATCGCCGTCATGTATTCGCGGCGCACCAACGTATATCCCTCACCCAGCAGCTGGACGTGTTCGGCGAGCAGCGCCTGCAGATGCGCCTCGACACCATCCTTGACCAGCCCGGGGTCGACGCCCAGATCGTGGCTGGAGTCGTGCTCGACCTCCTCGACGGTAATGCGCAGCTGTTCGCCCGTCTTGTTCTGCACCACCCACACCGGCGTCTCGCCGACGACCTCTTCGGTCAACCAGCACGGCGGACTCATCCAATTCAGCGGCTTGTAGGCGCGGTCGTCGGCGTGCACGCTGACCGACCCATCGGCCTTGAAGAGCAACAACCGACGCGCCGACGGCAGATGCGCCGTGAGCCGGCCAACGTAGTCGACGGTGCACTGGGCGATCACTAGACGCACCCGACTCACCTTAGAGCGTCGTTGACGAATTAGGCTGACGCCACCATGTCGGCGAACAAGAGCATGGCGCAACGCTTGGGACGGGTGCTCGAAAGGGTCACCCGTCAGAGCGGCCGGTTACAGGAGACGCCCGCCTACGGTTCGTTGCTGCTCGGACGGGTGAGCGAGAGCCAGGCCCGCCGGCGGGTGCGCATTCAGCTCATCCTGACCATCTTCATCCTGATCACGAATCTGATCGGGATCGGCGTGGCTGTGCTGCTTTTGGGCGTCGCGTTGCCGTCGCCCAGCATCTTCACGGACGCGCCGGCGTGGATCACCTGGGCCGTCGCACCCGGATACGTCGCCGTCGCGCTGGCGCTCGGCACCTTCTGGATCACCCACCGGACGACGGCCGCCCTGCGGTGGGCGATCGAGGAGCGCGCGCCCACCCTCGACGACGAACGCAACACCTTCCTGGCCCCGTTCTGGCTGGCGATCGGGGTGTTGGTGTTGTGGGGCGTCGGGACCGCGTTGCTGACCACGCTCTACGGGCTGGCCAATAAGCTGTTCATCCCGATCGTGGGCTTCTCGGTGAGCTTCTGCGGCATCTTGGTGGCCACCGCGTGCTATTTGTTCACCGAGTTCGCCTTGCGACCGGTGGCCGCCCAAGCGCTGGAGGCCGGCCGCGTACCGCAGCGGCTGGCGCCGGGCATCATGGGCCGCACACTGACGGTCTGGCTGCTCAGTTCCGGCGTGCCGGTGCTCGGCATCGCGCTGATCGCGTTCTTCGCGCTGGTGCTGCACAATCTGACCGAGACCCAACTCAGCGTCGCGGTGCTGATCGTCGCGATCGCGACGCTGATCTTCGGCTTCATCCTGATGTGGATCCTGTCCTGGCTGACGGCGACACCGGTGCGGGTGGTGCGCGCGGCCCTCAAGCGAGTGGAGCAGGGCGATCTGCGGGGCGACCTGGTGGTGTTCGACGGCACCGAACTCGGCGAGTTGCAACGCGGTTTCAACGCGATGGTCGACGGCCTGCGCGAGCGCGAGCGAGTACGTGATCTCTTCGGCCGGCACGTCGGTCGAGAAGTCGCCCTGGCCGCCGAGCGCGACAGACCGAAACTCGGCGGCGAAGAGCGCCACGTCGCGGTCGTGTTCATCGACATCGTCGGCTCCACGCAATTGGTGACCAGTCAGCGCCCGACCGAGGTCGTCAATGTGCTCAACCGCTTCTTCGCGATCGTCGTCGAGGAAGTCGACCGGCACCACGGATTGGTCAACAAGTTCGAAGGCGACGCATCGCTGGCCATCTTTGGCGCCCCGAATCACCTCGACTGTCCCGAGGACGAGGCGCTGGCCGCGGCACGCGCGATCTGCAATCGGCTGGCGCACGAAATGAGTGAGCTCGAGGCCGGGATCGGCGTCGCGGCCGGCCAGGTCGTCGCGGGCAACGTCGGCGCCAAGGAACGCTTCGAATACACCGTGATCGGCGAACCGGTCAACGAGGCGGCCCGGCTGTGCGAGCTGGCCAAGTCACACCCGGGTCGACTGTTGGCGACCGCGGACACCGTCCGGGGTGCGAGCGAAAGCGAAGGTGCCCGTTGGTGTTTGGGTGAGACTGTGACACTGCGTGGACACGATCACCCCACCCGGCTGGCCTCGCCCGAACGCGGCGAATAGCGGGGTCGTTCAGTGGACACCCTCGTCAATGTGCTTCGCTTGCTTCGGCTTCCGGCGCCCTACGAGGCCGACACGGCACGCACCGCGTACGCACCGCAAGCGTTCGGACTGGTGCTGCGCCATGAATGGTTCGTCGATCCGGGCACCGTGCGCGGCAATGTCTTCGACCGCTAGGACAGACTGCGGATCCGCACGGGCACCGTGGCCCTGACCAACGACGTCACCAGTAGCAGGGCAAGGATCAGCAGCGTTCCCACAAACCAGACGGTGGACCGCCAGCTGCCCACGCTGTAGACCAGCCCGCCCGCCGCCCCGGCCACCGACCCGCCCAGGTAGTAGCTGAACAGGTACAGCGCGGACGCCTCGGCGCGATCGCGGCGTGCCACGGACCCCACCCAGCCGCTGGCCACCGCGTGCGCGGCGAAGAACCCGCCGGTGAACACGCCGGTCCCGACGACGACCACCGGCAGCGCGTTCGGCAGTGTCATCAGCAGCCCCGCCGCGGTGATTGGCAGGGCGCATCCCAGCACGAGCAAGCGCCCCCGGCGGTCGGCGAGCCGTCCCGCCACGACCGACGTCCAGGTGCCCACCAGGTACAGCAGGAACAGCAGGCCCACCACCGACGGCTGCAACCCGAACGGCGCGGCGGCAAGCCGGTAGCCGAGGTAGTTGTACACGGTGACGAATCCGCCCATCAGCGTGAACGCCAGGACAAAAAGCTTCAGCAACAACGGGTTTCGCAGATGCGTCAGCAGACTCTGGGTGGTCGCGCGGATGCTCACCGGCTTCGGGGCGAAGAACTGGGACTTCGGCACCAGCAGGGCGAATATTATCGTCGCGGCCAACGTCATCACCGAACACACCAATAGCGCGACCCGCCAGCTGCTGACCTCGAGCACCAGCGCCGGGATGATCCGTCCCGCGCAGCCACCAATCGTCGTCCCGGCGATGTAGCGCCCCATCGCCGATCCCAGCGACGACGCGTGCACCTCCTCGGCGAGAAACGCCATCGCGACCGCCGGAATCCCGGCGAGCGCGACGCCTTGGGCCGCCCGCCCGACCAGCAGCACACCGAGCGTGGGGCTGAACGGCAGCAGCAAGCCGATCACGCTGGAGGCGACCCCCGAGACCAGCATCACGGTGATTCGCCCATAGCGTTCCGAGAGCACGCTGGCCGGAACGATGGACACGGCCAGCATTCCGGTGGTGAGCGAGACCGTCAGCGCCGACGTGGCCGGGGAGATCCGGTAGTACGCCGACAACGCGGGAAGCAGCGCCTGTGTGCAGTACATGGCGGCGAAACTGGCCAGCCCGGCACCGACCAGCGCCGCAGTGATACGCCGGTATCCGCGGCTGCCGGCTTGGTGCGCACTGGGGGTCGCGGTGAGTTGGGGCATAGACCTGATAGTCCGCCGTGACCCGGCTCAACGGAAATGAATTATTTCCCACATTATGATGCAGATGCGACATAAGTAAAGGCGGCGGTCATGGCCGATGGCGACTACGAGTGGTTCCTCACACTTGCCGAGCTGCAACACGTCACGGCGGCGGCCCAACAACTGCATATCGCGCAGCCGACGTTGACGCGGATGCTGGCGCGCCTGGAACGCCGGCTCGGGGTGGCGCTGTTCGACCGCCACGGCCGCCGACTCTCGCTGAGCACCTACGGCCGCATCTTCTACGAGCACGCGCGACGGGCGCAGTTGGAGCTCGATTCGGCCCGGCGCGAAATCGAGGACCTGAGCAACCCCGCGGCCGGTGAGATCCGGCTCGGCTTCTTGAGTTCGTTCGGCTCGATCGTCGTGCCGCGGTTGATCGCCGGGTTCACCAAGGTGTCGCCGCGTGTGACGTTCACGCTCGAGGAGGGCGCGGCCGAGTCGATCAGTGATCGCGTGTTGGAGGGCTTGATCGACGTTGCGGTGGTATCGCCTCGACCACAGAAGCCAAGCTTGGCCTGGCGCAGCCTGTTGCGTCAGCGCCTCGGCATCGCGGTGCCCCGCGACCATCGGCTCTCGGGCGCGACGGCCGTGTCGATGACGGATCTCGCCGACGAGCCTTTCATCACCATGCATCCGGGATTCGGCATGCGACAGCTACTCGATGAGCTTTGTGCCGCAGCACAATTCCAGCCACGCATCGTCCTGGAGTCGGCGAACCTGACCACCAACGCCGGGCTGGTGGCCGCGGGCCTGGGCATCAGCCTGACACCGATCGACGGCAGCGAGCATGCGCCAGGTGTCTGCGTGCTGCACCTGGCTGACGCGGACGGTTACCGCGACATCGGGATGATCTGGGACTCGTCGCGGCCGTTGTCGCGCGCCGCGCGGGACTTCATCGCATCCGCCGCGAGGGCTTAGCCGCCGGGTCGCCAGAGCTCGACCGTGCTGCGCGCGCCGCCGGGCAGCTCGAGAATCTCGATGGGCGTGTCATCGGGGTCGTGGACGAAGAACATCCGCACCCCACCGATGTCGACGATCGGCTCGGTGCGCACCTCGGGGTGCTGGCGCCGCACGGCCGCGTACGTGGCGTCGAGATCGGCGACGCGAAAGGAGATGTTGGTATAGCCACGGTGCGGGCCGGCCGGGCTGGCCGGTACATCGCCGAGAAACAGCAGTTCGACCATCGCTGCACCGATCAGTCCGCCGACCATGCGGCCTTTCTGGGCCGTGCCGCCGGTCACGGCGTCGAGGCCGCCGCCCTCGAGTTCGACATCGAAGACGACGTCGATGCCCAGCACCGCGGTGTAGAACGCCAGTGACCTGTCCATGTCGGAGACGCCGATGCAGACATGGGAGAAGTTCTCAACGGCAATGGGCCTCGGCTCGGTCATGGCAGACTCCTCGGGGCATCGGCAGTTCACAGCGTGCACGTCCGCCCACCATCATGTCGCTTTTCCGCCAGTCTTGTCGGCCCTCTGGTGTAACTGTGGAGGCGTGCACGACGATTTCGAACGCTGTTACCGCGCGGTCCAGTCCAAGGACGCCCGGTTCGACGGCTGGTTCGTCACCGCGGTGCTCACCACCCGCATCTACTGCCGGCCCAGCTGCCCGGTACGTCCGCCGTTGGCCCGCAATGTGCGCTTCTATCCGGCGGCGGCGGCCGCGCAGCGGGCGGGTTTCCGCGCGTGCAAACGATGCCGTCCCGACGCCTCGCCGGGGTCGCCCGAATGGAATGTGCGCGGCGACGTCGTGGCGCGGGCCATGCGGCTCATCGCCGACGGAACGGTGGACCGCGACGGGGTGGGCGGTCTAGCCGCCCACCTCGGGTACACGCCCCGGCAGCTGGAGCGGCTGTTGCAGGCCGAGGTCGGCGCCGGTCCGCTCGCGCTGGCGCGCGCGCAACGAAGCCAGACCGCCCGGCTACTGATCGAGACGACCGACCTGCCGTTCTGCGACGTCGCGTTCGCCGCCGGCTTTTCCAGCATCCGCCAGTTCAACGACACCGTGCGCCTGGTGTTCGAGAGCACACCGACCGGCCTGCGCACGCGCGCGGCGTCCCGGTCGGGGGCTTCGAAAGCCGGAGTGACTTCGCCTGGGACAGTGTGCCTTCGGCTGCCGGTGCGCACTCCCTTCGCCTACGCGGGCGTCTTCGGACATCTGGCCGCGGGCGCCGTACCCGGTTGCGAGGAAGTGCGCGACGGCGCCTACCGGCGCAGCCTTCGGCTGCCGGCCGGCAACGCCGTGGTCGCGCTGACGCCGGCCGTCGATCACGTCCGCTGCCTGCTCGCCCTCGATGACTTTCGCGATCTCACGACCGCGATCGCCCGCTGTCGGCGCCTGCTCGACCTCGACGCGGATCCGGAAGCGATCGTGGACACGTTGAGTCGCGACCCGCTGCTGGCCCCAGTCGTGGCCAAGGCGCCGGGACAACGCATTCCGCGCGCGGTCGACGAGGCGGAACTCGCGGTGCGTGCGGTGCTCGGTCAGCAGGTCTCCACCAAGGCCGCACGCACCCACGTCGGCCGATTGGTCAGGGCGTACGGGCCGCACGTCCACGACCCCGAAGGCACACTCACGCATGCCTTCCCGTCGATCGAGCAGCTCGCCGAGATCGATCCCGTCCATCTGGCGGTGCCCAAGTCGCGGCAACGGACGATGACCGGGTTGGTCGCCGGTCTCCTCGATGGCAGCGTGGTCCTGGACGCCGGCAGCGATTGGGACAGCGCGCGCACTCAGCTGCTGGCACTGCCGGGGGTGGGCCCATGGACCGCCGAAGTGATAGCGATGCGCGGTCTCGGCGACCCGGACGCGTTTCCCGCCAGCGACCTTGGGCTTCAACTCGCCGCCAAACAGCTGGGCTTGCCGACGAATCAACGCAAACTCATTGAGCACAGCGCACATTGGCGCCCGTGGCGCTCGTACGCCACCCAGCATTTGTGGACCACGCTCGAGCACCCGGTGAACCGATGGCCGCCACAGGAGGTCGCATGATCCAGTACCGCACCATCGACAGCCCGATCGGGCTGCTGACCCTGGCCGGCCACGGCACGGTGCTGACCAATCTGCGGATGGTCGACCAGACCTACGAACCGAGTCGCGCCGACTGGTCGCCCAATCCGGGAGCGTTCGGCGCGGCCGTCGAACAATTAGTGGCGTACTTCACCGGCGAGCTCACGACTTTTGACATTGAACTCGACCTGCGGGGCACCGAATTTCAGCGACGGGTCTGGAAGGCGCTGATGACGATTCCATATGGACAGACTCGTTCATATGGAGAAATCGCCGAACGGATCGGCGCCCCCGGTGCCGCGCGTGCGGTCGGACTGGCCAATGGCCACAATCCGGTCGCGATTGTCGTGCCATGCCATCGCGTCATCGGCGCCAATGGCAGCCTGACCGGTTTCGGCGGCGGACTCGGCCGCAAACGCGCATTGCTCGAATTGGAAAATCTGCGATGCAATTTAACGTTATTCGATTGAAAGAGAACGCAAAAATGCCCCCTTTGCAGGGGGCATTTTTGTGTGTGTTCGGCGGTGTCCGACTTTTCCACCCGATAGGGCAGTATCATTGGCGCTGACAGGCTTAGCTTCCGGGTTCGGAATGGGACCGGGCGTTTCCCTGTCGCTGTGGCCGCCGTAACTCTATTTATTTTTCATTCAAGTGTTCTGGTGGGGGGTGTGGTATCGAGGTTTTCGCGGCAAATGCCGCAGAAAAAATAGTGGTTGCGATTGTGTTGGTAAGTTTTCGGCCGGTTAGTGCCAGTTCCCTGCACTCATTGCTGAGCTTCTAGGTCTGGCCTATCAATCCCGTGGTCTGCGGGGGGCCTTATCCCTCTAAAAGGGTGAGAAACCTGATCTTGGAGAAGGTTTCCCGCTTAGATGCTTTCAGCGGTTATCCTGTCCGAACGTAGCTATCCAGCAGTGCCTCTGGTGAGACAACTGGTGCACTAGAGGTTCGTCCGTCCCGGTCCTCTCGTACTAGGGACAGGTTTCCTCAAGTTTCTGACGCGCGCGGCGGATAGAGACCGAACTGTCTCACGACGTTCTAAACCCAGCTCGCGTGCCGCTTTAATGGGCGAACAGCCCAACCCTTGGGACCTGCTCCAGCCCCAGGATGCGACGAGCCGACATCGAGGTGCCAAACCATCCCGTCGATATGGACTCTTGGGGAAGATCAGCCTGTTATCCCCGGGGTACCTTTTATCCGTTGAGCGACACCCCTTCCACTCGGGGGTGCCGGATCACTAGTCCCGACTTTCGTCCCTGCTTGACGTGTAGGTCTCGCAGTCAAGCTCCCTTGTGCACTTACACTCAACACCTGATTGCCGTCCAGGTTGAGGGAACCTTTGGGCGCCTCCGTTACATTTTAGGAGGCAACCGCCCCAGTTAAACTACCCGCCAGGCACTGTCCCTGAACCCGATTAGGGT
Source organism: Mycobacterium sp. NGS40 (assembly GCF_059812735.1). NCBI lineage: Bacteria > Bacillati > Actinomycetota > Actinomycetes > Mycobacteriales > Mycobacteriaceae > Mycobacterium > Mycobacterium sp. NGS40. Next base: position 209,654 of record NZ_JCALDG010000009.1, read on the forward strand.
TCGAAGTTAGGTGTCCAATACGGTCAGAGTGGTATTTCAACAACGACTCCGCTCTAACTGGCGTTAGAGTTTCACAGTCTCCCACCTATCCTACACAAACAGTACCGAACACCAATACCAAGTTGTAGTGAAGGTCCCGGGGTCTTTTCGTCCTGCCGCGCGTAACGAGCATCTTTACTCGTAGTGCAATTTCGCCGAGTCTATGGTTGAGACAGTTGGGAAGTCGTTACGCCATTCGTGCAGGTCGGAACTTACCCGACAAGGAATTTCGCTACCTTAGGATGGTTATAGTTACCACCGCCGTTTACTGGGGCTTAAATTCTCCGCTTCACCTTACGATTAACGGGTCCTCTTAACCTTCCAGCACCGGGCAGGCGTCAGTCCGTATACATCGTCTTGCGACTTCGCACGGACCTGTGTTTTTAGTAAACAGTCGCTTCCCACTGGTTTCTGCGGCCGGTTCCCGCTCCCAGCGCAAGGCCGTTCACGGTAAGCCGGCCCCCCTTCTCCCGAAGTTACGGGGGCATTTTGCCGAGTTCCTTAACCATAGTTATCTCGTACGCCTTGGTATTCTCTACCTGACCACCTGTGTTGGTTTGGGGTACGGGCCATGTATGCGCTCGCTAGAGGCTTTTCTTGGCAGCTGAGGATGACCGAATTCGCCTCAATCGGCTATGCATCACCTCTCAGGAATATGAACGACGGATTTGCCTATCGTTCTCCCTACAGGCTTGCCCCAGTATTACCACTGACTGGTACGGCTACCTTCCTGCGTCACCCCATCGCTTGACTACTACCCACCCGGGTCCCACGCAGCCGGCGGTCTTCGCACCCCGAAGGGATTGATAGACCACCATTTGGGTGGTTAGCAGAATGGATTCGTCAGGGACGCTCATACACGGGTACGGGAATATCAACCCGTTGTCCATCGACTACGCCTGTCGGCCTCGCCTTAGGTCCCGACTCACCCTGGGCGGACTGGCCTGGCCCAGGAACCCTTGGTCTTTCGGCGGGCAAGGTTCTCACTTGCCTAATCGCTACTCATGCCTGCATTCTCACTCCCCCAAACTCCACCATCGGTTACCCGACAGCTTCTCTGCATGGGGGACGCTCCCCTACCCAACCTTGCGGTTGCCGCGGCTTCGGCGGTGTGCTTGAGCCCCGCTACATTATCGGCGCACAATCACTTGACCAGTGAGCTATTACGCACTCTTTCAAGGGTGGCTGCTTCTAAGCCAACCTCCTGGTTGTCTCTGCGACTGCACATCCTTTTCCACTTAGCACACGCTTAGGGGCCTTAGCCGGCGATCTGGGCTGTTTCCCTCTCGACGTACGGAGCTTATCCCCCGCCGTCTCACTGCCACGCTATACACCACGGCATTCGGAGTTTGGCTGACGTCAGTAACCTAGTAGGGCCCATCGGCCATCCAGTAGCTCTACCTCCGTGGTGAAACACGTAACGCTGCACCTAAATGCATTTCGGGGAGAACCAGCTATCACGGAGTTTGATTGGCCTTTCACCCCTACCCACAGCTCATCCCCTCAGTCTTCAACCTAAGTGGGTTCGGGCCTCCACGCGGTCTTACCCGCGCTTCACCCTGGCCATGGGTAGATCACTCCGCTTCGGGTCCAGAACATGCCACTCAAGCGCCCTATTCAGACTCGCTTTCGCTGCGGCTACCCCACACGGGTTAACCTTGCGACATGTCCCTGACTCGCAGGCTCATTCTTCAAAAGGCACGCCATCACTCCACAAGGAAGCTCTGACGGATTGTAGGCACACGGTTTCAGGTACTATTTCACTCCCCTCCCGGGGTACTTTTCACCATTCCCTCACGGTACTAATCCGCTATCGGTCATCGAGAAGTATTTAGGCTTACCGAGTGGTCTCGGCAGATTCACAGCAGATTTCACGGGCCCGCTGCTACTCGGGAGTTGATACAAGGCAGGTGCCGGGTTTTCGCGTACCGGGCTCTCACCGTCTGCGGCAGACCATCCCAGGCCACTTCCGCTAACCACGACACTTTCTGACTGCCCCCCAGCTAGGTAGAGCTGAGAAATATCAATCCCACAACCCCGCACACACAACCCCTACCCGGTTACACATGCATGCGGTTTAGCCTGTTCCGCTTTCGCTCGCCACTACTCGCGGAATCACTTTTGTTTTCTTCTCCTACGGGTACTGAGATGTTTCACTTCCCCGCGTTACCTCCCGCACCCTATATATTCAGATACGGGTAACACGACATAACTCGTGCTGGGTTTCCCCATTCGGAAATCCTCGGATCAACGCTCGGTTGACAGCTCCCCGAGGCATATCGCAGCCTCCCACGTCCTTCATCGGCTCTCGATGCCAAGGCATCCACCATGTGCCCTTAAACACTTACGAACACAAAAACCAAAAGAAAAATTACACATTTTTGACGAATACGCAGCCCTAAGGCAACGCATCCGTCTAGATGCTCGCAACCACTATTCAATGCTCAAACACCACACCCCACCACCAAGATGGAGGGACACCACATCGACCAAAGCCGGCCGAGTGTTGTCTCAGGGCCCAATAGTGTGTCTGGCGATTGCCTGCTGTTGTGCACCCGGCTCCCGTCCACTACAGACGAGAACCCCTCACGGCTCACACTCCACCAATTGGAGTGTTTCTCGTGGTGCTCCTTAGAAAGGAGGTGATCCAGCCGCACCTTCCGGTACGGCTACCTTGTTACGACTTCGTCCCAATCGCCGATCCCACCTTCGACAGCTCCCTCCAAAAGGTTAGGCCACTGGCTTCGGGTGTTACCGACTTTCATGACGTGACGGGCGGTGTGTACAAGGCCCGGGAACGTATTCACCGCAGCGTTGCTGATCTGCGATTACTAGCGACTCCGACTTCACGGGGTCGAGTTGCAGACCCCGATCCGAACTGAGACCGGCTTTAAAAGGATTCGCTTAACCTTACGGCATCGCAGCCCTTTGTACCGGCCATTGTAGCATGTGTGAAGCCCTGGACATAAGGGGCATGATGACTTGACGTCATCCCCACCTTCCTCCGAGTTGACCCCGGCAGTCTCTCACGAGTCCCCGCCATTACGCGCTGGCAACATGAGACAAGGGTTGCGCTCGTTGCGGGACTTAACCCAACATCTCACGACACGAGCTGACGACAGCCATGCACCACCTGCACACAGGCCACAAGGGAACCGACATCTCTGCCGGCGTCCTGTGCATGTCAAACCCAGGTAAGGTTCTTCGCGTTGCATCGAATTAATCCACATGCTCCGCCGCTTGTGCGGGCCCCCGTCAATTCCTTTGAGTTTTAGCCTTGCGGCCGTACTCCCCAGGCGGGGTACTTAATGCGTTAGCTACGGCACGGATTCCAAGGAAGGAAACCCACACCTAGTACCCACCGTTTACGGCGTGGACTACCAGGGTATCTAATCCTGTTCGCTCCCCACGCTTTCGCTCCTCAGCGTCAGTTACTGCCCAGAGACCCGCCTTCGCCACCGGTGTTCCTCCTGATATCTGCGCATTCCACCGCTACACCAGGAATTCCAGTCTCCCCTGCAGTACTCCAGTCTGCCCGTATCGCCCGCACGCCGAGGGTTAAGCCCCCGGTTTTCACGAACAACGCGACAAACCACCTACGAGCTCTTTACGCCCAGTAATTCCGGACAACGCTCGCACCCTACGTATTACCGCGGCTGCTGGCACGTAGTTGGCCGGTGCTTCTTCTGCAGGTACCGTCACTTGCGCTTCGTCCCTGCTGAAAGAGGTTTACAACCCGAAGGCCGTCATCCCCCACGCGGCGTCGCTGCATCAGGCTTGCGCCCATTGTGCAATATTCCCCACTGCTGCCTCCCGTAGGAGTCTGGGCCGTATCTCAGTCCCAGTGTGGCCGGACACCCTCTCAGGCCGGCTACCCGTCGTCGCCTTGGTAGGCCGTCACCCCACCAACAAGCTGATAGGCCGCGGGCCCATCCCACACCGCAAAAGCTTTCCACCAAAAGGCATGCGCCAAAAGGTCCTATCCGGTATTAGACCCAGTTTCCCAGGCTTATCCCGAAGTGCAGGGCAGATTACCCACGTGTTACTCACCCGTTCGCCACTCGAGTACCTCCGAAGAGGCCTTTCCGTTCGACTTGCATGTGTTAAGCACGCCGCCAGCGTTCGTCCTGAGCCAGGATCAAACTCTCCAAACAAAAACTCCTCGACAAGCGAGGTGAATTTCGAATCAGAGAAAATCTGACCTAACAAAAAGACGCCATATAACTGGCATCAAAATAAACGACCACATCCCTATCACACGGGGAGTGTTTTGGGAGTGGTCAAAAAACAACAACAAACAAAAACACCAAACACACTATTGAGTTCTCAAACAACACTTTTCTTGCTTTTCTCGCCCGCTTCGGGGCAACCCTGCCAGCTTAATACAGATCCGGCAGAGGCGTCAACCCCCAATTTCTTGCGATCGTGGTGATCGCTGCGAGGGCAGCCGTGCCAGGTTAGTACCAATCCGGCGAGGGAGTCAAGCCCCGGTCTCGGTCTCCTTCGAGTGGTGACCGCGCCTGTGGGGCACTGACTTTGGTTACTGTACCCGCTCGATCTCCGCTCCCAAAATCGCCAGGTTTTCGACGAACAACGGGTAGCCGCGATCGATGTGAAAGACGTCGTGGACCTCGGTGTCACCGTCGGCGACGAGGCCGGCCAATACCAGGCCGGCACCTGCGCGAATATCCGAACACCAGACCGGTGCGCTGGAAAGTTGCGGCAGGCCCCGGACCACGGCGTGGTGGCCGTCGGTGCGCGCGTCGGCGCCCAGCCGGATCATTTCTTCGACGAATCGGAAGCGCGCCTCGAACACGTTCTCCGTGATCATCGAGGTGCCATCGGCGATCGATGCCAGCGCGATCGCCATCGGTTGCAGATCCGTCGGGAAACCGGGAAACGGCAACGTCGCAACGTTCATCGCCTTCGGACGCTCGTACTGCGTCACGCGAAAACTGTTGTCTGTCTGCGTGACGGTGGCACCCGCGTCATGCAGTTTGTGCAGCACCACCTGAAGGTGCGCCGGATCGATACCGCTGACCGTGATGTCGCCGCGGGTGATCGCGGCGGCGATCCCCCAGGTGGCGGCCACGATCCGGTCCCCGATCACCCGGTGCTCGGTGGGATACAGCCGGTCGACGCCGGTGATTGTCATCGTCGGCGAACCCGCACCCTCGATCCGTGCGCCCATCTGGTTGAGCATCGTGCAGAGATCGACGACGTCGGGTTCGCGCGCGGCGTTGTGGATCGTGGTGACACCTTCGGCGACCACGGCGGCCATCAAGATGTTCTCGGTGGCCCCCACCGAGGGGAATTCCAGTTGAATCTCCGCGCCGCGCAACGTATCTGCGTGAGCGACCACACACCCATGCTCGATATTGCACGTCGCACCCAGTTGCCGCAGGCCCGCCTGATGCATGTCCAGCGGACGCGAGCCGATCGCGTCGCCGCCCGGGAGCGCCACCCTGGCGCGCTTGCACCGGCCGACCAGTGGCCCGAGCACGCAGACCGAGGCGCGGAACTGTCGCACGGCCGCGAAGTCGGCGTCGTACTTGGGTTCGTCGGGTGAGGTGATGCGCGCGACGTCGCCGTCGAGTTCGACGGTGGCGCCCAGGCCGCGCAGCACCTCGGCCATCAGCGGGACATCGAGAATGTCGGGGCAATTGGTGATCGTGCTGGTGCCCTCGGCCAGCAGGGTCGCGGCCATCAGCTTGAGCACGCTGTTCTTGGCGCCCCCTACTGCGACTTCGCCTGACAACCGATTACCGCCGGTTACCACGAATCGCTCAGCCACCCGCGTCAGTCTAGTGAAGGGGTATCGGCTTGTCAGTCAGCTAACTCACTTCGCCGAGTACGGTTTGATCATGGCAGTACATCTGACCCGCATCTATACCCGGACCGGCGACGACGGAACCACGGGATTGAGCGACTTCTCCCGCGTCTCGAAAAACGACCCCCGCCTGGTCGCATACGCCGACTGCGACGAGGCCAATTCCGCGATCGGCGCCGCGATCGCGCTGGGCCGGCCAGATTCCGAAGTCGCCGCCGTATTGCGGCAGATCCAAAACGATTTGTTCGACGCCGGTGCGGACCTGTCGACCCCGGTGGTGGAAAACCCGAAATACCCTCCGCTGCGCGTCGCCCAGTCCTACATCGACCGGCTCGAAGGATGGTGTGACAAATACAACGAGTCGCTGCCGGCGCTGAATTCCTTTGTGCTTCCCGGAGGTTCGCCGTTGTCAGCACTGTTGCACGTCGCCCGCACCGTGGTGCGTCGCGCCGAGCGATCGGCCTGGGCCGCAGTCGACTCCGCACCCGGCGAAGTCAACGTGCTGCCGGCGAAATACCTGAATCGGTTGTCGGATCTGCTCTTCATCCTGTCCAGGGCCGCCAACGTGGATGGCGATGTGCTCTGGAAACCAGGAGGGAAGCCAGGCGGTGGCGCCTGAACAAGTTGAGCTGCCGGGCTTTTCGTCAGACGCTGCGACGGCGTGCGCGCGGTGACGGACGAGACTCCAGCCACGACAAGAACGCGGTCAACGCGCCCTGATCGAGCGCCAGTTCGTAGGCCGACCTGCGCTCCTGGGTGGTATCGCGCAGCTCTAGCACCACGATCTCGTCGGTCATGATGTCGAATTCATCGCCGCGCGGCGCGCGCCGGGCGACGATCTCGACGCCCCGGCGGGACACCCGCCGATCCGGCCACAGGCGCAGGCTGGATAGCCGATAGAAAGCGGCTTCGCCGCCGCGGTAACGGATCACGCCGTGCCGCCAGCCATGACCTCCCACCGCCGGAATGTCGCGCATGATCCCGGCCGTCCCGCCCTGCCGCAGCTTCCACAGCCGGTAGCTCAGGGCCAGAACGGCCGCCCCCAGCACGACGACGAGCACGACCATGCCAATCATGGGCGCGCTCATCGCCTCGTCCTGTGCGGCTAGTCGATTGCGCCGACGGCGCGTAATCTGGCGCGGCCCCTGGCGGCAACACGAGGATCGTCGGACTCGGAATCCTGCTTGGCCGCGGCCTCGTCGATCTCCGAAGCGAATTCGGCGGACTCCGCGAGAATGGTGACGCTCTCCTCGGTCACCGACAAAAATCCACCGTCCACCGCTACCCGCAGATCGTCCTGGCCGTCGCGCTCGACGCGCACCATGGCGTCATCGACCAACTGGGCCACCAACGGGATGTGTCGCGGCAGGATACCGATCTCGCCGACAGTGGTGCGGGTGAACAAGAACGTTGCCTCACCCGACCAGATCTTTCGGTCGACGGCGACGATCTCAACGTTCAATTCAGCCATGTCACACCATCTTTCGGAATCGCCGACTAAAGCTTGGCGCCAAGGCTCTCGGCCTTCTTGGCCAAGTCGTCGAGACCACCGATCAGGAAGAACGCCTGCTCGGGCACGTGGTCGAACTCGCCCTTGGTCAGGCGGTCGAACGACTCGATGGTCTCCTTCAGCGGGACCGTCGAACCCGGCTGACCGGTGAACTGCTCGGCCGCCATCATGTTCTGGGACAGGAACCGCTCGATGCGACGCGCCCGCTGCACCAGCTGCTTGTCCTCTTCCGACAGCTCGTCGATACCGAGGATGGCGATGATGTCCTGAAGGTCCTTGTAGCGCTGCAGGATTCGGATGACTTCCTGCGCCACCCGGTAGTGTTCGTCACCGACGACACTGGGGTCGAGGATGGTCGAGCTCGACGCCAGCGGGTCCACCGCCGGGAAGATGCCCTTGGAGAACACCGAACGCGACAGCTCGGTGGTGGCGTCCAGGTGGGCGAACGTGGTGGCCGGCGCCGGGTCGGTGTAGTCGTCGGCGGGCACGTAGACGGCCTGCATGGACGTGATCGACTTACCACGCGTCGAGGTGATGCGCTCCTGCAGCTCACCCATCTCGTCGGCCAGCGTGGGCTGGTAACCCACCGCGGACGGCATACGACCGAGCAGCGTCGAGACCTCGGAGCCCGCCTGCGTGAACCGGAAGATGTTGTCGATGAACAGCAGCACGTCCTGGCCCGCCTCGTCGCGGAACCACTCCGCCATCGTCAGCGCCGACAGCGCCACCCGCATACGGGTGCCGGGCGGCTCGTCCATCTGACCGAACACCAGCGCGGTGTCCTTGAGCACGTTGGCTTCCTTGAGTTCGACCCACAGGTCGTTGCCCTCACGGGTGCGCTCCCCCACGCCGGCGAACACCGAAGTACCACCGAAGTTGCGGGCAATACGGTTGATCATCTCCTGGATGAGCACCGTCTTGCCCACGCCGGCGCCGCCGAACAGCGCGATCTTGCCGCCACGCACGTACGGCGTCAGCAGGTCGACGACCTTGAGGCCGGTCTCGAGCATCTCGGTACGCGGCTCGAGCTCTTCGAAGGGCGGCGGCTTGCGGTGAATCGACCAGTGCTCGAAGTCTTCTCCGTAGCCCGGCTCGTCCATGCAGCGGCCCAGCGCGTCGAACACATGGCCCTTGACTTCCTGGCCAACCGGGACCGAGATCGAGGCCCCGGTGTCGGTGACGGCGACGCCGCGCACCAGTCCGTCGGTGGGCTGCAGCGAGATGGTGCGGACCAGGTTGTCGCCGAGGTGCTGTGCGACCTCGAGGGTGAGCGTCTTCTTGAGCTCCTCGAAGGTGATCTCGGCGTGCAGCGCGTTGAACAACTCCGGGACGGAGCCGCGCGGGAACTCGACGTCGACAACCGGACCGGTGATCCGCACCACGCGGCCGTTGGTGTCGGTATTGGTCGACTTCTTCTTTTCGGCAGTCGCAGTCATATTCTCTTCGCTTCCTCGTGGTGCTATTTGGCTCGGGCGTCGGCGAGCGCGTTTGCGCCACCGACGATTTCACTGATCTCTTGGGTGATCTGGGCCTGCCGCTCGCGGTTCGCCATCAGCGTCAGGGCCTTGATCAAGTCGTCGGCGTTGTCGGTGGCCGACTTCATTGCCCGTTGGCGCGACGCCAGCTCCGACGCCGCGGATTCCAGGAGCGCGGTGTACACGCGGGTGGTCACATACCGCGGCAACAGCGCATCGAAAAGTGTTGTCGCATCGGGTTCGAACGAATACAGCGTGTGCAGCGCCTCGGGTTCTTCGGCGTATTCGACGACCATCGGCGCCATCCGGTGGGCGGTGGTGGACTGAGACAGCATCGACTTGAATTCCGTGTAGACGATGTGCAACTCGTCGACACCCTCGACGTCGGAGTTCTCGTCGCTGCCTTCGCTGCCGGGAATGAACGCATCCACCAGCGTCGAGGCAACCTCGGCGGCCTTCTCCACCGTGGGTTGCTCCGAGAAGCCGGTCCACGATTCGGTGATGGTCCAGTTGCGGAAACTGTAGTAGCCCAGCGCCTTACGGCCGACCACGTACAGCACGGGAGTCTTGCCTTCCTCCCGCAGGAGCGAAAACAGCTCCTCGGCGCGGCGGAAGACACCGGAGTTGTAGGCGCCACACAGACCACGGTCCGACGACACCACCAAGACGGCGGCCCGCTTGGGCTCAGGCCGTTCGACCAGCAGCGGATGATCGAGTGCTGCCTCGCTGGACAGCGTGGTCAGCATATTGGTGATCTCTTCGGTGTAGGGGCGAGCAGCCTGAAGCCGAGCCTGGGCCTTGCCGATACGCGATGTCGCGATCAGCTCCTGGGCTTTGGTGATCTTCTTGATCGCACCGGCGGAACGGATCCGTCCGCGCAACTCGCGAAGTGTGGCAGCCATCGAGTACTACTTCTTCTTCTCTTGCTTCTTCTTGTCTTCCGGCGCCGGCTTGTTGACCTTGACCGACTCCTTGGCCAAGTCCTCTTCGTCGAGAGCCTCGACGTGCTCGTCCGGCACCACCGACCCGCCACCCGTAGCGGCGAAGCCCTTCTTGAACTTCTTGATGATCTCCTCGAGCTGGCTCTCGGCCTCTTCGGAAAGCTTTCCGCTATCCCGGATTCCGGTCAGAAACTTCTCCTCGGAGGCCCGCATGTGATCCAGCAGCTCGGTTTCGAAGCGGCCGACATCCTCGACGGGCACCGAGTCCAGGTGGCCGCCGGTGCCCAGGAAAATCGAAACCACTTGCTCCTCAACGGGCAACGGCTGGTACTGCGGCTGCTTGAGCAATTCCACCAGCCGGGCGCCGCGGTCCAGCTGCGCCTTGGAGGTGGCGTCCAGGTCGGAGGCGAACGCGGCGAACGCTTCCAGCTCGCGGTACTGCGACAGGTCCAGACGCAGCGACCCGGCCACTTCCTTCATGGCCTTGATCTGCGCCGCGCCACCGACGCGGGACACCGAGACACCGACGTTGATGGCCGGGCGCACACCCTGGTTGAACAGGTCGGATTCCAGGAAGCACTGGCCGTCGGTGATCGAAATGACGTTGGTGGGAATGTAAGCCGAGATGTCGTTGGCCTTGGTCTCGATGATCGGCAGGCCGGTCATCGAACCACCACCGAGCTCGTCGGACAGCTTGGCGCAGCGCTCGAGCAGCCGCGAGTGCAGGTAGAACACGTCGCCGGGGTAAGCCTCGCGGCCCGGCGGGCGGCGCAGCAGCAGCGAGATCGCGCGGTACGCCTCGGCCTGCTTGCTCAGGTCGTCGAAGACGATCAGCACGTGCTTGCCGTCGTACATCCAGTGCTGCGCGATCGCCGAACCGGTGTACGGCGCAAGCCATTTGAACCCGGCGGAGTCGGATGCCGGCGCCGCGACGATGGTGGTGTAGTCCATCGCGCCACCTTCGTCCAGAGCGCGACGCACCGAGGCGATCGTGGTGCCCTTCTGCCCGATAGCGACGTAGACGCAGCGCACCTGCTTCTTCTCGTCGCCGGTTTCCCAGTTCTGCCGCTGGTTGAGGATGGTGTCGACGCAGACCGCCGTCTTGCCCGTCTTGCGGTCGCCGATGATCAGCTGACGCTGGCCGCGCCCGATCGGGGTCATCGCGTCGATGGCCTTGATTCCGGTCTGCAGCGGCTCGCTGACGCTTTGCCGCTGAACCACTGAGGGCGCCTGGATTTCCAGCGCGCGACGAGTGTCGGTCTCGATGTCGCCCTGGCCGTCGATCGGCTCGCCCAGCGGGTTGACCACCCGGCCCAGGAACGCGTCACCGACGGGCACCGAGAGGACCTCGCCGGTGCGCTTGACCTGCTGGCCTTCCTCGATCTTCTCGAAGTCACCGAGGATCACCGCGCCGACGCTGTGCTCGTCGAGGTTCAGCGCGACGCCGAGGACACCGCCGGAGAACTCCAGCAGCTCCTGCGTCATGACCGAGGGCAAGCCGTCGACGTGCGCGATGCCGTCACCGGCGTCGACGACGCTGCCGACCTCCTCGCGGGAGCTGTCGGAGGTGAAGGAGCCTACGTACTCTTCGATCGCGCTCTGAATGTCATCAGCGGAGATTGTCAACTCGGCCATGGCTTTTCGTCTTCCTACTTGATTTCCGGCGTTCGCGGGGTGGTGGTGGCTGATTCGGGTTAGTCGGGTAGCTGCGCCTCGGCTGCGGCCAGACGCGACGAGAGCGACCCGTCGATCACCTCGTCGGCGACAGCGATGAGTAACCCGCCCAACAGGTCGGCATCGATCTCGAGCTGAACCGTCACCGGATGCCCGTAAATACGACTGAGAACTTCGGTGAGACGGGTGCGCTGGGCGTCGCTGAGCTCGGCGGCTGCGCGGACCGCGGCGACGACCTCGCCGCGGCGAGCCACCGCAACTTCCGCCAGGAACTGCACGGCCTCTTCCGCCTGCTCACCCCGGAGCAGCTCGACCGTCTGCGACAGCAACGCGACGACGAGCGGATTGACCGCACTGCCACTGGAGTCGAGTACCTTGTGCAGCAACTCCACCCGCTTCTCGGCCGGAGTGGCGTAGTCGCCCAACAAAATCGAGAGCCGCGGCTGCGCGTCCAGAATCCGGGAGAACCGGAACAACTGGTCTTCGACCTCGTCGACCTTTCCGTCGCGTTCGGCAACCTCCAGCAGCGCTTGGCGCGACATGTGTTCGATCGCGTCGACCAGGTCGGCGTTGGCCGACCAACGTTCCGAGACGGCCGCCCGCAGTACCTCGAGCGTGGCGTCGCCGACCTTGCCGGACACCAGCCGTTCGAGCAGCCGGATCCGCGGTGCCGCGTCCTCGGCCGGCACGGTCAGGTACCGGGTGACCACGATCTCCTCGTCGAGCAGCTGGCCCACCGACACCAGTTCGCTGGACAGCTTCGAAAGTCCGGGTTTGTCAAGATCTTTGGCGATGGTGGTGAACCGGTCCGACAGGTTGCGCAGCGCTTCGCGACTCGACGAACGCATCTTGGTCATCAGCGGGTAGGAGACCTCCGCCGACGCCGGCGCCATCGCCTCGAGTTCGTCCAAAAACCGATCGACGGTGCCCGACTGCTGCGTCGCATCGGCGACGTAGGTCTGTACCAATTCCTTTGCCTGGCGCACGGATTCGTGTCCAAGCTCCAGGCGAAGCTGACGGGTCAGCTGGGCCCGCAGCAGCTCTACCTGGCGAGCGCCCTGTCCCGTGATGCGTTCGGCCTCGACTTCAGCCTGGGCGCGCAACTGCTCGGTGATGCGCTGGGCGTCGGTCTTGGCTTCTTCGACGACGTGCTCAGCTTCAGACTTCGCGGACTCCACTGCCTTGCTATGGGCGGTAGTGGATTCCGTCAGCCGGTCGGCAGCCTTGGCCGCGTCTTCCAATTGCTGGCGCACCGTGTTCTGACGAGCGGCCATCAAATTGCGGACTGGCGGCACGACATAACGCACCACCAGGAAAACGATGGCGGCGAATCCGATCAGCTGCCCGATAAACGTCGACATTGATAGTTACCTTGTCGCGGCAGTGGTTGTGACGTCGACGCCGAGGATGCGACTGGCCAACGTTGCCGACATGGTTGCCACGTTGGCACGCAGATCCAATTCCACAGCGTCCCTTTCGCGCTTCAGTTGCTCGGCTGCCGTCTGCACCGTCGAAGCGACCTGTTGCTCGGCTTTGGCCCGCGCGTCCTCGACGACCTTACGACCTTCCGCCCGGGCGTTGTCGCGCAACGACGACGCCTCGACCCGGGCTTCCCTCATGGCGTTCTCGTAATCCGCCTGGGCGGCCTCGAATTGCTCGTTCGCCTTCTTGTTGTCGGTGGCGGTCTTGGCGACCATCGCGTCGCGTTCGCGCAACACCTTCATGACCGGCGGCACGACGAACGTGCCGATGACGGCCAGCACGATCAAGAAGATCGCCAGCACGAAAAAGAAAGTGCCGTTGGGGACGAGGAAGTTGTTGCCTCCCTCGGCTACTAACTGGCTGGACGCCAGAACGCTGCGGCTCGCGTCACCCATCACTGCGAACTAGCCGACGGGGGTGGCGAAGACGAACAGCGCCATGAAGGCCAGGTTGATGAAGTACGCCGCCTCAACCAGACCGACGGTGATGAAGAACGGCGTGAACAACCGGCCTTGCGCTTCCGGCTGACGGGCAATACCCGCAACCAGTGCGTTACCGGCAATACCGTCACCGATACCGGCACCGATTGCGCCGCCGCCCATGATGATTCCACCGCCGATGAGTGCAGCGGCAGCGACTTGGGGGTCCAGGGCCATTCTTATCCTCCTTATAACTGGTAGTTGTCTACCAGGCTTCTGTAATCGTGTGTGGCTCAGGCCGATTCAAAGATGGTCTCAGTCATGGTGATCCTCGATCTCCATGGCTTGGCTGAAGTACAGGATGGTCAGGATCGAGAAGATGAAGGCCTGGATCGCGCCGACGAAGAGGTCGAACGCTTTCCAGATCGCGTTGGGCGCCCACATGATGTAGGGCGGGAAGAGCGCGATTAGCGCGACCAAGATGCCGCCGGCGAAGATGTTGCCGAAAAGTCGCAGCGACAACGAGATCGGCTTGGCGAGTTCCTCGACGAGGTTGATCGGGGCCAGGAACGCCACGTGACCCTTGAGCACCGCGAGCGGGTGCCCGACGATGCCGCGGCGCCAGATACCGGCCACGTGGTAGCAGACGAACACGAAAAGAGCCAGTGCGAGTACGTAATTGATGTCCGCGGCCGCCGAGCTGAGTAACTCGGTGGTGCGCCCGGATTTGTCGGTGTACTGCAGCGGCAGCACCGAGAGCCAGTTGGAGATCAGAATGAACACGAAGATGGTGACCGCCAGCGGCAGGACGAAGGGCGCGATCCGCATCCCGACGGCCGCCTCGATCTGGTCACGCATCTGGACCGTGATGGCCTCCCAGAACAATTGGACTCCGCTGGGCACCCCGGTCGAGGTGATCTTCGCGCGCAAGTAGAAGGCGAGCGCCAGGACGATCAGAGCGGCGATCCCGGTCGACAGGATCGTGTCGGTGTTGACGGTCAGCCCGAGCCAGGTGGCGTGGGTGTGCTCGCCGACCTCGATCGCGCCCTCGGCCAGGAACCTCGTCTCACTCATCGCTGGTGTTCCCTCTTTCGGTACCTTCGGATGCGGGCTCCGCCCAGTCGCCGGCGCGCAGCTTCTTCCAGACCGGCAGGGCGGTCGAGAGCACCAACACCACCTGGAACAGGGCCAAGCCGAACACCACGCCTAAGCCGGCGGGCCGGAAAATGTAAGCAATGATCAGGCCGATGACGGTGATGATCGCCAGCCGAGTCGCCGAATTCAGCGCCATCGAGCTTTTCATCGGATGTTCTTTCGCCGTTATCGACGCAACGGAGCGACGCACCAGCAGCGCGTTGAGCAAACCCAGCAGCAGCCCGACGCCGAAGAACACTCCGACCATCAGATGACCCGAGAAAGCGGCGCCAGCTACCGCCACCGCGGTGATCGCAGCGCAAACCACCAGGAGCCGAGACGGGTTGAATGCAACGGACGGAAACACCAACGGCGCGTCCTGCGCTGGTGTCGTCACTGCAGCACCTCAATCCGGATTGGCGGAGCGGAAAACTTCCGACCGACTGATCGGTAGCCCGCCGAGCGTATCGCACGTCACAGGGGATTCACTCAAGGGGTATCTCCCTGCGTCGGTCGTCGATCGGCACGGTCGGAAAACGATCCGGCGGGCCGACTGGCCGGCAACCCTCAAGATTCTTTTTGGGGTTCTACCAGCACCGTACCACAAGGTCAGCGGCACTACTACTGCCCGTCGTAGTCCTCGTCGGGGTAATCGTCGCGGCGGCGCAGGAGCGGAATCACCGTCGCGACGCCGGCAACCACGATCGCGCCCAGCATCACCGCGCCGGTATCGCGCGGGTTGAAGAAGATCGTGCTGGCGGCGCCGAACGCGACGATCCCGACCCACAAATAGATGAGCAGTACCACCCGGCGATGCGAATGGCCGATCTGCAGCAACCGATGGTGTAGATGCATCTTGTCGGGGCTGAACGCGCTGCGGCCCGCACGGGTTCGCCGCACGATGGCCAGCAGCAGGTCGAGCATCGGCACGAACATCACCGCGACCACCAGCAGGAACGGTGACAGCAGAGCAAAGACGTCACGGGCGCCGTAGGCATTTTGCGAGATCGGTCCGGCCGCGGTGGTGGACGCGGCAGCAAGCATCAAGCCGATCAGCATCGAGCCGGAGTCGCCCATGAAAATTTTGGCTTTATGGAAGTTGTGCGGCAGAAAGCCCAGGCAGGCCCCCGCCAGCACGACCGAGATGACGGCCGGCGGATAGAACAGCACGTCGCCGCCATGGTCACGCAGCAGACCGACCGAGAACACGCAGATCGCCAGCGCGGTGATCAGTCCCAGCCCGGCCGCCAGCCCGTCGAGCCCGTCGACGAAGTTCATCGCGTTGACAATCGACACCGTCAGCGCCAGCGTCAGCAGGATCGACGACGCCTGGTCCAGCACGATGGTGCCGACACCACCGAACGGGATGTACAGCACGCTCCATGCGACACCCATCGTGACCAGCACGCTGGCCGCGGTGATCTGGCCGGCAAATTTCGTCAGGGCGTCCAGGCCCCAGCGGTCGTCGATGAGTCCGATGCCCATGATCACCGCGCCCGCCACCAGCACCGCCGGCATGCCGGTGGAATAGACGAAACCCCGGGTGAGCGCCGGGAGCTCGGATGCCAGGAACACCGCGGAGAGAACACCGACGAACATCGCCAACCCGCCCATGCGTGGGGTGGGCGTGACGTGCACATCGCGTTCGCGTGGGTAGGCGACCGCGCCTAAACGAGTGGCCAGCACCCGCACCGGTCCGGTCGCGAAGTAGGTGATGATCGCGGCGGTCAGTCCGACCAACGCCAGCTCGCGCAGCGGGACCCCGGCGCCACGGTCGGACAGGGTGTGCAGACCAGCGGCAAGGCTGACGAGATTGCTGGCTGGGTCGCTGGACACCACGAGACCGTACGCCACCTTCCTGAGACCTGAGGTCTCGCTTCATCACCGCTGCGCCGCTAGGCGATCAACCGTCCCGGGTCCATTCCAAGCACGTCCGCGATGCGCTCGACGCTTACCGGTCCGGCGCGCAGCAGGTGCGGCGTCTCGCCGGTGAGGTCAACGATCGTCGAGGCCGCCTGCTGCTGTGAGGGTCCCGCGTCGAGATAGACATCGACGAGATCGCCGAGTTGGTCACGCGCCTCGACGGCGTTCACCGCCGGCGGGCGACCGGAGACATTGGCGCTGGACACCGCCATCGGCCCGACCTCGCGCAACAGCTCGATCGCCACCGGGTGCAACGGCATCCGCAGCATCACCGTGCCACGGGCATCCCCGAGATCCCACTGCAGCGATGGCGCTTGCGCCACAACCAGACTCAGCGCACCTGGCCAGAACGCGCGGATCAGTTCGCGGGCCCCGTCCGGCATCGTGTAGACCAGGCCCTCAATGGTGTGCCACGAACCCACCAGCACGCCGACCGGCATGTCGCGCCCGCGGCCCTTTGCCGCCAGCAGCGCGGCCACCGCGGTGTTGTCGAACGCGTCGGCGCCGATGCCGTACACGGTGTCGGTCGGCATCACGACTAGTCGTCCACCCTTGAGCGCTCCGACAGCCGAGCTAATTCCAGCCGAACGCTGTTCGGGCTCAGCACAATTGAACACCTCAGTCACGGGCGCTCCTACACGCGGTCACGAATCTTGGCCGGCCGGTGAGATCTTGCCGTGCCCGGACGTCTTCGAAAAAACCTGTGCATTCGATTAATTCGACAGTCCGCGACGAGGTGGTGTCGTCGTGCTCGACGGCGAATACGCCGCCGGGACGCAGCCAGCGTCCAGCGAGGTCCACCACCGCGCTGATCACGGTCATGCCGTCCGGGCCGCCGAACACCGCGTGCGCCGGATCGTACTGAGCGACTTCGGGGTCCAACGCAACGTCATCCGGCACGTAAGGCGGGTTGGCCACGACCAGGTCGACTCGTCCGTCCAGCTCGGGCAGCAGACCTTGCTCGGTGACGTCGGCGCGGACCAGCTCGACCGCGGTGCCCTCCACGTTTCGCCGGGCATAGTCCAGGGCCGCATCGGAATCGTCGATGGCGATCACCCGCGCCGTCGGCCGATGCCGGGCCAGTGCCACCGCCAACGCGCCGGATCCCGTGCACAAGTCGACGATCACCGGCGCTGCGTCGAGCCGCCGCGCGACGGCCCACTCCAAGATGGCCTCGGTCTCCGGGCGCGGGATGAAGACTCCGGGGCCGACGTGCAGCAGGACCGGCCCGAACGCCGCGGTCCCGGTCAGGTGTTGCAACGGCACTCGCCGCGAGCGGGCGGCGACGATGTCGTGGTATCGCACCAAAAACTCGTCGTCGATCGACTCAACCAAGGTCAGCCGACCACGCTCGGCACCTGCCACATGAGCGGCCAATTCCTCGGCATCCCAACGCGCAGAATCGATTCCGGCCTCGGCGAGCACCGCCGCAGCAGAGTCGATTGCGCGCCGCAGGACGGTCATGCCTGTTGCAACCGGGCCTGTTTGTCGGCGGCGCTCAATGCGTCGAACAACGCATCCAGGTCACCGTCGAGAACCTGGTCGAGATTGTGTGCCTTGAAGTTGATTCGATGGTCGGCGATCCGGTTCTCCGGGAAGTTGTAGGTGCGGATTCGCTCGCTGCGGTCGACGGTGCGGATCTGGCTGGCCCGGTCCGCCGACGCGTCGGCCGATGCCTGCTCCTCGGCGAGTGCCTGCAACCGGGCAGCCAGCACCTGCATGGCGCGGATCTTGTTCTGCAGCTGCGATCGCTCGTTTTGGCAGGTGACCACAATTCCGGTGGGCAGGTGGGTGATTCGCACCGCGGAGTCGGTGGTGTTGACGCCCTGCCCGCCCTTGCCGGACGAGCGGTAGACGTCGATGCGCAGGTCGCTCTCGTCGATCTGCACCTGCTCGACTTCCTCGGGTTCTGGGTAGACCAACACCCCGGCGGCCGAAGTATGCACACGCCCTTGGGATTCCGTGACGGGGACGCGCTGCACCCGGTGCACGCCGCCCTCGAACTTCAGCCGCGACCACACCCCGTCGGCCGAGTCGCCCTTGCTGGCGATCGTCAGCGTCGCGTCCTTGTAGCCGCCCAGGTCGGAGGTGGTTTCGTCCAGCATCGTCACCGTCCAGCCGTGCCGTTCGGCGTAGCGGATGTACATCCGGGCCAGGTCGGCAGCGAACAACGCCGATTCCTCGCCGCCTTCACCGGATTTGACCTCGAGCACGACGTCGTCGGCGTCATGCGGATCGCGCGGCGCCAGCATGTCGGTGAGCTGGGTGTCCAGTTCGGCCACCCGCGCTTCGAGTTCGACGACCTCGTCGGCGAACGAGTCGTCGTCGGCGGCCAGTTCGCGGGCGGTCTCCAGGTCGTCGCGTGCCGACTCCAGCTTGCGATGCGTGGCGACGATCGGGGCCAGCCGCGCGAATCGACGGCCGGCCTTGCGCGCCTCGTCGGGATTGCTGTGCAGCTCAGGGTCGGCCAGTCGCCGCTCCAGTTCGGCGTGCTCGGCCAGCAGCACGTCAATCGTCTGTACCGGCTGCGTCATTTCACACCTCCTCCCCGGTCCCAGCGAGCTTATTTACCGCAAACGCGAACCGACGCCCGGCCTGCGCAGTTTCGTGCACAGTTCGGGCGTCGGTAAGGCAGCTATTTGTCGGCCGATTCGGCCTTGTCGGTTCCGCCCTTGCGCTTTCCGTAGCGCTTTTCGAAGCGCGCCACGCGGCCACCGCTGTCCAGAATCTTCTGCTTGCCGGTGTAGAACGGGTGGCACTGCGAGCAGACCTCGACAGTGATGTGACCGCCGTCTTTGGTGCTACGCGTGTTGAACGTGTTACCGCAACCGCAGAGCACGGTGGTCTCCCCGTATGCGGGATGAATGTCAGCTTTCATGATGTCCTCTTCGATCGTTGTCGCCCCGGCGCGAACTCCTGGGACCTGAACTGGTCCTCGGGGGTAGTCGACCGTCGATTATGCCAGGTCAACCTACATCAGCCCAAACAGCGAGATACGCCCGCGCATTCCCGGCGGCCGGTACGCCGAGACTGTAGCCACGCAGACACGGATCGGCGTGTCGTCTGCGTGGTTACAGTGTCGCCTCAGCGGTGGTCACGTCGGGACGCTAGTCGTTGTCCATGTTGCCCGGTGTCGTCTTGGACACCTGGACCAGGAATTCGTAGTTGGTCTTGGTCTTGCGCAGCTGCGACATCAGCAAGTCGATGGCCTGGTGGGAGTCCAGACCCGACAGCACGCGGCGCAGTTTGTGCACAATGCCGAACTCGTCGGGCGAGAGCAACAGCTCATCCTTGCGGGTACCGGACGGGTTGACGTCGACCGCCGGGAACACCCGGCGCTCGGAGATCTTGCGGTCCAGCTTGAGCTCGGCGTTACCGGTGCCCTTGAACTCCTCGAAGATGACCGTGTCACCGGTGGACCCGGTCTCGACCATCGCCGTGGCGATGATGGTCAGCGATCCGCCTTCTTCGATGTTGCGCGCCGCGCCGAGGAACCGTTTCGGCGGGTACAGCGCGGTGGAGTCGACACCACCGGACAGGATCCGGCCCGACGCGGGTGACGCGTTGTTGTACGCGCGACCCAGGCGGGTGATCGAGTCCAGCAGCACCACGACGTCCTTGCCCTGCTCGACGAGCCGCTTGGCGCGTTCGATCGCCAGCTCGGCGACCGACGTGTGGTCTGACGGCGGCCGGTCGAAGGTTGAGGCGATGACCTCGCCCTTCACCGAACGCGTCATGTCGGTGACCTCTTCAGGTCGCTCGTCGACGAGCACGACCATCAGGTGGCATTCCGGGTTGTTCTTGGTGATCGCGTTGGCGATGTCCTGCAGGATCGTGGTCTTACCGGCCTTGGGAGGCGACACGATCAGGGCACGCTGACCCTTACCGATCGGCATGATCAGATCGATGACTCGCGTGGTCAGCCGGTCGGGGGTGGTTTCCAGGCGCAGCCGCTGGTTGGGGTAGAGCGGCGTCAACTTCTGGAAATCGGGACGCTTCTTGACGTCTTCGACCGGTCCACCGTTGACGCTGTCCAGGCGAACCAGCGGATTGAATTTCTGCCGCTGGTTGGGCTGCTCGCCCTCTTTGGGCACCCGCACCGCGCCGGTCACGGCGTCGCCGCGGCGCAGGCCGTTCTTGCGCACCATATTCATGGACACATAGACGTCGTGCGGGCCGGCCAGATATCCGGAAGTGCGCACGAAGGCGTAATTGTCGAGGACGTCAAGAATGCCGGCTACCGGTTGGACGACGTCGTCCTCACGCAGTTCGGCCTCGCCACCGCCGCCGCCCTCGCCGGAGCGCTCACCGCGACGCCGGCGGTCGCGGAACCGGCGGCCACGCCGGCCCCCACGGCCGTCGCCGTCGTCATCCTGCTGGTTCGAGGCGCCGCGGCCTTGCTGGCCGCCCGAGCCCTGCTGATCGCCGGAATCTGATCCGCGGTCGTCGTTCTTGGATTCCTTGTGGCCTTGACCTTGGCCACCGTCGCGCTTGTCGGCCTGGTTGCCGTCGCGCTTGTCGGTCTCGCGAGGAGCGGTGCCGTTGCGGCTCTCCGAGCCCTCGCCGTCCGCCTCGTCGGCGGTGCGGGGGGCCGATCCCGCTTCGCGGGAGGCGCCGCGCCGTTCCCGGCGCTGGCTGCCCTCGTTCGCCGAATCCTTCTGTTCCCCTTGGGCAGTCGGTTCTTCGGCGGCAGTTTTCTCTTGGTTCTTGTCCTGTTCGGACTTGCCGGTGTCCTCGGACGGGGTGGCGGCGGATTTGCCGTTGGTCTGTCCCCTGATTTCCTTGATCGCGGCAATGAGTTCGTTCTTACGCATCCCCGACGTGCCCTTGACGCCGGCCTGATTAGCCAGCGCACGCAGTTCGGGCAGCACCATGGTGGACAGGGAGCCGGCCGAAACGTTGGTTTTCACGTCCGGAGTGTCGGTGGTCACGGCGTTCGGCAGCTGATTGCTGTCCGTACTCTCGTCAGCCGTGAACAGGTCCGTATCAGTCACGGATTTCCTTTCTTTCCCTCGCTGATCACGTCATACGAGGGGTTCGTCGCATTCAGCCAAATTGCCGAGTGCACCCAATCATCGACTCTGCAACGGTGATCGCCTGGGATGGCGGAGAAAACGGCGAACCTCGTCCACGAGAAGAATTGGTGTTATCCCAGCGGCAAGGCAGTATGTATGCAGATGCAGATGCTGCGATTGCTGGACGATGCCGAGGATAACCCGCATCTGTGCTCGAAGCAAGCAAACCCCCCGGCGAGCTTGTGGATTAACCAGCGACTGTGACACCCGGGCTCCAGCGAGCCCCTTCGCCGACCGTCACCTCGGTGATCCTGAATCCGTTGGCAACGCCGCAGTCCAACGCCTCCGAAGGCAACTCCGACTCGGTAGTCAATGCGATAACGGACGGACCCGCCCCAGAAAGCGTCGCTGACACATTAAGACGCCGCAGCAGCCGCAGATATTCCGCCGACGCCGGCATGGCCGGGGCTCGTTGCGGCTGATGAAGGACGTCTTCGGTGGCCGCCATCAGCAGATCCGGGCGCTGGGTCAGCGCGACCACCAATAATGCGGCGCGGCTGACGTTGAATCGTGCATCCTCGTGGCTGACCTGAGCGGGGAGCAGTACCCGCGTCTCGGCGGTCGATGACCGCTCCTCCGGGATCGCGCAGAACAGGCGGATATCAGGGTGCAGCGCCAGCGGGACGGCGGAGTAAGCCGGTGCGTCGTCGGCCCGCTCGGTCCACGAAACCACCGCGCCGCCCAGCACCGCGGCCGCGGCATTGTCGGGGTGACCCTCGAACTCCGAGGCCAGCTGGATCAGCTGCGCCTCGCTGAACGGGGCGGAATGAGTTTGCGCGACAAGGCCATTGACCGCGGCAAGACCGCTGACCACAGCCGCCGCGGACGACCCGAGACCGCGAGAATGTGGGATGGCATTGCGACAGCGCACCGCCAGGCCGGGGGCACGGACCCCGGCGGCCTGTAGCCCGCGCTCGATGGCGCGCACCACCAAGTGCTCGGGCCCCAGCGGCACCTGGCCGGCGCCCTCGCCCTCGACCTCGACGACCAAGCCGGAATCGATTGTCTCCAGCACGATCTCGTCGTACAGACTCAATGCGAGGCCGATGGTGTCAAAACCCGGGCCAAGATTGGCGCTGGACGCCGACACCACGGCGCTGGCCACCAGCCCGGCGGGCAGCAGCTGATTCACGACTAGGCCAGCCCGAGCTTCTCGACGACGAGTACAGGATCCACCGGCAACGGGGAAACGCTGGGCACATCCTTCAGCGCCGTGTCGGGGTCCTTCAGACCGTTGCCGGTGACCGTGCACACCACGGTCGACCCGCGGGGCACCCAACCGTCTTCGACAGACTTGAGCAAGCCCGCGATGCTGGCCGCCGAGGCGGGCTCGACGAACACGCCCTCGGATTCGGCCACCAGGTGGTAGGCCGCCAGGATCTCCTCGTCGGTCGCTGCCAGAAAGCGTCCATTGGATTGCTCCTGAGCCGCAACGGCGGCAGTCCATGACGCCGGCGAACCGATCCGGATCGCGGTGGCGATGGTCTCGGGGTTCTTGACGGGTTTGCCGTGCACCAGCGGCGCCGCTCCGGCCGCCTGGGTGCCCAGCATGCGGGGCAGCTTCTCGAACACGCCGTCCTGGTGGTACTCGGTGTAGCCCTTCCAGTACGCGGTGATGTTCCCGGCGTTGCCGACGGGCAGCGAGTGGATGTCCGGCGCGGTGCCCAGCGCGTCCACGATCTCGAACGCGGCCGTCTTCTGGCCCTCGATACGCACCGGGTTGACCGAGTTGACCAACGAGATTGTCGGGAAGTCGGCGGCCATCTTGCGGGCCAGCTCCAGGCAATCGTCGAAGTTGCCGTCGATCTGAATGATCTTGGCGCCGTGCATAACCGCCTGCGCGAGCTTGCCCATCGCGATCTTGCCCTGGGGTATCAGGACCGCGCAGGTGATGCCGGCGCGCGCCGCGTAGGCCGCCGCCGACGCCGAGGTGTTTCCGGTGGATGCGCACAACACGGCCTGCTGTCCGCGCGCCACGGCGTCGGTGACTGCCATCGTCATGCCCCGGTCCTTGAACGAGCCGGTGGGGTTGAGCCCCTCCACCTTCAAGTGGACCGTGCAGCCGGTCTGCTCCGACAGCCGGGCGGCCGGGATCAACGGCGTGCCACCCTCGAGCAGCGTGATCGCCGTCCAGTCTTCGCCGACCGGCAACCGGTCGCGGTAGGCGGCAATCAGACCCGGCCAGGGCTTGTGGACGGCGGTTCGCGGCGTGCTCATATGCTGGTTCCTTCCAGTCTCAGCACGCTTGCCACACTCTGCACGACGTCCAAATCGGCCAGCGCATCAACGGTTTCCGATAGTGCGGCATCGGTGGCGCTGTGCGTGACCACCACGATGCGAGCCCCCACCCGTCGCCCGCCCTCGTCCGCGACGCCTTCCTGACGGACCTCGGCGATGCTGACCTCGCGCTTGGCGAATTCGGCCGCCACCGAGGACAACACCCCGGGCTTGTCCGCGACGTTCATGCTCACGTAGTAGCGCGTGGAGATGAAACCCATTGGTGCGACCGGCAATTGGGCGTATTTCGACTCTTTCGGCCCGCGACTGCCCAGCACCCGGTTGCGAGCGGCCATCACCAGGTCACCGGTCACCGCGGATGCGGTCGGCGCACCGCCGGCCCCTTGGCCGTAGAACATCAGCCGGCCCGCTGCCTCGGCTTCCACCACCACTGCGTTGAACGCGCCGTTGACGGTGGCCAGCGGATGCTCCAGCGGCACCAGCGCGGGGTAGACGCGCGCCGAAACCCGTTGCTGACCATCGTCGGTCGTGATGCGCTCGCAGATCGACAGCAGCTTGATCGTGCAGCCCAACGCATGCGCGGACGCAAAGTCGGCCGGGGTGATCTTGGTGATGCCTTCGCGATAGACGTCGTCGGCGGTCACCCGGGTGTGGAAGGCGATGGACGCCAGGATCGCGGCCTTGGCCGCCGCGTCGTAGCCTTCGACGTCCGCAGTGGGATCGGCTTCCGCGTAGCCCAGCGCACTCGCGTCGGCCAAGGCGCTGTCGTAGTCGGTTCCGGTGCTGTCCATCGCGGACAGGATGTAGTTGGTGGTGCCGTTGACGATGCCGGCCACCCGGACCACCGTGTCACCGGCCAACGACTGGGTGAGCGGACGGATCACCGGGATCGCGCCCGCGACCGCCGCCTCGAAATACAGGTCGACATGCGCGTTTTCGGCGGCCTGAGCCAGCTCGCCGGTCGAGGTGGCCAACAGAGCCTTGTTGGCAGTCACGACCGACTTGCCGTGCTCGAGTGCGGCCAGGATTGCCTTGCGCGACGGCTCGACCGGCCCCATCAACTCCACGACGATGTCGACGTCTTCCCGCGAGACCAGCTCTTCGATGTTGTCGGTGAGCAGTTCAACGGGCACACCACGGTCGTCGGCGACGCGCCGTACCCCGATGCCGCGCAGCGCAAGAGGGGCGCCGACCCGGGCCGCGAGATCGTCCGCACTCTCCTCGATGATGCGGACCACTTCGCTGCCGACGTTGCCCAACCCGAGTACCGCTACGCCGACTGGCTTTGCATTACCCGACACAGTCACCTCACTTCCAGACTCAGCAGATCGTCGACCGTCTCGCGGCGCAGGATCAGGCGGGGCCGCCCATCGCGAACCGCGACCACGGCAGGCCGGCAGATCATGTTGTAGCGGCTCGACAGCGAATAGCAGTAGGCACCGGTCGCGGCCACCCCGAGCAGGTCCCCCGGCCCCAGGTCGCCGGGCACCCAGGCGTCGCGCACCACGATATCGCCGCTCTCGCAGTGCTTCCCGACGATACGGGCCAGCGCCGCCGGTGCGTCGCTGATTCTGGACACCAGCCGGGCGTCATACTGCGCGTCGTAGAGCGCGGTGCGGATGTTGTCGCTCATGCCGCCGTCGACGCTGACATAGCGCCGGATGGCCGTCGTGCTGACCTCGACGTCCTTGACGGTGCCGACCTCGTAGAGCGTGATCGTCCCGGGTCCGGCGATGGCGCGGCCGGGCTCGACCACCAGCCGGGGCGTGGGCAGCCCCACGGCCGCGGCCTCGTTGTTGATGATCGCGCTCAGCTTGGCCGCGAGTTCGGACATCGGCGGCGGGTCGTCGGAGGCCAGGTACGAAATGCCAAGGCCGCCACCGAGATCAACGGTGGATATCTGCGCGGTCTTTTCGACCCCGAACACCGCGACGACCTCCTGCAGCAGGCCGATGACTCGGCGTGCGGCCAGCTCGAATCCGGCCACGTCGAAGATCTGCGAACCAATGTGGCTGTGCAGGCCGACCAGCCTCAGGTGATCGGTCGCGAACACCCGCTCCACCGCAGCCATCGCCGCGCCGCCGGCGACCGACAGGCCGAACTTCTGGTCCTCGTGCGCGGTGGAGATGAACTCGTGGGTGTGTGCCTCGACGCCGACCGTGAGTCGCACGAAGACGTCCTGGACGACGCCGGCCTCCCCCGCGATGGTTTCGAGGCGCTCGATTTCGGTCATCGAGTCTACGACGATGTGGCCCACACCTGCTTTGACCGCGGTCGTCAACTCGGCGACGGATTTGTTGTTGCCGTGCAGGGTGATTCGCTCCGGCGGGAAGTTGGCGTGCAGCGCAACGGCCAGTTCCCCGCCGGTGCAGACGTCAAGGCAGAGGCCCTCTTCGTCGATCCAGCGCGCAATTTCGCTGCACAGGAACGCCTTTGCGGCGTAGTGGACATTGGCGCCGCCGCCGAACGCCGACGCGATCTCTGCGCAGCGGGAGCGGAAGTCGTCCTCGTCGATGACGAACAGTGGAGTTCCGTATTCCTGGGCCAGCTCGGTCACCGGGACTCCGGCGATGACGGCCACCCCGGCATCGTTGCGAACCATGTTGCGCGGCCAGACATTCGGAGCCAAGGCCAGCAGCTCCTCCGGAGACTGCGGTCGGGGCGGGCTGTCCGCGTGACGGATCTCTTCGGCATGCCGGGGACCGGCCGGATGGACGTTCACATTCTCTCCGGGGCGCTGACGCCGAGTATTGCCAGTCCGTTGGCGATAACCTGCCGGGTGGCCTGGCACAGCGCCAGCCGGGCGATGTGCAGGTCCGTGGGTTGTTCGTCGCCCTGGGGCAATACCCGGCACGAGTCGTAGAACCGGTGGTAGTCACCGGCAAGGTCTTCCAGGTAACGGCAGATCCGGTGTGGTTCGCGCAGCGACGCGGCGGTGTCGAGCACCCGCGGAAACTCGCTGATGGTGCGCAGCAGCGCACCCTCCTTGTCGTGGCTGAGCAATTCGAGATGCCCTTCAAAACCGGCACCGCCGGGAATCAGGCCGAGCTCGGCGGCGTTGCGGGCCAGCGCCGAGAGCCGGGCATGCGCGTATTGCACGTAATAGACCGGGTTTTCATTCGACGCAGAGGACCACAGCGCGAGATCGATGTCGATCGCGGTGTCCACCGACGAGCGGATCAGGCTGTAGCGGGCGGCGTCGACACCGAGCGCGTCCACCAGGTCGTCGAGCGTGATCACGGTGCCGGCCCGCTTGCTCATCCGCACCGGCTGGCCGTCGCGCACCAGGTTGACCATCTGCCCGATCAGGACCTCGACGGTGGCGGGGTCGTCACCGAACGCAGCCGCCGCGGCCTTGAGCCGCGCGATGTAGCCGTGGTGGTCGGCTCCGAGCATGTAGATGCACAAGTCGAACCCGCGTTGGCGCTTGTCCAGGTAGTACGCGATGTCCCCGGCGATGTAGGCGGGTTTGCCGTCGCTCTTGATCACGACGCGGTCCTTGTCGTCACCAAAAGCGCTGCTGCGCAACCAACTTGCGCCATCCTTGTCGTAGATGTTGCCGACCGCACGCAACCGGGCGATGGCTTCGTCGACGCGCCCGCTGGTGTGCATCGAGTCTTCGTGGGTGTACACGTCGAAGTCGGTGCCGAATTCGTGCAACGTCTCCTTGATGTGGTTGAACATCAGGTCGACGCCGATCTCGCGGAAGGTCTCGTGCATCTCGGCATCGGGCAGCCCCAGCGCGTCGGGCGCCTTCTGCAACACCTGAGTGGCGATGTCGTTGATGTAGCTGCCGGCGTAGCCATCCTGCGGCGCGGGTTCGCCCTTGGCCGCGGCGATCAGCGAGTTGGCGAAGCGGTCGATCTGGGCGCCGTGGTCGTTGAAGTAGTACTCGCGCGTGACGTCGGCGCCCTGCGTGGAGAGCAGCCGGCCCAGCGCATCGCCGACGGCCGCCCAGCGAGTACCGCCGATGTGGATCGGTCCGGTCGGGTTGGCCGAGACGAATTCCAGGTTGATCTTGGTGCCGGACAGTGTGTCGGAGTATCCGTAGCGGTCGCCCGCGTCGATCACGTCGTTGACGACCTTGGCCTGGGCCGACGCCTCGAGGCGCAAGTTGATGAAGCCCGGTCCGGCCACTTCCGCCGAGGAGACACCGTCGGCGCTGGCCAGCGCCTCGGCCAGCCATCCTGCCAACTCGCGTGGGTTCGCGCCGACCTTCTTGCCCAGCTGCATGGCCAGGTTGCTCGCGTAATCGCCGTGTTCGGGATTGCGGGGCCGCTCCACCGTGACCGTCGCCGGGAGCGCCGACGCGTCGAGGCCATGCTCGGCCAACACCGCGGATGCGGTGGCTTTGAGCAGCTCAGCCAGGTCAGCAGGGGTCACGAGCGTCCATCCTATTGGTTAGCGTGCCTATGCCCCGAATCCATTGGATGTCAGCTCGGCCACCCGGATGCGTTAGTCTGTCCCGGATAGTTTCAAGCCCATCGGCGCAGCATGTATATCGTGCGCCCCCGTAGCTCAGGGGATAGAGCGTCTGCCTCCGGAGCAGAAGGCCGCAGGTTCGAATCCTGCCGGGGGCACCAGGATTTACGCAGGTCAGACGATGTGCCGGTTAGTCAGCTCGGCTAATCAGATGGTGCATTTCAGCCCGACGTGGGCGGCGTGGTACCCGAGCCGGCGATAGAACGCCAACGCCCTTTCGCGAGCCTCGTCCGTGGTCACCTGCGCCAGCTGCGCCCCGTGTGCTCGGCCGTAGTTGTGCGCCCACTCGACGAGTGCAGTACCAAGGCCCTGTCCACGCTCGGCTTTGGCGACCCGTAAACCCTCGATCTGCAGCCGGGTGGCACCGCCGCGGGAAAGGCCGGGAATGACGGTCAATTGCACCGTCGCGACGACCATGTCGGAACTGTTCAGGACGACTCCGAGATAGTTGGATCGGTTGCGAACGACGAGGTCGTAGGCCGTCTCGTAGCGTTCGAGTTGGGCGTCTTCGCGATCCTGACTGAATTCGTCGTCGGAGAGCAGCTGGGCGATCACCCCCACGTGTTCGCGCGCCGCGCGCTGCACACGGAATGTGCGGCCCGACACCTGCAGCAGTCCTCGAACCGAGGACTGTGCCAGCGCCTGTAGGCGCGCCACCAACAGGTCCAGCCACGCCCCCACGTTGGTTCGTGCCTCCGCGGTATCTGGATAGCGGCATCGCAGATGCAGCCCCGACTCGTCCTGGATGAACCAGAGCATCACGCCGTCGGTGTCAACGCTCGCGCTCACATACTGGGCGTCGAGTCCGACCGAGTCGATGCGCACCGGAAGTTTGCGTTGGTCCAGCCAGGAAATCGCGAACATGCCCGGCGCAACGGGCATTCCACCCCACGGAGCCAGTACGTCGGCCAGTGGCCAGGAACCCAGCTGCACCGCTTCTTTGACGGCGGCGGCCGCGGCGGACGGCTCGGCCACCGCCGACTCCAATACCGAATTGGTGATGAACCAGCCCACCGAGTCGTGCCATTTTTCTTCAAATCGGCTGTGCACGGGGAACACCGCGCGCAGTGGGACCCCGGCCAACTCGCGGGTCACCGCAGTCATGGCGACCACCGCAAGCGCCAGCGTCGAGACACCGTCCTCGCGTGCCTGCTCGGCAAACGCGGCGCCATCATCGACGTCGAACACGTCACGCACTTCAACGCGTTCGGGATGCGGCCCGAATTCGTCCAACGGCAGCGGAAACCGTGGCATGACCCCACCGCTGTCGTTGATGATTTGTGCCCATCGGGCGCGCACATGGTCCGGTGCCGCAGGACGGTCCAACAGTGCTTGCGTGTGCACGACAAATGCCGGCGGCGGCTGCAGCAACGGCTTACGACCGATGCGCGCGTCAGCGAGCACCGACAACAGGTCCCGGGCAATCACCAGCATCGACCACATGTCCACGTGGGCGTGGTCGGCGGCGATCACCACCGTCAATCCGGCGGCAGTCTCCAACACACACAACCGATGCGAGGGCCGCGCATAGGGCGAGCACGCCGCATTGAGAACTACTCGCAATGCGTCGTTGACCGCCTGGCCCGGAGTGATCTCATGCTCGACCCATCTGTCCGGGTGAATATCGATCTCATGCAGCTGCGGTTCGCCGTCCGGCCCGGGTGTGAATGCCGTTCGTAGCGTGCCGTGACGGGCGATCACCGCCAGCCACGCATCGGCCAACGATTGGCGGCTGACCCCCGCAGACAACCGAATGGACAGAGCCATCCAGGAACCGGGCCGTGGGCCCGCACCAACGTGCATGCGTTGGTCAAAAGACACCGGGAGCTGCCGGCCGAGGTCAGACACCGACACGTCGTAGCCCCAGAGTCGTCCGAAGGGTAGCCGCAGGTGCGCCACGTTGGTCAGCCGCATGGCGGTACCCTAACGCCCCAGATAGCCTGAATGCTCGGTCAGCGCGGGGCGAGCCGTCGGGTCGTGAAAAGAGTTGCGTGATGTCCACTTTCGTGGTTCCTGGAGCAGAGCTTGCGGTTGAACTGAGCGACGAGGGTGGTCATCCGGTTGTTCAATTGCACGGACTTACCTCCAGCCGCGCGCGTGACCGGGTACTCAATCTCGACCTCGGCAGGGGCCTCAGCGGGACCCGACTGTTGCGGTACGACGCACGCGGCCATGGCAAGTCGACTGGGCGCAAGGTCGACGAGGATTACCGATGGGAAAGCCTTGCCGAGGATCTTCTGCAGCTGCTCGACAAATGGTTTCCCGGCGAACGGGTGCACGGAGTCGGCCCGTCCATGGGTACCGGCACGCTGCTGCACGCGGCTGCCCGCGAGCCGGACCGCTTCGCCGGCCTCACGCTCATGGTCCCGGCCACCGCGTGGGAAACCCGGCCCGCGCAGGCGGCCATCTACCGGGCTGCGGCCGAACTTATCGAAACCGAGGGAGTCGGGGCGTTCATCGCGTCGGCGCGTGGGGCGACTCCGCCGCCAGCCACGGTCGGCGCGCCCGAGACAGTTCCGGATGTGGCCGATGCACTGCTGCCGTCACTGTTTCGAGGCGCGGCTCTCAGCGACCTGCCCGCTCGCGAAGCGGTCGCACGAATCGATGTACCGACGACGATTCTTGCCTGGGTCGGTGACCCGGCGCATCCGATGTCGACGGCGGAATCGCTTGCGACACTGATGCCGCGGTCAACGCTCACCGTGGCGCACGTCCCGGCCGATGTCGAGACCTGGCCCCAGATCCTGAGCCAAGACGTCGCCCGCAGAGGCTGACTTGTTCGGCCGATGAATACCGCTGCTATTGAGCGCACCGCCCGACCACGACGTCGGCCCAACGCGGCGGCGACGTCGTCAGGTGACCAGATTGGGACCGGTTGTCGCACAACGAGCTCGGACCTGAACCAGATGTACCAACTGATGGATCCCCAGGCGACCAACCGTAACCGCTCCCGGACCGGCGCCGGCGAAGTCCGCAACAACGGAGCCACAGTCCTTGTCTCGCTTGCCTTTTAGCCTCGCTCGATTGAGTTTTTTCGAAGCAATGTTGGCTGCCGAAGGTCGGCCGAATCAGCCGAGATCGGCCCACGCAGTTGCCGCGCCGCGGCCGTGAACCAGCCGAGGTGGAATTCGTCACCGTCGGCCAAGAATGCCGAGCGAAGTTCGTACCAGGGCAGGCCCGGATGCCGGTGATGAACGCTGTGCAAATTGAATGCGAGGACGAATCGTTCCAAAGCTCGCGGCAGCCGAAGATTCAGCGCCTCCAACCGCGCGTCGAGCCGGGTGCCGTAGTGGTATGCGTTGTCCGCGATAGAGATCAAAACCGCGCGCGCAGCGATCGCGACGGCCAGCATCCAAACGTGCCGACCGTAGGCGAAGCCCGCGGCCGCATACACCGCGCCCACCAAAACCGCGTCCGAGCGGAACTCCCCCAGGTGCCGTCGGCTGATGCCCTCGAGCAACATGCCGCCGAACGTGTCGGGCGAGTCGAGCAGGCGCCCCAGGTAGCGCCAGAGCCGGCGCGGCGCGGCGACGAGCAACACTGAAGCGGCCTCAATGACGTAAAGCCCGCCCAGAAGGTGCAAGTAGTACGCGGGAGCCGCCGCAGCCCAACTTGAGGTTGCCGGATCAAAGACCTCGGTCCGCTCCCGGCGGGTCCGGTTGTACCGGTGATGCAACAGATGAGCGGACTTGAGCAGCACAAATGGCGCGCCATAGCCGATGGCAAGCACCCGACCGCAGCCATCGTTCCATTTCCTTTGCCGCATCAATGTGCCGTGGATGGCCTCGTGGATCAGCGACCAGAACGGCATCGAGAGCAGCGCGATCGGCGCCAGCAGCCATCCGAAGCCCGGATCCGCCGGCAGCAACCAGAGCGGCAGGACCAATAGCTGGAGGCATAGGCCGGCCAGCGCCACCGCCACTAACACGCACGAGGTGACGCGGCCAGACTTGCCATCTTGTTCGGCTCGCCAGGTCGACGACTGGATTACTGCCATGACCGCCTGCTCCCCTGTTCAGGATCGGTTGACGCGATACGGGCCGGACCCCGCCGCGAACGGTGGCGGCCGCGCGCTCAGCGAACGGACGCCCCCTTGGTGCCAGCGCCCCTTCTGGCCAGCACGAGCAGCGCACCGGCGTAAAGGAAGTCCGACGCGGTGCCCACAATCACGGGGGGTGCAATCGTCACCGCGATGTCGGGTGTGGCCGCCAGCTCGTGGCCCACGTACAGCCAAATCGCACTCAGCGTCGAAGTTCCCAGCGCGGCCAACCAGAAGCCGCGCACGGGATTCGACGGCACGCGGAAAAGCCGTTCGAGCACCAGCACCGCCACCAGGGTCGCGATCACGCTCAGTGCCAGCTGTGCGAAGCCCGTGCGCACCGCGACCTCCAAGCCGAGCCGGTGGTGAGTAAACGCCGCCCAGCAACCGTATGCCCCGCCCCCGATCAGCGCGGCCAACACTGGCCGGGCGTGCTCCCTCACGCGCCCACAGCGGGTGGCCGGTACCCGATCGACGCGAGCAGTTCTGTGACATGCAATTTGATGGAAGGTGAATTGATGGTGAGAGAATTTATCTCGTCGAAAACCGCGGTACGCATGACAACCCTTTTTCTTGGGTACGTTAAGCATTGATTCATCTTGCCGCTATTGCATTCTTCGCGAACATCCTCGCATCGCAGTGGCTAATCCGCAATGACATCGGCTCCGATTCCCGCGTCTCGAGCCAGTGGTAGCCC
The DNA here is from genome assembly GCF_059812735.1 of Mycobacterium sp. NGS40. Classification (NCBI taxonomy): domain Bacteria; kingdom Bacillati; phylum Actinomycetota; class Actinomycetes; order Mycobacteriales; family Mycobacteriaceae; genus Mycobacterium; species Mycobacterium sp. NGS40. The sequence continues at coordinate 242,612 of NZ_JCALDG010000009.1, forward strand.
TCCGGCGGGCAAGATAACCTGTCAGTCCCGTTGCCATTACATGGCCGGTCGGTGACGAAACATGTTGGCCGGCGCGTGTGTTGAGCGAATAACGAGGTTGCGGCTAGGGTCGGGTCGGGCCCTTCGGGACCTGGACAGGATCGGCCCTATATGTATTGCGAGATAGCGGCCACAGAAAGGCTGAATTCATGGCAGGTTCCGTCCGGCGCACCGCGGGAATCGAAGACACTTTGAACCGGCCTGGACTCATAAATCGTGCGTTGATGCATATAGTCGAATGGGCCCAGGAGCTCAACGAGAAGTACGCGAAACTCGGTAATCGACCGGTGTATGACGTCGAGGAGTTTCCGTGGGCGATGGACATCGAGCGTGAATGGCACCAGGTCCGCGCCGAACTCGATAGCCTGCTAATCCGCAAGGAGGAGCTGCCCGGCTGCCACGAGATCTTGAGTGAGCTGCGCTCGATCAGCACCGACCGCGACTGGAAAACGTTCGTCTTGGCCTGCTACGGCGCCAAGTCGGCCGAGGCCATTCGCCGGTGCCCGCAAACGTGGCGCATCCTGCACACGATCCCGGGTATGAAGACGGCGATGTTCTCGGTCCTCGAGCCGGGAAAGCACCTCAAGCCACATCGCGGACCCTACAACGGCGTGCTCCGCCTCCACCTCGGCCTGCTCGTGCCGGACGCCGCGCCCGGCACGGTTGCGATCAGCGTGGACGACACCGTCTGCGAGTGGGACGAAGGCAAGATCCTGATCTTCGACGACTCATACGAGCACGAGGCGTGGAACCGCTCCAACGAAACCCGCGTCGTGCTGTTCGTCGACTTCGTCAAGCCGCTGCGTTTCCCGGCCTCCCTCGTCAATTGGCTGCTCCTCAACATCGCCGCCTTCACCCCGTTCATCAGGGAGGGAAAGAAGGCGCACAAGAAATGGGAGAAGACCTTTTACCGAAACGGGGACTCGCTGGACACTGCCGCGCCGTCAGCGCCCGCCGTTGTCCCGACGCAACGCTCGAGCCGTGCGGTTTAAGCCGTACGAGCGAGCGGAATGTTCTCTAGGACAGCCGAATACAAGATGGTAGGGCTCAAGTCCGGCCGCGAACTGATCATCGCCTTCGGCCTCTGGCTGTTACCGATCATCGACTGGATCATGATGCGGTTCGCGGCGACTGAGGAATACCAGGTCTTCCCGAACGAGGTGTTTCCCTGGACGACCGACCTCGCCGAGAGCTGGACCGCCATCCGCGACGAGGCCCGGGAGGTGATGCGCGACCCGATGTCGGTTCCCGCGTTGCGCGAGATTTCGGTCGATCATGAAAAGATCGCGGTCGATGAGCGCTGGCGCTCCTTTTTCCTTTGGGGCTACGGGATCCGCAGCGAGGTCAACTGCGGCCGCTGCCCAGAGACGGCGCGGGCCCTCGAGCGCATCCCGGGCCTGATGACCGCCATGTACTCGGTAATGCTGCCCGGCGCACACGTGCCGCGCCATACCGGGCCGACCAAGGCCATCGTCACCGCCCATCTGGGCCTCACCGTGCCGCGTGACCGCCAGAACTGTCGGATGACGATCGGCGACCATGAGGTGGTGTGGCAGGAGGGCCACATCGCGATCTTTGACGACATGTTCCCGCACGAGGTGTGGAACGACACCGAGGATCACCGCGTGATCCTGCTGCTTCACGTGAAGCGGCCGCTGCGCTTCCCCGGCTCGCTGGTGCGCGACACCTTGTTCGGTCTGTTACGGGCGAGTCCTTTCGTGCGCGACGGGGTGCGCAATATTGAGCGGTGGCACCAGAGGCAAGCTGCCGCAATGGATTAACGGTGCGCCTTCGTCGTGACTGTCGGCGGACAGATTGTCACCGCCACCCTGAATCGCCCGTACGCACCCGACATCGTCCCGAGCGGCCACATCCCCTAAGCGCCGTGGGTCATGGGCGGGTCAGCATTCGCAGACAACTGGAGTCTTTAGTCCCTAGTGGCCGGTCCGGTACCGACGCGACGATGGGGTTCTGGGCGCAAGTCAGCAGGCACCCAGATGGGCCCGCGTCGGATCCGGATTCAGCACCCTTCCGGCGCGGGCCCGCTTACAGCATCATCGAAAGCCATCGCCTTGGTAGCCGCGACGGCCCGACGGTTGGGGTCAACAACATGAATTGGCGTGTGATCATCTATGCGGACATCCCTCACCAGGGCCCCGCAAGACCGTTTGTCGAGCAATCGCCGATGTTCACCGACTGGGAATCCATCGGTGGCACACAGCGCAGAGTCACGCTAACCGTGCCAGACACCGCCGCCGACGATCCCGGCTCGGCGTGTGAGGTCGCCAAGCGAGAACTTGAGAAACGCCTCACTATGTTGCGGGGCATCAGTGACTGCGTCGCAACTCCTCTGGACTAGTCGGTGAAGCGCACAAGCCGCGTCTCGGTCCATGCCACGGCAGTATGGTTTCGGAGTCTCGCGATCGGAAGTGCCGTGCTGATTGGGGCCACGGCGCTCGCCGCCATGGCGCGAGCCGCCGCACCTCCGATGCCGGGCGTCGAGGTCGACGATGAAAGCGGCAGATGCACAGCGGGTTTCGCGACTCAAGGCAGCGATAACAGCTACTACCTGTTGACCAGTGGGCACTGCGATGCGCACGACGGTTCGATATGGACTTACGAGCAGGATGTCCCGCTGGGAAGAATCACCGCGAGCGAGAACGATGGCGATAACAAGGACGCCGCCATCATCCGCCTTGACCCGAGCGTCGGGGTACCGGTGGGAGATGTCGGCGGCAAGTACCCGGTCCGAGATGTCCTGAGTCCCTCCCAGATTCAGGTGGGCACGCCGTTCTGCAAGCTCGGCGCGGTCACCGGTGAGACTTGCGGCACCGTCAAGAGCGTCGACGACGGAGTGGTCGAAGCCAGCGTCTACAGCTTGAAAGGCGACAGCGGGAGCCCTGGCTTCGTGAAGAACGCGGACGGCAGCGTTAGCGCAGTCGGCATCTTGATGTCTTCACCGGAAGGTGACGACCATACGACGTACTTCACACTCGTGTATCCACTGCTCGGCCGGTGGGGCTTGCGCATTCTCCCCTGAGCATGGCTGAAGGATCGGCTTGGCATTCTCACACCGCCTTGGCCGCGTCGACCTGGTCCCGGCCGTATTCGATGACAGGTGGCGAATCGCCGTACACGTTGAGGGTGTGGATAAAGCGATGCAACCCCATGACGCCCGCACAGGTGAACCCGAGTTCGATGATCTGTGCCGCGGTGAAGTGCTCACCCAGCCGCTGGTAGAACTCGTCGTCGATCGCATGATGGTCCGCCGAGAGCAGATCGAGGAACTCGACCGCCAGCTGCTCCTGTGGGGTGAGCGTGTCGTGGCCCGGCGCGAGCAGGCAGACGACGTCCTCGTCGGTGATCGAATCATGTTTGCGCGACTGGCTGCACGGCTCACATTCACCGAGTTGGGCGCTGCGGATGCGCAATAGCTCGAGAATGCGTCCGCCGAGCAGAGTGCCGGCACCGAGGTGGGTCCGCGCCGTGTTCACCTGTTCGAGCTGCGCGCTGCGATAGGCGAAGATCTGCAACGGTACCGGCGTCGCGTAGAGCCCGGCGGCCACGCCGGCATCGACGATCTCGCGCGAGTGCGCGCTGAGTTCTTCCATCGGGATTGGTGCAATACGCGGCACTAATTCAGGCTATCTTTTGCGTGCGGCACTGAAAAGGAGAAATCGATGTCCAGACTCGCCGGAAAGGTCGCAATAGTTACCGGAGGGGCTGGCGGGATTGGTGCGGCGACCGCGGCCGAATTGGCCCGTGAAGGCGCGGCGGTTGCCGTCGTCGATATCGATGAAGTCAAAGCCGAAGAGGTCGCCGACCGGATTCGGCACAGCGGCGCGCGAGCAATCGGCCTCGGCGGCGATCTTGCCGAGGAAGACGTGGCGCGCTCGGTGGTGCACGCCACCGTCGCAGAGTTCGGGCGCATCGATGTCCTGCACAACAATGCGGCGCTGACGGCCAGCAGCTTCCTGGCCCGCGACACCACCGTCTCCGAGATGCCTCTCGATGTGTGGCAGCGATCCATGGAGGCCAACCTCGGCAGTCAGCTGCTGATGTGCAAACACGCCGTGCCCGAAATGCGAAGCACCGGTGGCGGTTCCATCGTCAACATGTCGTCGGGCGCGGCGCTCTCGGGTGACCGCACCCGCCTGGCTTACGGCGTCTCGAAGGCGGGGGTGCACGCCCTGACGATGTATGTGGCCACCAGCGAAGGCAAGGCCGGCATCCGGGCGAACACGATCGTGCCCGGCTTGATCCTGACCGACGCCGTGCGCGCGCACCTGTCCCCCGACATCCTCGACGGCCTGGGCCGGGCCACGCTGACGCCGTACGTAGGACAGCCACAAGACGTCGCAGAACTTGTTCTTTTTCTGGCTTCCGAGCAGTCCCGCTACATCACGGGACAAATGATTTCTATTGACGGCGGGATGTCAGCGCATGTCTCGATGAATACCGGCGATTAATTAGTCGCAGCGGTTATCAACACAACCGCGATGGCGACCGGCGGACGTGAATTAACGAATCGTTATTGAGTTGTCGGTCCGAGAGCGTATGCCCCGGTTTCCGGGTGGTGGTACCAGCCGCTGGCGGCATGGGTGCCCCCGTCGACGTGGATCGTTTGGCCGGTGACGTAGCTGGACATGTCGGAGGCGAGAAACACTGCCGCCCCGGCCATTTCGTCGACGTGACCCGCGCGTCCCATCGGGACCGTGAAGCCCATCCGCTGCTGGGATCCCGGCGGCGCGATCTGCTCGAGACCTTCGGTCCAGGTGATGTCGGGGGCCAGCGCGTTGACCCTGATGCCGTGCGGTGCGAGTTCGAGCGCGGCGGTCTTGGTGTAGTTGATGACACCGGCCTTGGCGGCCGCGTAGGTCGCATAGCCGGGTGCGGCACGCACGCCCTCGATCGAGGTGACGCTGATGATGCTGCCGGGCAGCTTCTGCTCGACGAGGACGCGGGCCACTCGCTGCGTGCAGAGATAGACATGCCGCAGGTTCGACTTGTACAGGGCATCCCAGCCGTTCTCGCTGGTGTCGAGGATTCCCGACCAGAAGACACCGCCCGCGTTGTTGACCAGGATTGACACCGTCCCGAGCTCGCCCGCGGTCTGTTCCAGCGCGGCGTCGACCGCGGCGCTGTCCCGGACGTCCACCGGAATGCCCAGAGCGCCGATCTCGTCGGCGGCGGCCGCGCAGGTATCGGGGTTGCGTTCCCAGATCGCGACTCGCGCACCGAATGCCGTCAGCCCGGCCGCGATGCCGCGCCCGATGCCCGCACCGCCGCCGGTGACGACCGCGACGCGGTTGGTCAGCAGCACGCTGGCGGGGGTGAGTGCCATGGAGTCGACTATAGAACAATCCCACTTCAAGGCTTACAGTTCTCACTAAATATGTTCGATATGTAACGCATGGCTAGTTCCAGGGAGGCTGCGATGGCCAGCACGATCTTCGTCACCGGCGCCACCGGTCAGACCGGCGGCAACGTCTGTGAGCAGTTGATCGAGCGCGGCGACCACGTCCGCGCCCTGGTGCGCAATCCCGACGACGCGGTCGCGCTGGCCGAGATCGGCGTCGAGTTGGTCAAGGGCGATATCAGCGACACCGATGATGTGCTCCATGCGGCCAAGGGCGCCGAGGCCGCGATCCACTGCGCCGCGCTGCTGGGCGGTGCCAGTCAGGACCTCGACGACTTCAAGGCCGTCAATGTCGACGGCACGACAAACGTCCTAGACGCGGGCAAGGCGCACGGCATGCGCCGAGTCGTCGCCCTGAGCACCGCCACCTTCCTCGACCTGAGCACGGGCGTCGATTTCGAAGAGGCGCCATTGCTCGAGAACCCGCCCAACGACCCCTACACCGTCACCAAGCTCGCCGCCTTTCAGGAGGCCCACCGGCGCGCGGACGCCGGCGACGACGTGCTGACGTGTCACCCGGGCGCCATCTTCGGGCCCGGCCTGGTGGTGGAACGCGCGTTGCACCGCACCAGTTTCAATCGGGTGCTGTTGGCGGGCATGCGCGGAAAGATCAAGCGCTACTTGGCTTTTCCGGTGACCTGGGTGGCCGGAGCGGATGTCGCGAAGGGCTCGATCGCCGCGCTGGACAACGGGGTGGCCGGCGAGCGCTACCTGTTGGTCGGCCGGCCCGAGGACACCTTCAGCACGGCGGGCGGCATCAACCGCGCCTGCGAGGTGGCCGGAATCGAGCACCGCGTCGAGGATCTCGACTACCGCACCGATTCCGCGGCGCTGACCGCCGAATTCGGGCCCACCCTGATGGCCATCGCGGAAGCCGCGGCCCGCAGCGAGCGTAAGCCCAGAACCAAAGACAACCTGACCGCCCGGCGCCTCGGGTATGTGCCGATGTCCTTCGACGATGGGCTGCGGCTGTTGATCTCGTGGCTGCGCAAACTCGGCAAGCTGTAGGGGCCGCCACGGTGTCGACCGCCGAATCGCGCAGACCCCGTTCAGATCACGGAGATCTGTCCGACCGAATCCTGGACGCGGCGCAGCGGCTGATCTTCCGGACCGGCGCCCGCAAACTGTCACTGTCGGACGTGGCAACGCTGGCCGGGGTGTCGAGACCCACCATCTATCGCTACTTCGTGTCCAAAGAAGACCTGATCGACGCGATGGGAAAACGCGAACGCCGTCGGTTCGGTACGGCGATGGACGACGCGATGTCGGGAGTCGTCGGTGTCGCACGATTGGAGGCGGCGCTCGACGTCGTCGCAGCATTCCTCGAGGCTCAGCCGCCCGGGCGGCTGCTCGACCTCGAGCCGGGCTTCGCCCACGACCAGATGGCCGCGGCACTACCCATGATCACCCAAGGGCTGATAGGGGTCTTGCAGCGCTGCGCCCGCGAGGGGGCGCTGGCCGGGACGGTGGATCCCCGCGACCTTGCCGGCGCCATCGCACGGACTGCCTTGAGCCACTACATATTTCCCGAGACTGATCGCGGCGCGGCTCGTCGACAGATCCGGGCCGCCGCCGGTCTCGGCGGCCCCCGCCCATGATGGCCAAGATTGTCAGAGCTCAACGGCTATCCCGACTTTCTTTGTTCTTCACACATTTGGCGCACACTGACTCCATGTCCACATCTGCCTGGCTGGTCAGAATTACCGCTCCCGCAATGATTAGTGCCGCCCTGGTTGCGAGCGCACCGATGGCGACTGCCGATCCCGTCAATGACGGATACCTTGCTCAACTACGCGCCGCCGGCCTGTCCTGGCCACCGGGACACGAGGGCGCCCTGATCGGGATGGCCCAGCTCATTTGTGACGATCTCGGCTGGGGCTGGTCGGCGGACCAGATATCCCGGGACGTGCACGCCAACTTGGACCCCAGAGGCATTACGATCGGCGACGTCGCATCCATGGTCGGCATCGCGCACGCGACCTATTGCCCTAACCAGAGGTGCTGGGCCCCGCACTGCTGAATGCCGCGACACGGTAGCGATCCGGGACGCATGTCGACTTCATAGAAGATTTCGGGACAGCCGACCAATTTCTCTATCAATTCGCTATGCGTCTCGGAGCAAACGGATACTCCGCTTCAGTTTGCTGATACGTTCTCGTCTGGCCCGCGCGGCGGTGAAACCAGGAGATGAGGACGGAAAAGATGAGGGCAAGCGGATTAATCGTGGCGACCGCATTCTTTGCTGGCGCGGCCACGTTGCCGGCACTACCAGCCTCGGCCGAGCCACTGGCCGCTCCCGACGACACGAAATTGAACGGTGTCTACCACTACGCGGACGAGGACGGTGACACCGGAACGTGGACGATCAACACCACGTGCAAGCAGGTCTGCGTGGCTCACGTGACGACCGCTCCGGGTCAAGGATTCAACGCCCCGCTGATCGACGGCCAGTACAGCGTGACGCGCACCATCCCGGAGGCCGCGATCTGTCCGAACGACAACAGCCTGCATCCGGTCACCGTCCAACAATCGTGGGACCCGCTCACGCTCACCGGCCTTGCCGTCTTCTTGGACAGCACCGCGCCATGCGGCCTCACCGACTCGCACGACATCTTCACCCTGACGAAAATCGGCTAGCTGCAACACCTTTCGATCACACCTTGGAGCCCAGCCCCGCGATCAAATTGATCGTGACCGCCAGAACCACCGCGCCGAGCAGGTAAGACACCAGCGCCTGACGCAACACCGCGGCGCGAATGGACGTCAGATTGATCTCGGTGTCTGACACCTGATACGTCATGCCGACGGTGAAGGCGACATACGCGAAGTCCTGAAATCGCGGCGGCTCCGGATCATGGAAATCGATGCCGCCGGGATTGCCGGAGTAGTAGAGCCGCGCGTAGTGCACGGTGTACAGCGTGTGCACGGCGAACCAGGACGCCGCCACGCTCAGAATGCCGACGACGGCCGCTGGGAGGGCCTCGGCGCCGGAGCGTGACCCGGCGGCCACCACATATCCGACGCCACCCAAGCTCGCGACGCTTGCGGTCAGGATGATCGCGTCCGCGAGCCACCGGGTCGGGTCTTCTCGCGTCGACCACTCGCGGGTCTGGTCAGCGTCCATTCCGCGCAGGATGAGCTGCGTCCACACCACATACACCCCGGCGGCGGTGATCCAGCCGACCAGCGCATACCGCGAACCGAGGGCATGTCCCACCAGGATGGCGACGACCACGCCGAGCACCACGACTACCGCCATCCGAACCGCGACGGTGTCGCGGAACAATTTCACCCAAGACGCCACATCCCGACCTAACCATCATCCGATAGCGACACTCGGGAGAAACTCCGAAAAAGACATCATTGCCGATGTTCACTATTTCGTGGGTATGGGAATTTCACAGTTTTTCATGTCGTAGCCTGCCCATTTGCTGCCGGCCAGGACGACACCGAACCAATTGCGGTCCCCGCTTTGCCGTCGAATGGCCTCACCAACGCCGCGCCCAGCAACGTATCCGTCAGAAACATCGTGCTCTCAAGCGCGCCGACCGCGCGACGAGTACGGTGCTAATCTTTGCCCGCTGCGTCAATTCGGCGCGCACAGCCGCGTTAAGAATCGCATAATGATGCGGTTGCACCGCCCCTCCCAAACAAGGAGACGACCATGATTTCCGCTCGCAAACTGTGCTTATTGACGGTCCCCGCCATTGCTGCCGCCGCGTTGACCGTGGGCACCGGGATCGCGGTCGCCGACGACGACGCTTATCTCGCACAGATCAAGAAGATCGGCCTCACCGGAGACCCCACCGGGTTGATCCAGCTCGGGCACCTGATTTGCGTCGACCGCGCCAACGGCGAGACCCCGGACCAGCTGGCGCAGGTGGTGCAGAGCAAGAACCCGGGGATCAGCCTCAGCGACGCGACCGGCGTCGTCAGCGCCGCGGAATCCAACTACTGCCCCTAATGACTTGAGCGGGCCGCGGCTATTGCGGGCCCGCTGAAAACGCCGCCACCGGCATCTCCACCGTCCCGCGGCATGGGCCGCTGGAGATGTCGGTGTGCCAGGTGCCACGTAGCGAACCGTCCGGTTGCGGCGCGTAGAACGCCCATGACGTCGCGGGTGCCCAGACTTTCGGAACGCCTTCACCCATATAGCAATCCCACTGAAAATTGAAGTGCTCCACCCAGCGGGCTCCGTCCCAGGTGTAGTGGGACGGTTGGGGCAGCGTCGGGTTTTTCGGGACCGGCCCGTTCGTCGCGGTCGCGACGCACCTGCCCGACGCGCACGACGTCACGAAGACGTAGTCGGCGCTGAAGGTGGGTTCGGCTTGACCGGCCGCCACGCTGGTGCCGGTCTTGTTCACGGCGTATCTGACCAACGAGTACTTGCCATTCCACACGGGCGTCGCGGCGTGCGCCGAAATAGCGGGCACGCCAAGGATCGCGACGACGGCGAGCACCGCGGCCAGGTAACGCGCGCACACCGTGCCCATGGTGCGGACTCGATGACGCGATGCGATATCGGCACGGACACGATCGCACGGTAATGCCGCGTCCAGCCGAAACTTCGTGGCGCCGAACGGTTCCAACCGGCCCCGCCCCGAAACTCATCGCCCGTGCAACAGGAACAACCCGTAGGCCGCCACGGACTGCGCGTCGGCGATCACCCCTGAGCGGATCATCTCCTCGACGTCTTCGCGGGAAAACCATGCGCTGCGCATGTCCTGCTCCTCGTGCTCGAGGGCTGCTTGCCCCTCGGAGATCCCGGTGGCCAGGAACACCCAGCCGCGCTGACTGGTCATGCCGGGAGCGACGTCGAGCAGGCCGAGTGCCTCGAACGACGTCGCGCTCAACCCGGTTTCCTCGCGCAGCTCGCGCGCGGCCAGCTCGGCGGGCTCGGTGTCGGCCAGATCGGGCGCCGTGCCCTGCGGGAACTCCCAGCGCCGGGCGCCCACCGGATAGCGAAACTGCTCGACCAGCCGGAACCGGCGTTCGTCATAGGGCATCACCAGCGCATAGGTCGGCTTATCCACTACGGCGTAGATGCCGGGGCTGCCATCGGGGCGGCGGATGTCGTCCTCCCGGAGGATCAGCCACGGATTCCGATAGATCTCACGCGAAGCGAGGCGTTCGATGAAAGGCACGTTGCTAGTATCACCAACCCGAAGCGACCGCCATGGCGAACAGGTAGCGTCCGGAGCCATGCCTTCCCAAGAAGCCATCACCCACACCGTCAACAGCTACCTCGCCCACGTCGCCAGCGGCGCCACCGACGAGATTGTGAACCTCTACTCCGCCGATGCCACCATCGAGGATCCCGCCGGATCGGAAGTCCGGCACGGGCAGGACGCGGTGCGCGAGTTCTACACGGCGTTCCAAGATGCCAAGAAAGACACCGAACTCGCCGAAATACGCGTCGGCGGCAACGAGGCGGCGTTCTACTGGCACCTGACACTCGATGCCGGCGACACCCGCACCCGAATTTCGCCCATCTCGCTGATGACGTTCGACGACGACGCGAAGATCACGTCGATGCGGGCGTTCTGGGGGCCGTCCGACGTCCGTGTCCTCTAGCGCAAAACCATTACAGCCCAAGAAAATACGGATTCGGCGCCGGGCTGGCCGTCGCCATAGCGGGTGTTGCGCTGGCAGAAATCGGCACAGTAGCCGATAGTCATAGCAATGTGACGTTCCCGGGAGGCAGGTGAGCATGCACGGCCATATCATCGTCAGCGGTGACGACGCGCTGGCGACGACGATCGCCGAGGAGCTGGAAAACGCCGGCGCCACCGTGGTCAAGCTCATCGACGACTCCGTCGCCGACACCAAGGAAGACCTCATCGAGGCCGGGATCGTCCGCGCGGCCGCCGTGGTCTGCGCCGGCGACGACGACGCGATCAACCTCGAAATCGCTTTACTGGCAAGGAAAGCCAACCCGAATGTGCGCGTGGTCGCCCGGCTGGCCAACGACGTACTGCGCGAAGCGGTCGCCGACGACAACGGTCCCGGAGCGATCCTCGATGTCGCCGAGTTGGCGGCGCCGTCGGTGGTCGAGGCTGCTCTGGCGCATACCGTGCACCCGTTCGAAGCGGCCGGCATCGAGTTTCTCGTCTCGGGCTCGCAGGCACCCTATGACGCGACGTTGCGCGAGATCTACGCCGACCTGGCCCCGGTCGCGGTGATCCACGGCGAGAACTCGCCCGCGCCCGGGCTGCTGGAGACCTGTCCTGGCCGCGACCTCAAGGTCCGCGCCGGCGACTGGACAGCGATGATCGGCACCGTCGACGAGCTGACGGCACGCGGCATCAAGGCCCCGCGGCCCAACACGACGCGGCGCCGTCAGCGCCGCGTGCGTCTGGCCATCGACGTCGCCCGCGGCCTGCGCAACGACGTCAACCCGATGTTCATGCGTGCGGTCGCCGCGGTGCTGACCGTGCTGATCGGCTCGACGGTGTTATTGCGCTATTGCTACCAACCGCAGGCGAAGATGACCTGGGTCGACGCGTTGTACTTCAGCACCGAGACGATCGCGACGGTCGGCTATGGCGACTTCAGCTTCCTGACGCAGCCCACCTGGCTGCGACTGTTCAGCATCGGTTTGATGTTCGGCGGCCTGATGACCACCGCGGTCCTGGTGGCATTCATCGCCGACCTGCTGATCTCGCAGCGCTTCGCCCACACCGCCGGCCGCCGGCGGGCGCGCCACTTGCGCAACCACATCGTCGTCGTCGGACTGGGTTCGTTCGGCAGCCGCGTCGTCGCCGACCTGACCGCCGCCGGATACGAGGTCGCGGTGATCGAGATCGACGAGAACAACCGCTACCTGTCGACCGCTGCCGAGGTGCCGGTGATCTTCGGGGATGCGACGCTGCGCCAGACGCTGGAGGCGGCCCGGGTCGACACCGCACGTGCGATCGCGGTGCTGACCCACGACGACATGACCAATATCGAGACCGGGATCGTGCTGCGCGAGATGCTCGGTCCGCGGGTGATCCCGAGGGTCATCCGGCCCGATGTGCCGATCGTGCTGCGCATTTTCGACCACGCGCTCGGCAGCGCGGTGGCCGAACGGTTCGGTTTTGACACCGTGCGTTCGACCGTCGCACTGGCCGCTCCGTGGTTCGTCGGCGCCGCGATGGGCCTGCAGGTGCTGGGGACGTTCTCGGTCGGGCAGCGCTACTTCATGGTCGGCGGCATGCACGTGGCGGCGGGCAGCGAGCTCGACGGGATGCGGATGTTCGAACTGTCCACGCAGACCCGCGTCATCGCGATCACCCGCGACGACACCCCGGTCCAGCTGCACCCGCGACGCGACGCCCGGCTGCGCGCCGGCGACACCGTCTACCTCGTCGGCCCCTACCGCGAGCTGGTCGCGACGCTGCAAAAGGGCCAACCCCCGCAGCCGGAGGTCGGTCGCGAGCGGCTACCGGCCTAGAGCCGCGCGGCGACGTCGGCGGCCCGGCGCACCTGGCCGACGTCCGAACTGGTCGGAATCAGCTGAACCTCGTCGGTGCCGATCTCCTCGAATTTGCGCAGGACCGCGAGCAGCTCGTCTTCGTCGCCGGCCCAGCCGGTCATCGGGGCCATTGCGTCCACGTACTCAGCCGGGATCCAGTTCATGTAGCGGCGCAGGTGCCGGTGTACCTGGGCGCGCGACTCCTCGGGCGTGCCGAACGCGAACCAGAACGACGTCACCAGATGTGGTTTGGGCTTGCCGGCCCGCGCCCACGCTTCCCGTGTGACGTCGAAGAGCTCATTTTGCTTGCCGACGTCCAGGTCCAGGGTGGTGCCGGCCAGCCCGTCGGCCCAGGCGGCCGCGCTGCGGATGGTCTTCGGTCCGATGCTGCCGACGAACAACGGCGGACCACCGGGCTGGACGGGTGCCGGTCCGACCGGGAGCACCGACTCAGTGATCTTTTCACCGGCCCATACCCGCTTCATCACCGCGACCCGATCGGCCATGTCGCGCATGGTCTGCGACGCGGGGTCGGCGCCCACCGCGTGGTAGTCCTCGTGCCTGCCACCCACGCCGATGCCGACGGTCAACCGGCCGCCGGACAGCATGTCGCCGGTCGCCAGGCCCTTGGCCAACATCACCGGATCGTGCAGCTGCGGCACGATCACCGTCGTCATCAGGCGCACCCGTTTCGTCCAGGCCGCGAGCGCACCGAGCAGCGTGAGGTTGTCCGGGTTTTCGAACGCGATGCGTTCACCCCAGCACAGCGACGAGAAGGGGCCCTCGTCGATCGCGCGCGCCCAGGTCTCGAGCACCGCGGCATCCAAATCCGGCTCCATCACCGGCATCGTCATTGCTATCCGCACGACGGCGATTCTGGCATGCTCGGGTAAGTGCCCTTAGCCAGTACCTCCATCGCACATGTCCGGCTGACCGTCACCGATATCGAGCGATCGCGGCAGTTCTACGAGAGCGTGTTCGGCTGGCCGGTGTTGCTGGAACTTCCCGAAAATGCCGACGAGGCAACCCGCAACCAGTTCTCCTTCTTGTACGGCGGCGTCATCTACGACCTCGGCGGCACGCTGCTCGGGCTGCGGCCGGTCGCCTCGGATCGCTTTCACGAAGACCGGTGCGGTCTTGACCACATCGCTTTCCGGCTCGCCAGCCTGGACGAATTAGACACCGCGGCAGCACATCTCGACGAACTGGGCGTCGAGCACGAGCCGATCAAGGATATCGGGCCGTCCTACATTCTGGAATTCCGCGACCCGGACAACATCGCGCTGGAGCTGACCGCGCCCAAATAGGTGAATACTGGAAAGAACTATGTCCATCAGTTTCAACCACACCATCGTCGCCGCCCGCGACAAACACGAATCCGCGGAATTCCTCGCCGAGCTCTTCGACCTGCCCGCCCCGAAGCCATTCGGCCACTTCATGGTCGTCGCACTCGAGCACGGGGTGAGCCTCGATTACGCCGACGCCCCCGAGGGGGATGAGATCCGGCGCCAGCACTACGCGTTCCTGGTGTCCGAGCCGGAGTTCGACACGATCTACGGCAAGATCCAATCGCGCGGCCTGCAGCATTGGGCCGATCCACGGCAAAGCCGACCCGGCGAGATCAACCACAGCGACGGCGGCCGCGGGGTCTACTTCCTGGATCCCGCCGGGCACGCTATGGAGATCTTGACTCGGCCCTATGGGTCAGGCAGCTGAGCCAACCGGGCTAGTCGGCGCGCGGAGCGCCATGCCGCAGGCTTTCCTGGCCGCGATAGTCGTCGGCGAGCTTGGCCACGTGTTTGGGCAGGGCGCCCGACGCCACATCAGCCAGCGTTGTCTCCTCCAAGACCGAGCGCATGCTGGCGCGCAGCGCACGCCACACGTCGGCCAGGGGTGCCGTCGGCCCCGAGTACGGCAGGTCACCGAGGCCGATGTCGCGGACACTGGCCAGCGGCCCGTCGATGCAGCGCAGCACGTCGGCAATGCTGATCTCGCTACCCGGACGGGCCAGCTCGTAGCCCCCGTCGCGGCCGCGGTGACTGCGCACCAACCGATCGGTACGCAGGTTGGTCAGGATGTCGACCAGAAACTGCGGTGGTATGCCCTGCGCTTGCGCCAAATCGTCGGTCTTGACCAGCGTGCCGCTGTCCGCGGTGGCGAGCTGAATCATCGCCCGCACCGCGTACTCCGCTTTTGCCGACATGCGCACGTTGAGGATTGTGCCACCATCGGCCCGTTGCGCTGCGGATGCTTGGGTCTGCGGGCTAGGCGCGCAACTCCAGCATGTCGATGACGCGCTGGGCCATTTCCTCGAGCGAACAGTCCGGGATCAACCGCAGATCCGGATTCTTGGGCCGCTGATACGGACTGTCGATGCCGGTGAAATGCGTGATTTCGCCCGCGCGGGCTTTGGCATACAGCCCCTTGGGATCACGCGCTTCACACTCCGAGAGCGGGGTATCGCAGAACACTTCGAAGAACTCAAATCCGGCGTCGTCGTGCACTTTACGAGCCATCTCGCGGTGCTCGGCCAGCGGACTGATCGCGGGCACCAGCACCGTCTGGCCGGAATCGGCGAGCAGCGTCGCGACATGAGCCAGCCTGCGCAGGTTCTCCGCGCGGTCGGCCATCGAAAAGCCCAGGTCGGCGTTCAGGCCGTGGCGCAGGTTGTCGCCGTCGAGAACATAAGCGGGAGTGCCCTTTTCGAGCAGCTTCTGCTCGACGAGCATCGCCACCGACGATTTACCCGCACCCGACAGGCCGGTGAGCCATACCGTCCGGCCGCGAGCCGCCCGGTCATCGGCGGTGACCAGCGACTTGTGCCGCACGGTGTTCGGGCTGGCCTTCTGCGCCGCGACGTCGCGCAGCACCATGCCCGCCGCCACCGTGCCGTTGGTGTTCGGATCGATCAGGATGAACGAGCCGGTGCTCGCGTTGCGGGTGTATTCGTCGAGCAGCAGCGGCACCTGCGTGCGCAGCGTTATGCGACCAAGTTCGTTGAGCTTCAACGCCGTAGCACTCTTGTCCCGATGCAGGGTGTTGACATCGAGGCGGTAGTCCAGCGCGGTGACCCGCGCGCGGGTGGTTCGGGTGGTGTGCTTGATGACGTAGTCGCGGCCCGGCTCGAGTGACGCGCCGTCGGCCATCCAGCACACGGTCGCGTCGAATTCCTGCGTGACCCTGGGCTGGTTGTTGGTGCGGGCGATCATGTCGCCGCGCGAAATGTCGATGTCGTCGGCCAGGCTCACCGAGACGGCCATTGGCGGAAATGCCTCTCCCACAGAGCCGTTCGGGCCTTCGATCTCGGTGATCCGGGTGGTCTTGCCGATCGGCAGCACCACCACCTCGTCACCGGGACGCATCACGCCGCTGGCCACCGTTCCGGCATAGCTGCGGTGGTCGCGATGCTCGTGGGTCTGCGGCCGGATCACGTACTGGACCGGGAAGCGCACGTCGACCAGATTGCGGTCGCCGGCGACATAGACCTCCTCCAGATGCGAGAGCAGCGCGGGACCCTCATACCAGGGCGTCTTGTCCGATTTGGTCACCACGTTGTCGCCGTGCAGCGCCGACATCGGGATGGTGGCCACGTCCTGCACGTCCAAACGTGCGGCGAAGGCGTGGAATTCGTCCTTGATCGCTTCGAATTTCTCTCTGTCCCAGTCGATCAGGTCCATCTTGTTGACGGCCAGCACAATGTGCTGGATGCCCAGCAGCGAGGCCAAAAAGGCGTGCCGCCGGGACTGCTCGAGCAGGCCTTGGCGGGCGTCGACGAGCACAATCACCAGTGCGGCGGTCGACGCACCGGTGACCATGTTGCGGGTGTACTGGATGTGCCCCGGAGTGTCGGCGATGATGAATTTGCGCCTGGGGGTCGCGAAGTAGCGGTAGGCGACGTCGATCGTGATGCCCTGTTCCCGCTCGGCCCGCAGGCCGTCGGTGACCAGCGCCAGATCGGTGTAGTCGTGGCCGCGCTCTTTCGAGGTCTTTTCGACCGCGGCCCACTGGTCTTCCATCACGGCCTTGGAGTCGTACAGCAGCCGCCCGATCAGGGTGGACTTGCCGTCGTCGACCGAGCCGGCCGTTGCGATGCGGAGCAGTGTCGTCGGTGCAGCCATCAGAAGTATCCCTGCCGTTTCCGGTCTTCCATTCCAGCCTCGGAGATGCGGTCGTCCGCCCTGGTGGCGCCGCGCTCGGTCAGTCGGGACACCGCCGTTTCGGCGATGACCTCCGAGACCGTGGCGGCCTCCGATTCGACGCACCCGGTGCAGGTGACATCGCCGACCGTGCGGAACCGCACCGTCTTCTCCATCACCGGCTCGTCGGCGCGCGGTTGCATGTGGCGGTGCACGGCCAGCAGCATCCCGTCGCGCTCGAACACCTTGCGCCGGTGGGCGTAATAGATGGACGGCAGCTTCACCTTCTCGGCGCCGATATAGGACCAGATGTCGAACTCGGTCCAGTTCGACAGGGGGAAGACGCGGATGTGCTCGCCCTTGTGGTGCCGGCCGTTGTAGAGGTTCCACAGCTCGGGACGCTGGGCCTTGGGGTCCCACTGGCCGAATTCGTCGCGGAAGCTGAACACCCGCTCCTTGGCGCGGGCCTTCTCCTCGTCGCGCCGGGCGCCGCCGAACGCGGCGTCGAACTTGTTCTCGCGGATGGCACGCAGCAGCGTCACGGTCTGAATCGGGTTGCGCGACGGGATGGTCTCGACGACCCGGCCGGCGTCGATGTCTTCCTGCACCGATGCCACTACCAGGCGCACCCCGAACTCGTCGACGAGTTCGTCGCGGGTCGAGATCACTTCGTCGAAGTTGTGGCCGGTGTCGACATGCATGACCGGAAACGGCAGCCGCCCGGGGCGGAACGCCTTGAGCGCCAGGTAGAGCATCACGATGGAGTCCTTGCCGCCGGAGAACAGCAGCACCGGCCGCTCGAACTCCGCGGCCACCTCACGGATGATGTGGATGGCCTCGGCCTCCAACGAGCGCAGGTGGCTCAATTCGTACTGACCGGCCGCGGGGCCCGTCGTCACACCACTGGTCATGGCTTCCCTGTCCAAACCGCTTATCCGGATAATCTTGGTAGAACTGACCATGTTTACGGTCATTGACGTTCATAGAACCAGCCCGGCCCGGCCGTGTCAATGGCGCTGATTAGCGGCGGTTGATGCGCACTTCGGAGGACATCACGATTTGCCCTCCTCCGAGCGACAATCCGAGCGCCGATCGACGGGAAATTCGGTTGTCGCTCGAAGGGGGCAAGTATTCATGCACTCCAGCGCGCCGAAGTCGGCGCAAGAGACGGGAGTGCTAGAGGGTGATCTCTTCGAGCTTGCCGCTGGCGACGTCGAAGACGAATCCGCGCGCCGACACATGCTTGGTGACGAACGGGCTGTTTTCGACGCGCCGCAACGACTGCCGCACGTCCTCGGCGAGGTCTGCGAACGCCTCGGCCGCCCACGGCGGCTTCACACCGATCTCTTCTTGGATGGCGCGCTTGAAGTCGTCGTCGGTGAACGTGAGCATCCCGCAGTCGGTGTGGTGAATCAGGATGACCTCCCGAGTCCCCAGCAGTCGCTGGCTGATGGCCAGTGACCGAATGACGTCGTCGGTGACAACTCCGCCGGCGTTGCGGATGACATGGGCCTCGCCCTCGTTCAGGCCGAGGACGCGGTAGACGTCGAGCCGGGCATCCATACACGCCACGACCGCGACGTGTTTGCTCGGCGGCAGCGGCAGTGGACCATTGAATGCGCTCGCGTAACCGGCGTTGTTTGCCAAGTAATCATCGGTAACCGTCACGCAAGCCTCCTCGGATGGAAATTGCCAGGCAATCGGTGCCGCAGCATATCTCCTGCCATAGGCGCAGGGTCTAATTTTGCTCAGCGAATTTTGAATGTCTCGGCGGCGGCCGGCCGGGAGTCCGGGCTTGCCTCGGCTACAGGTCGTTGCCCGCGTAGGACTGGTTGAAGCTCTTGTTGGCCAACGGGAAGTCGGGGACGATCGTGTCGGCCATCGCCACGGGAAGCGCGGGCCAGTTGAACCAGGACGGGTCGACGATCTTGGACCGGGTGATGCGGTTGGTCGCGTCGATTTCGACGCGATGCACGATGGTGCCACGCCAACCCTCGACTATGCCGACACCGCTGCCGGGCGTACCCGCTTCGGTGCTGACACCGTATTCGATTGGGCCGCTGTGTGACTCGACGACGTGCCGGACCAGGTCAGCGGCCGCGGCGAACTCGTCGCGCCGCACGGTGTAACGGGCCAGAACATCGCCTGTCGTCGCGGCAATTTCCACGACGGGCAGATCGACGGTGGGGTGCTCGACCCGGGCGTCCGTGCGAAGGCCGCTGGCCCGAGCGACGTACCCCAGACAACCCAGGGCACGAGCGTCTTCGCAGCGAAGAATCGCGGTGCCGGCGAATCGGTCGTAGGCGACCGCGTTCGTCAGTGTCAGCGACACGACCTCGGCCAGGTCCGCGGCGAGCCGGTGAAGTTCCTCGATATCGGGAAGACCCTGCAGCACAACGCCGCCCGGGCGAATGGCACCGCGTAGCAGCCGGTGGCCGGTGACGGAGGCGTTGAGCCGCAGCAGTCTTTCCCGGATGCGTTGGGCATGGACGTTGGCGATGGAGTAGCCGATGTCGTTGGCGAGGGCGCCGAGATCGGCGGCGTGGTTGTAGAGCCGCTCAAGTTCAACGATCAGCGCGCGCAGCCGGTGCACCTCTTCGGGCAGCTCGATGCCGAGGGCGTCTTCGACGGCGAGGCTGTGGGCCAGGGCGTGCGCGGCCGACGTATCGCCGCTGATCCGTTCGGCGAGATCGACTGCCCCATCGGCGGTCCGGCCGTGAAACAGCTTCTCGATGCCGCGGTGGACGAACCACAGCCGGGCTTTCAACCGCACGACGGTCTCACCCGCGACCGAAAAGCGAAAGTGGCCCGGTTCGATCAGACCGGCGTGGACCGGGCCAACCGGGATCTCGTACACCCCGGGCCCTTCGACGTTGAGGAACGGGAACGCGCCGGTGCCGGCGAATTCGGGCGCGGGTCCCGGGTCGGTGCGCATCGGATGCCAGTCGGGCCAGTGCGCGTGACTGACCAGGCGGCGAAGTTTGGGGTGGCCGACGGGCCGGATTCCGTAGAGATCGGCCATCTCGCGCTCGAATCGACTCGCCGGAAACGACACATAGGCCAACGATTGGAGCATTGGATTATGGACGGGCACAACGCATTCAAGCTCGACGCGGCGATCGGGGCAGCCGGCCAGGAACAGGTAGACGACACGCAGGCTGTCTGAATCGTCGTGTGCGGCGACCAAGGCCAGCCTGAAGGAATCGTCCAGCAGTTGTTCGGCCCTTTCTGCAAGCTCGCGCTGCGACACCCTGTGCCGCAACCAGATTCGGTTCATCGCGAGGCTCCGGTGTTGGCGCTGGCGGCCATTGTGAACAGCTGGGTGAGCGGACCAGCGGTAATGCCGAGGGCGGCGGAGGCGGCGATGCCAAGGACCAAGACCGTTGCGGCTGTGGCCGGCACGGCAAGAGGTGGCGCACCCGCCGCGGGCGCACCGAGCAGTATTCGCCCGCAGTTGCGGGCCAAAGCGGCGAAGGCGATCGCGATCAGCAGGATTGCGATCCCCAGCACCCAGGCCAGCCGCGCGCCGGCCAGCGAGCGCGCGATCGCCAGTTCGCTGGCGAACATCGCGAACGGTGGCAGGCCCAACAGCGCGATCAGGCCGGTGGCGAACGACACGCCGATCAGCCGCGACCGGTGCATGACGCCGGTGATATCGGCGATCGCCGTCGAGTTGTGCGCGGCCTGCAGCTGACCGCCCGCCAGGAACAACACCGTCTTGGCGATTCCGTGGGCGAGCACATGCAGCAGCAGTGCGGCGACCGCCAGCGTGGTGCCCGCGGCCGCCGCGATCGCGATCAGCCCCATGTTCTCCATCGAGGAGTACGCCAGCATCCGCTTGATGTCGCCGGTGACGGTCAGCATCAGCGCGGCGACCAGCAGCGTCGTCAACCCGACAACCAGCAGTCCGCCGCGCAGAAAAGCGGGCCCGGTGGCAGCGTCGACGATCGGTCGCAGTCGGAGGATCACCGAGAACGCGACCGACAACAGCACGCCACTCATCAGCGCGGACACCGGCGCGGGGGCTTGGCTGTGGGCGTCGGCCAGCCAGGTGTGGAACGGGAAGAGCCCGGCCTTGGCCCCGTAGCCGATCAGCAACAGTCCCCCGGCCAACCGCGCGACCGCGGGATTCAGGCCGCGCGCGTGCGCCGCAAGGACATCGAGGTTCAACGCGTGGGCGGCGGGCAACCCGGCGTAGCGTGCGGCGAAGTACAGCAGCACGGTTCCCAGGAACGCGACGGCGATACCGACCGAACAGATCACCACGTACTTCCAGGTCGCTTCCAGCGCGGTGCGCGTGCGCCGATGCCCCACCAGGAAGGCGGTGATCACGGTGGTGGCCTCGATCGCCACCCACACCACGCCAATATTGTTGGCGCTCACCGCGAGAACCATCGCCGCCAAGAACGCCGGTGTCAGTACACCGAACAGGCGGGCACCCCGGTCATCGGTGTGGGCGCGCGCCAGCTCGCCGTCGATGTAGGCAACGCTCGCCCAGGTGGCCAGCGTGCCGACGATCCCGATGACGATGAGCATCGTCACCGTGAGCGCGTCGGCACGCAGCAGCCCGCCGAGCGCGAACCGGGTACCGGATCCGACCCGAAAACCCAACGCGACGCCACACACCAGCACGATGACTGCGGACAGGACGGTCAGTGCCGCGGTCACGCGCCGCCATCCGCCGACCAGGGTGGCGATCGACGCGGCAAGTGGCGCCAGGATCGCGGTGAGGAGCAAAGCGGTCATCAGTCGTGCAGTTCCTGCAACTTGTCCAGGTCGGCGTCGCCGAAGGTGTTCCGCAGCCCGCCGGTCAGCACGCCGATCACGATGACGGCCAAGAGCACATCGAGTGAGGCTCCGAGTTCGACGATCAACGGCACTCCCGCCGTAAGCAGGAAAGCCGTCGCGGCAATCCCGTTGTCCAGCATCAGGAATCCGACGGCTTGCGAGATCGCGTGCAGCCGGGTGGTCAACACGAAAAGCGCGATCAGCACCACCGCGAACGCGGCGGGCACGGCGTTGGTGCTGGGACCGGGTGCCAGGTCCACCACCGGTTGGGTGATCGCAAAGGCGGCGACCGTCAATCCCCCGGTAATCAGCAGCGAACTGGTGGTGTTGATCAGCGGCGTGGCCTCGCGTCGCGAGGTGGTTTCGGCACCCACCACGCGCCCGAGCAGCCACGGCAACACCACCACGCGCAGCACCATTACGACGACGGCGACCGCGATCAGTGCGCCATCGTGGTCGTGGATGCCGCGCAGCGCCGGGATCGCGGTCAGTGCCAGGCCCTGCCAGGCCAGCAGATGCACGATGGCGGGCACGTCGCGGCGCCAGACGATCAAGACGGCGGCCAGCACGAGCCCGCCTGCGGCGAAGTCGACCAAGGTCGAGAAGTTCGCGTCCGTCATGTGCGCACCGTGAAGAAGTTGGCGGCGGTGACAGCGAGCAAGGCCAGCAGGAACGAACCCGCCAACAGTTCGGGCACCCGGAACAATCGGAGTTTGGCGATGAACACCTCGAATGTCGCGAGTAATGCGGCCAGCACCGCCACCTTGATCACTATCGCCGCGACAGCCGCCAGCACCTGAAGCGCGGTGGGCGCGGCACCGGCAATACCCCACGGCAAGAACAGGTTTGCCAGCAGCGCCAGCAGAACCGTGAGTCGCATCCCAGACGCCCACTCGACGAGCGCCAACCGGGGTCCGGCATATTCGAGGACCATCGCCTCATGCACCATTGTCAATTCCAGGTGAGTCGCCGGGTTGTCGACCGGCAGGCGCCCGGTCTCGGCGACGATGACGATCACCAGCGCAACAAAGGCGAGCACCGCGGTCAAGGACAGTACATGCTCTGGGTGCGCGATCGTATTTGTCACCAGCGCACCGAGATTCGACGAGCCGGCCGGGATGGACAGCGCGAACACCGCCAGCAGGATCGTCGGCTCGACCAGAGCGGCAATGGTGATCTCGCGGCTCGCGCCCATACCGCCGAACGAGGTGCCGGTGTCAATGCCGGCAAGAGCGAGCGCCACGGTGCCCAGGAAAAGTAAGCCCACCACGGCGAACAAATCGGCGCTGGAGTCCAGGGGTGATCCCGTGGCGACGATCGGTGCGATCGCCGCGATCAATAATGTGGTCCCGGCGACGATCGCGGGCGCGGCGATAAACACAATCGTCGTTCCCGCCGGCGTGATTTGTTGCTTACCAAGCTGTTTGAGCAGATCTCGCCATGGTTGCAACACTCCGCCGCCTGCTCGGCCCTCCCAGCGGGCCCGCACTTGACGCGTTACGCCGATCACCAGCGGCGCACCGAGTGTGACCAGGCCGAGCTGAGCCGCCCCCGCGACGTAGGACATCGCGTTCACTTGGCGGCCACCAGCACGATCAGCACGCCAAGCGCCCCGTAGGCCAGGTAGAGGTGCACGCTGCCGGTGTGGGCACGGCGCATCAAGCCGGCGGCGGCGGCGACCGCCGCGACCACCGGGGCGTACAGACGCTGTTCGACCGCGTCGGTGATCGCGCTACGGTAGGTGATTCGGTCAGCCATGAACCGTGATTCGGCCGTCTGGGTGACCTCGATGTCGGTATCGGGGCGCAGCACCTCACCGAAGACTCGCTGCAGCGGCTCGGCGAAGGACGTTGCCGTGTATTGCATGCGCTCGGTGAGATCGTCTGCGCCACAAGCCCATAACGGCAGCACGACAGGCGCAGGGCGGCGCCGGGCGCGTAACCGGGCCAGCCCGGACGCCACCAGTGCGGTGGCGAGCACACTGGCGGCGATCACACCCGGTGCGATCGAACCGGGCACTCCGGGCAGTCGGACCACGGTGCCGAAGTCGGCGAACCCGTGGGCGAACGGCAGCGTCGCGACGGCCCGCCGCACGATCGGGGCGACGAACCCCGGCGCGGCCGCCAGGATCACGCAGGCGCCCGCCGCGGTCGCCATCCCGGCACGCATGCTGGCCGGCGCCTCACCCGCGCCGGCGGCCTGGCTCGAGCGGGGACGGGCGAGGAACCCAATCCCGAACGCTTTGACCATCGCGGCCACGCTCAGGCCGGTGGCAAGTGCGACCACGCCGACCGCCAACGGAGTGGTCAGTGCCACCGTCGGATCGTGTCCGGGTGGGGCGTGGATCAGGGACTGCACCAGCAGCCACTCACCGACAAAGCCGGCGCCGAGCGGGAGTCCACACGCGCCCAGCGCGGCCAAGCCGAAGAACACTGTGGTGACCGGCATCCGGCGGGCCAGTCCGCCGAGCAGATCGAGATCGCGCACACCCGTGGCGACCAGCACCGATCCGGCCGACAAGAACCCGAGGCTCTTGAACGCCGCGTGCGCCATCAGATGTACTACCGCAGCGGCTGCGGCAATTGTCGCCGGACCGTCGGCACCGGTGTCCACGAAAAGCTCGGCGGCACCCAGCGCCAGCGTCACCAGGCCCATGTTCTCCGTCGTCGAATATGCGAGCAGCCGTTTGATGTCGGTCGCCACCGAGGCCTGCAGCACACCGTAGAGCGCGGACACGGCACCAACGGCCATCAGCGCCAGACCCCACCAACGGGGACCCGGCCCGAGCAACTGCAGGTCGAAGCGAACGATGCCGTAGATGCCCAGATTGACCATCGCCGCACTCATCAACGCCGACACCGGGCTGGGCGCCTCGGGATGGGCGCGGGGTAACCAGGCGTGCAGCGGCACCAATCCCGCCTTCGACCCGAAGCCGACGACTGTCAGCGCGAACACCACCGCGCGGACCCCACCGGACACCCCCTCGAGGTCGGCGAGCCGGTCGGATGCGCCGGCTGCCGACAACACCATGAGCCCGACCAGGATCGCGGCGAACCCGAGCTGGGTCATCACCGCATACGACATACCCGCCGCGCGGACCTGCGCACGGGTGTGCTCGGACAGCACCAGTATCAGCGACGTGATCGCCATCAACTCCCACGCCAGCAGAAAGGTCGTCACCGAACCCGCGGCCGGCACCAGCATCATCGTCGCGGCGAACATCGGCAGCATGCCAACCGTGGCCCCACTCAGCCGCTCATGCCGCGCGTACCCGATCGCATAACAACCAACCGGGACCGCTACCGCGCCGGTGAGCGCCATGAAGAATCCGCCCAGCGGGTCAAGCTCGAGGTGTACACCGGACAGCGGAAGAAGCCAGTCGATATGTATCGCCCGCACCGACCCGAACATGGCCTGCAAGCCCAGCCACACCCCGGCGATGCCCACGCCCGACGTGCTGATCCCACCGACCGCCGGACCAAAACCCTTTCGTGACAACGTTTTCGGCGTCGCCACCGAACCAAGAGTCGACGTGGCCGTCATTTCCCAGTCACCGACCGCAGAGCCGCAACGATGGCGGCTGGTGTCGGTGGGCACCCCGCGATCTCGATATCGACTCCCACCACGTCACTGACCGCACCGGCCACGGCATAGGCATCCTTGAACACCCCTGCGTTCAAGGCGCAATCTCCGCACGCGATCACCACCCGTGGGCGGGGCGTCGCCTCCACGGTGTTGCGCAGCGGGCCGGCCATATTGCGCGTCACCACCCCGGTCACCAGCAGCGCATCGGCATGCCGGGGCGAGGCGACCAGCCGGGCCCCGAACCGCTCGGCGTCGTACACCGGCCCGAACGCACCCGATATCTCCACCTCGCATCCGTTGCACGAACCCGCGTCGACATGCCGGATCTGCAGCGAACCACGCACTCCCGCCGGTGGTTCCATTGCCGGCGGCGGTGGCGCGCCCGCGGGCTCGACGACGCGGCCCACGTGCAGAATTTTGGCGAACCAACCCATGGCGCTAATTCGCCGAGTGGTCGGCGCGCAGATCCTCCAGCACCGCCACCCGGTCGGTAAGCACCCGGGCAAGCACCTTGCGAGCAACCGCGAGGAGCTCGGCGATGTCGGGCGAGGCGATCGAGTAGGTCACCACGTTGCCGTCACGGTCAGCGGCGACGACTCCCGCCCGACGCAACACCGCCAGCTGCTGGGACAGGTTGGACGCCTCGAGTCCGACATCGGACACCAACAACTCTCCAACGGAGCGGTCCCGCTCCACCAGGAGCTCGAGAATCCTGATGCGCGCGGGGTGCCCAAGCGTCTTGAAGAAATCGGCTTTGAGCTTGTAGAGGGGCTTTGCTTCCACCCGTGCTCCTGAAGGCTTTGTTAATGCTGTAGTTCATCAATTGAAGAATTCATCATACGCAACTCCGGGCGAACCGCTTCGGCGCGGCCGGCGCCGGGCGATCCAAGCCGGGTCGCGCGTATCTCGCTACCCTGTCCCAATGCGATGCAGGCAGGCCCGCCGGGCATGATCCGGTACCTCGCCCGGCGTTTCCTCAACTACGTCGTCCTGCTGGTGCTCGCGTCCTTCCTGACCTTCCTGCTGACCTCGCAGACCTTTCATCCGCTCGACAGTTTTATGCAGCGCCACCCGACGCCGCCGCCGGAGGCGATTCACGCCAAGGCCGTTGCGCTGGGCTTGGACAAACCGGTGGCCATCCGCTACGCGAAATGGGTTTCCGGTGTGGTCCACGGTGACTTCGGGGTGACGGTGAGCGGTCACCCGGTCTCCCAGGAACTGTGGCGCCGGGTCGGGGTGAGCCTGCGACTGGTGGTGACCGGTTCGGTGCTGGGCACGCTGATCGGCGTCATCGTGGGGGCCTGGGGCGCGGTGCGGCAGTACCGGCTCAGCGATCGGGTGATCACCGTGCTGTCGCTGATCGTCTTGAGCATCCCGTCGTTCGTCCTGGCAAGCCTGCTGATTCTGGGCGCACTGCGGATCAACATGTTCGCCGGCGTGGGAATCTTTCAGTACACCGGGGAAACCTCGCCGCTTGCGCCCACCGGAACCGTCGACGCGATCATCGAACGGTTGCAGCACATCGTGCTGCCCACCCTGACCCTGGCCCTGGGCGCCATCGCGGGTTTCAGCCGCTACCAACGGAATGCGATGCTCGACGTGCTCGGCGAGGACTTCATCCGGACCGCGCGGGCAAAAGGACTGACCCGTCGGCGGGCGCTGTTCAAACACGGTTTGCGCACCGCGCTCATTCCGATGGCGACCCTGTTCGCCTACGGAGTGAGTGGGCTCGTCGTCGGCGCGGTGTTCGTCGAGAAGATCTTCGGCTGGCACGGCATGGGCGAATGGGTGGTGTCCGGAATCGCGACCCAGGACGCCAACGTCGTCGCGGCGATCACGCTTTTCTCCGGCGCGGCCGTTCTGCTGGCGGGGCTGTTGTCCGACGTCATTTATGCGGCACTGGATCCCAGGGTGCGGGTTTCGTGACCCAGAAGACCGATCAAAGCGCACCGGGGCACTCCGACATCCACCCGGTCGCCACCTTTACATCGCGCCGAAACCTGTTGCTGCGACGCTTTTTTCGCAACAAGCCTGCGGCGGTGGCGCTGATTCTGCTGGCGCTGGCATTCGTCGGCTGCTACGCGGTGCCGCCGCTATTGCCGTACAGCTACACCGATCTCGATCTGCACTCACTGCTGCAGCCGCCGTCGTGGCGACACTGGTTGGGCACCAACGCGCTGGGCCAGGACCTACTGGCCCGCACTCTTACCGGCATGCAGAAGTCGCTACTGATCGGTGTTTGCGTGGCGGTGATCTCGACCACCATCGCCGCCACCGTCGGATCGGTAGCCGGCTACTTCGGTGGCTGGCGCGACCGGGCACTGATGTGGCTGGTGGACCTGCTGCTGGTGGTGCCCAGCTTCCTGCTCATTGCGATCGTCACGCCGCGCACCAAACATTCGAACAGCGTGCTGTGGCTCATTGTGCTGCTCGCGGCGTTCGGCTGGATGGTCAGCTCGCGGATGGTGCGTGGCCTGACCATGAGCCTGCGGGAACGCGAATTCGTCCGTGCGGCACGGTATATGGGAGTGTCGAGCCGACGGGTGATCGTGCATCACATCGTGCCGAACGTCGCCTCGATCCTGATCATCGACGCAACGCTCAACGTGGGTTTCGCGATCCTGGCCGAAACCGGGTTGAGCTTCCTGGGATTCGGTGTTCAGCCACCGGACGTATCGCTGGGCACGCTGATCGCCGAAGGCACTCCGTCGGCGACCACCTTCCCCTGGGTCTTCCTGGTCCCCGGCTCGGCGTTGATATTGATTGTGTTGTGCGCGAACCTCGCCGGCGACGGTCTGCGCGACGCGATCGATCCGGGCGCGAAGCCGTCCCGCCGCAGGAAGCTCAAGCCAATCGGGCCGCCGCAATGACCGCACTGCTGGAGGTGACCGACCTCAGCGTTACCTTCGACACCGGGGATACGCGGGTGCCCGCGGTGCGCGGGGCGACCTATCACATCGATCCGGGCGAGGTGCTCGCGATCGTCGGGGAATCGGGCTCGGGCAAAAGCACCGCCGCGATGGCGGTCGTCGGGCTGCTGCCCGAATACGCCGAGATTTCGGGTTCGGTTCGGCTGCACGGCCAGGAGCTGCTCGGGCTGCCCGACCAGGCGATGTCACGTATCCGCGGCAAGACGATCGGCACGGTGTTCCAAGACCCGATGTCGGCGCTGACTCCCGTCTACACCGTCGGGGAACAGATCGCCGAAGCCATCCAGGTTCACCACCACGACGTCAACCGCGCAACGGCCCGGATCCGGGCCGTCGAGCTGCTCGAGCTGGTCGGTATCGCGCAGCCAGATCGGCGGGCAAAAGCGTTCCCGCACGAGCTATCCGGCGGCGAGCGCCAGCGGGTGGTGATCGCGATCGCGATCGCCAACGATCCGGACCTGCTTATCTGTGACGAGCCCACCACCGCGCTGGACGTCACCGTGCAAGCTCAAATCCTCGATGTGCTGCGGACCGCACGCGACGTCACCGGCGCGGGAGTGTTGATCATCACCCACGACCTGGGGGTGGTATCGGCGTTCGCCGACCGGGCAATGGTCATGTACGCCGGACGTGAGGTCGAGATCGCGGCCGTGGACGATCTCTACCGGGACCGCCGCATGCCCTACACGGTCGGATTGCTCGGGTCGGTGCCGCGCCTGGACGCCCCGCAGGGCACCCGGCTGGTTCCGATTCCCGGAGCGCCGCCGAACCTGGCCACGCTTGTCCCCGACGCCTGTCCGTTCACCCCCCGCTGTCCGCTGGCCATCGACGAATGTCGCTCGACCGAGCCAGCTCTGGTGATGGTTTCCGAAGGCCACCGGGCGGCGTGCATTCGCACCGACGACGTCGCCGGGCGCACCGCCTCCGAGATCTTCGACGTGACAACCGGGCCGCCGGCCGTCGATACCGCGGCAGACCAGGACGCAACCGTGCTGCGGGTGACCGACCTCAGCAAGACCTACCCGCTCACCAAGGGCGTGGTATTTCGCCGGCGGGTGGGAGAGGTGCGAGCGGTCGCCGGCGTCAGCTTCACCCTGCAGCAGGGCCGGACTCTGGCGATCGTCGGAGAGTCCGGTTCGGGAAAATCGACTATTCTGCAACAGATCTTGGAATTGAACGAGCCGCAATCGGGTTCGATTGAGGTTCTCGGCGCCGACGTCGCCGGGCTGAATCCGGAGAGCCGGCGCGCGATGCGGCACGACATTCAGGTGGTGTTCCAGGACCCGGTGGCATCACTGGACCCCCGTCTACCTGTTTCCGAAATCATAGCCGAACCTTTGCAGGCCAATGGATTCCGGAAGGTCGATGCCGATGCACGCGTAGCCGAACTGCTCGACACCGTCGGTCTGCGTTATGCGGACGCCGCTCGCTATCCGGCCGAGTTCTCCGGTGGGCAAAAGCAGCGCATCGGTATCGCCCGAGCGCTGGCGTTGCAGCCGAAGATTTTGGCGCTCGACGAGCCGGTGTCGGCGCTGGACGTCTCGATCCAAGCCGGGATCATCAACCTGCTGCTCGACCTGCAGGAGCGCTTTGGTCTGTCGTATCTGTTTGTCTCGCATGACCTTTCCGTCGTCAAGCACCTGGCGCACCAGGTGGTGGTGTTGTACCGGGGTGGCATCGTCGAGCAGGGCGACGGCGATGAGGTTTTCACCAACCCTCAGCACGACTACACCCGGCGACTGCTGGCCGCCGTTCCACGGGCGCATCCCGATGCCGCGTCCGGTTAGCATCGTGCGCGTGACACACCTACCGAGAGCCCGCACGCTCGCGGCGCTGGCACTGGCGTTCGTGGTGGTGGTCACCGGCTGCTCGAGTGGCTACGAGGACATGCCGGAGACCCGAGCGGCTCAGGTCGGCGCCACCAGCGACATGAATCCGCAAGACCCGGCGACGCTGCAAGACGGCGGCAACCTGCGACTACCGCTGACGGAGTTCCCGGACAACTTCAATCAGTTGAACATCGACGGCAATACCTCTGACACCGGCGCGGTGCTGGCGGCCACGCTGCCGGGGGCGTTCATGACCCAGGCGGACGGCAGACTGACGCTCAACACCGACTACTTCACCGGTGCCGAGCTGACCGGGACCAACCCCCAAACCGTCACGTACACAATCAATCCCAAAGCAACGTGGAGCGACGGCGCGCCGATCACCTGGGAAGACCTCAAGTCGGAGGTCGACGCGTGCAACGGCCGCGACAAGAGGTACTTGATCGCCAGCCGGGCCGGGTTCGAACGGGTGAAGTCGGTGACCAGGGGTGTGAACGACCGGCAGGCGGTGGTCACCTTCTCCGATCCGTACGCCGAATGGCGGGGGATGTTCGCCGGCGGGATGCAACCGCGCAGCATGACGGCCAACCCGGAGGTATTCAACAAGGGCCAGCTCGAAGCGCCGGGCCCGTCGGCCGGCCCCTTCGTCGTGTCCACGATCGACCGGACCGCGCAGCGCATCGTGCTGACCCGTAATCCACGATGGTGGGGCCGCAAGCCTCGGCTGGATTCGATCACCTTCCTGGTGCTCGATGTCTCCGCCATCATCCCTGCCTTACAGAACAAGGCCATCGATGCCGCCGGCATCACGACGCTCGACGATATGGTGACCGCCGGGCGCACACCCGGCATCGTGATCCGGCGCGCGCCGGCCCCGACGTGGTTCCACTTCACGTTCAACGGCGCCGAGGGTTCGATCATGGCCGACGAGCGGCTGCGGCTCGCGATCTGCCAGGGTATCGACCGCCAAGCCATCGTCGATGTCGTCCAGCACGGGCTGAGCACCCATCCCGTGCCGCTGAACAATCACGTCTATGTGGCCGGACAGGTTGGCTACCAAGACAACAGCGCGCCGGGCGCTTACAACCCGGAGAAGGCCAGAAGAGATCTCGATGCCATGGGGTGGAAACTCAACGGCGCGGTGCGGGAGAAGGACGGCAGGCAGCTCGTCGTTCGCGACGTGCTCTTCGACGCGGCATCCAACCGGCAGATTGCCATGGTCGCGCAGAACAGCCTGGCGCAGATCGGTGTGAAGCTGGTACTCGACCTCAAGGCCGGCAGCGGCTTTTTCAGCCAGTACGTCGGCGTCGGCGATTTCGATATCGCCCAATTCGGTTGGGAGGGCAACGCTTTCCCGTTGTCCGCACTTGCACAGATCTATACCTCGGACGGTGACAGCAACTTCGGCAGGATCGGCAACGCCGCGATCGATGCGAAGATCGCCGAGACGCTTTCTGAGCTGGACGTAAACAAAGCGCGTGACCTCGCCAACCAGGTTGACCAGATGATCTGGCAGGAGGGCTTCAACCTGCCGCTGTTCCAGTCGCCCGGGAACCGAGCGGTACGAAAGGATTTGGCCAATTACGGCGCGGCCGGGTTGGCCGATGTGGACTACACCGCGGTCGGGTTCATGCGGACCTGAGCCGCCGCCATGGCGGTGTCACCACCGGCAGCGCACCCTCCGCGATCGCGGCCACCTCGACGGCCTTCCACAGCAGGCGCATCGCCGGGCGGGCCGGCAGGGTGTCCAGCGCCGGTCCCCGGCCGGCAAGCTGGTCGACTTCGCCGCGGCACACCGCCTCCGCGATGATCAGTGCCGCGGGCTCACGAAAGTCCACGGCGCTGTGCGCCATGGTCGGCAACGCGAGTAACAGAGCATTCGGCACCAGCGATGCCACCTGCTCTGCGACCGCCCGCGGTGTCACCAGGTCACGGCCGCCGGAGACCACGACCGTGGGCCAGGTGAACTTCGGCATCTCCGCGACCAGATCGTACGGCTCGGACTCGAAAGCATCTGTCCCGCTGATGATTTCACGCAGCGCCACCGCCGGATCGAGCGGCAGGCCGTCGGGCTGGGCGCCGTAGTCGAGCTCGCGGAACGCGATGCGACTCACCAGGTCGATTTCGTGACGGTACGCGACATTCATACTCACTACCGCGGAGAAGCGCGACAACATCCGCCACAACGTCATTCGGCCACTGAGTAACAAGTCGAGTTCACGATCCAGCAGCGGCGCCCCGCCGTAAGCGTAGATGGTGGTGGCAATCTCCCCCGCCGTCCCGGCGATCACCCCGGTGTCGATCAGTTTGCGAACCTTGGGAGCCAATGCGGCGGTCTCCGGAGTATCGCCATCGAACAGCAGGCCCCGGACCGCGCGGCGAACGACCTCGATGTCGTGTCGTGACAGCAGGGGCGAATCCAGAACCATCGCGTGCACCCGGCCGGGGTGACGTACCCCGAACCCGGCTGAGATATAGCTGCCGTAGGACGTGCCGTAGATGACCGCGGAGTCCACATGGGCGTCGTCTAGCACGGCGGCGATGTCGTCGACCACCTGATCGACCGTGATCGCTTCGGGCGGCAGGTCCGCGCCGGAGTCGTCATGGCGCGACATGCCGATCCCCCGGTGCTCGATCATGATGATGTCCAGACCGGCGAGGGCGGCGCGACGCCGTAATCCCTTGTAGACCTGCACCGACGCCACGCCCGGACCGCCCGGGATGATGACCAGCGGGTGGGCGGACTTGCGGCCGGTGCGCACGTAGTACAGATCGAACTCTTCGGCGCTGCCCGGGGATATCGGCCTGCGCACCGGTCGCACGCCGGGCATTCCCGCAAGCCTCTCGTGCATTCGGCGCCTTTTCGCGTTCATGGTCATCGCCGCCCATTCTGCCGGGGTCAGTGGCGATCAGCAGCGCGGCGGGTGCTACGCATTGAGATCGATGCGGTGCGCACCTTTCACGCTGTCGTAACGATCGGGGCTACAGGTCAACACGATCACTTGACCCTGCGCGCCGACGGTGTCGAACACCTCGCCCATCTTGGCCAGCCGCTGCGGGTCGGTGAACCCGAGCGCGTCGTCGACGACGACCGGAACGGCGTCCTCCTTGGCTACCAGCGCGGCGCCGGCCAACCGCGCCAGGATACCGAGTTGCTCCTTGGCCCCGCCAGATAGGGAGTCGTACGGCACCGTGACGCCATCGAGTGTTCGGCTGCGGATACACAAGTCGGTGTCGACGTCGACCTCGAAGCTGGGCCCGAACACCGGGCGGCCGAGTCGCTGCAATTCGGTGCGGTAGGGCTCGACATAGCCCAGCCGGGTGGTGTCGCGATGGCGGGCCATTACGGAACGCAACAGCTGTGCGGCGCGGGCCCGGCCGCCGATCCGGTTGTGCTGATTGGCGGCGTGCTCACGCTCGACCTGCGCGGCATCGAGCTTGCCCTGGCGACCCTCGCTGCCGAACACCGACAGTTCGATGGTGAGCTCGCGCAGCGAGCGAGCCGCGTCTTCGTAGCTCGCCCCGAGCGACGCGGCAGCCTCGTTGGCCGCGGCCAATTCGGCGGTCACCGCATCGGGCGCAGCCGCGGACAATTCTTCGGCAAGTTCGGCGGCCTGACGCTCGGCGGTTGCCGCGGCCTGCCGTCCGGCCTGCGCCGACGAAGCCAGGTCCTCGTCGGCCACCGAGCTACGCTCGGCCAAGAGCTGTTCGGTCGCCCTGGCGAGTTCGGCTCGATGCGTTGTCAATTCGTTGAGCAAAAGTTTTGCCCGGGTGGAGGTTTCGACGAGCTTCGCATCGGCGGCCGCGGCGGCCCGGCGACTGGCCTCGGATGCGGCTTCCGCGGCCAGGCGAGCGGCCCGCGCGGCGTCGAGTTCGGCGCGGGCAGCGGCGATATCGATGGCGAACAGATCGGGCTCGGCCGGCTGCCCGGCGCGCAGCTGTGCCAGCCGCTCCCGGAGCACATCGATATCGTCGTCGCCGCACAGTCCGGCCAGCGTCGCGCTCAATTGGTCGCGGACGCTCTGCAATTCGCGGCGGTGCTGGTCGGCCAGTCTCGCCGCGGCGAGGTCGGCCACGTCACCTGCGGCTAGTGCGTCGGCCAGTTCTTGTTGTGCCGCCGCATATTTCGCCTGTATATCAAGCGCGGTCGCACCGGGAGTGATCCGCGCGGTGAGGACACCCGGAACCTCGACTTCGGTCGGGCCGGTGGCCGTCGTCGACCAGGTATGACCCGCCGACAACGAGACACGTTCTGCCCCGACCGCGAGTTGGATGTCGGCGA
This sequence comes from Mycobacterium sp. NGS40, assembly GCF_059812735.1. Taxonomy (NCBI): domain Bacteria; kingdom Bacillati; phylum Actinomycetota; class Actinomycetes; order Mycobacteriales; family Mycobacteriaceae; genus Mycobacterium; species Mycobacterium sp. NGS40. Next base: position 277,076 of record NZ_JCALDG010000009.1, read on the forward strand.
CCGCCGTGAACTCGACGGCCGCCGAGATCAACGTCAGTTGGTCGCCGGCGCGATCGACCGCCGCTGAGGCGCTTTCGATTCGGCGCAGCAGCTCCTCGGTGAGCACGACCTCGGAGAGCTCCGCACCGACCCGGTCACGGTCACGGCGGATGGCATCGACCTTGGCCAGCCGGGCGCTCAACCGGTCGATCTCCTCGCGCTCGGCGAGCTGATCGACGGCGCGGCGGGCCGATTCGACGCGGGTCTGCAGATCGGCCAGAACTCGGGTGGCTTCCTGCAACGCGGTACCGGCCGCCTCGGCATCGGCCTGCGCGGCCGTCAGCGCATCGGCGGCTAGTTGAGCTTCCGCCTCGACAGTCGCGACAGCCGCAGTGCGCGTTGCGATTTCAGCGACCAGACGCAACCGGCCGTGGTGTGCGGCGTCGGCCGCTGCACTGGTCGCCGCGGCGGCGGCCGCGACCAGCTTGGCTTCCCGCGCTTGGCGGGTGAGTTCGGCGGCCTTGTCCGCGGCGGCTTGCGCGACGGCCAACCGCGGGCCGGCCGCAAGCCGCAGCTGCGACAGTTCGGCCACCTGCTCGGTCAGCGCGGCATGGCGACGCACCCGGTCGTCGACCTCCGCGACGGCCGCCGTGCACTCCGCAACCGCAGCGTCGGCGTCGGACAGTGCAGCGATGGCCGTGGCCCACTCGCCGGTGGGGCGCCCGGTGGGGGTAAAATAGCGCGCGTACTCGGCGTCGATCCGGTCGATCAGCAGCGGCTCGTTGCCGGATAGGGCGGACTCGTCACCGGCCGCGACATCGAGTGCACGCGAAAGGGCATCGCAGCCGGAAAGATCCACCGCGGACATCGATGTGGACTGCAGCACGCGCTGGGCGTGCCACAGGTCGTTGTCCACCGTTTCGGCGAGCATGCTGCGAACCCGTTCGTGGGCTTCGTCGCCGGTCAGCTGCTCGCGGCGCGGCTCCAGCACGGTCAACTCCGTCTCACACTTCTTGTGGAAGCGTTTGCGGTAGATGAAACGGTAAGTGCCGCTGCTGATTTCGGCGGTCACTTCCGAGCCGACATCGCTGTTGGTGGGTTTGACCTGCTTGACTTCCTTCTTCGTCGACCGGTCCCTGGACTCCAGCAGCAGGTCGAGCGCCTCGATCATCGAGGACTTGCCAATTTCGTTGGCCCCGCTGACCACAACCACGCCGTGGTCGGGAAACTCGATCTCGCGGTGGCCGATTCCGCGATAGTTCGTCAGGACCAACCGGTGTAACTTCACGCCGCGCCCCGATCAGTGAGGCGCAGCAAGAGCGCCAGTGCGGCCTGGGCGTCGGTCGCGGAGTCGGTGTCGTCCCCGCGCGCCGTGGCCACCAGCTCCTCGACGGCCGCGGCGGCGAATCCGCCGATGCCGAGATCGGTGAACTCGCCGTCGGCGGGTATCACCGCGAGGTCGGTGTGGCGTTCCCAGGTGCGCAAGTCGGCGAACAGCCGCGCGAATCTGTCCAGGCAGCCGTCCAGGGTGGCGCGGTCGGTCACCGTCAACGAACCCGTGAGTGCCAGGCGCACCACGGTGCGGTCCTTGTCGGTCATCAGATCGAGATTCATGTCGAGGTCGGCGATATCGCGGCTGCTGTCGACCTGACGGTGCAGGGTGACGAACTGCCAACGGCCCACGTGCCGGGGCGTCACCGCCACCTCGTTGCTCTCGTCGATGTCGACGACCAGGACGTGCCCCGGATTGGATTCGACGTCATCGAAATTCGTGACTTCCGGCGACCCGGAGTACCAGACCCGGCCGCTCTCACCGACCTGGGTGAGCGAGTGCTTATCCCCCAGTGCCGCATAGTGGATCGCGCCGCGGGTCAGCGCCTCTTCGAGCCCGGCCAGCCGGATCAGCGACGGCTTCTCGCGGTCGGGGTCGAGCACGTCGACGCCGCCATGGGCCACGAGCACGCGGGTGACGGAGCCCGCGTCGAGTCCCTCGAGGACTTCGGCAACCAGATCGGCGGTCGGGGCCTTGGACCGCCATGGCGCGGCGACGATCTCGAGGCCCGGTCGCACCTGATGCGTACCCGTCCGATCGAGCACGATCACGTTGTCCGGGCATTCCCGGGTGAACAACGCGCTGGTGAATACCGACGACGCGTCGAGTGGGTCGTGGTTGCCGGGCAACAGATAGACCGGAATACCGATGGCGCGCATGGCTTCCAATGACTGCCCGATCACCTTCGGGTCGAGCTGGTTGTGTTCGAAGACGTCACCCGCGACCACGACGAACTCGGCGCCCACCTCGGTCGCGAGGGCGCCCAGGCCGGCCACCGCGTCGCGCCGCGCGGCCGAATACCGCGGCTGGGCGTCGCCGGCCAGGAAGTGGCGGGTCATTCCCAGCTGCCAGTCGGCGGTGTGCAGGAATCGCATCCCGGCTCCCCCTTTCGTGACGTGGCTATCAAGGCATCGCGAGTCTAAATTGGTTGGCCGACAACTCTTGGGAAGCGCACCGGCATGCCTCGGTCCATGTGACTTTGTGCCCGCCTCACAGCGACAATCGCCGTGGGCTTGGGCTGGCAGGCTGGGGCCGGCCGCCTGCCGAAGTGTTCG
>NZ_JCALDG010000090.1:0-1122 GCF_059812735.1 Mycobacterium sp. NGS40
CCAGGGCCGCACTGCGGTGTTCGTCGGCCGCGACGGCCAGGTTGTGGGCGTACTCGCGGTGGCGGACACGGTCAAGGACGACGCCTCCGCCGTGGTCGCTCAACTGCACGCAATGGGACTACACGTCGCCATGATCACTGGCGACAACGCCCGCACCGCGGCTGCGATCGCCACGCAAGTCGGCATCGAGCGAGTGTTGGCCGAGGTGTTACCCGAGGACAAGGTCACCGCAATTCGGGCACTCCAAGACGAGGGGCGGGTGGTCGCCATGGTGGGCGATGGCGTCAACGACGCCCCCGCACTGGTGCAGGCCGACCTGGGAATCGCAATCGGCACCGGTACCGACGTGGCCATCGAGGCCTCCGACATCACCCTGATGTCCGGCCGGCTCGAGGGTGTCGTGCAGTCGATCGAGCTGTCGCGGCAGACGCTGCGCACCATCTATCAAAACCTCGGCTGGGCCTTCGGCTACAACACCGCCGCCATCCCCCTTGCCGCACTCGGCTTACTCAACCCCGTCATTGCTGGCGCCGCGATGGGATTCTCCTCGGTCAGCGTCGTCACTAACTCACTACGGCTACGCCGCTTCGGCCGCAACACCCACCAGCAACCCGGTCCGGCCCTGCACCTCGTGTCGGCACCCGCATTGACTCAGTGATTTGACGGCAGAAGAACGAGAGAAGCGATGACAGGCACGGCGGATTTGGCTGCAGTAGAAGCCATTTCGGCCTTCGGCATGCCACATGACCGCCCAGCGGGTGTCACCAGGGGTCCGTGCCGATGGGCAACGAAACAACCCCTGTTGAGGTTTGGGAGGCAATGCGATGACGACTTGGTACGGCGGCTGGGGCTGGTGCAGCCCAATGATCAATACCCCGGTAATGCTGCTGTTGTTTGGTGCCGTCTTCACGGCCATCATCCTTGCGGTGCGGTCCGCCGGCAGACGGTCAAGCGATCCGGCCGCCGCTGCGCCTTATGGCCGCGCCCAACACGAAGTAGCGGCCCCCACTCCCCGAAGCAAACCAGAGAATGACGACTTTTATCGACGCTTGATGTAGGCGCGTGAAGCCCTGAGCGGCAAGCTCATTCACCGCGACACGCGATCAAAGTGCCCAGGAGGTC
>NZ_JCALDG010000091.1:0-1084 GCF_059812735.1 Mycobacterium sp. NGS40
CGCCACCGAGGCGCAATACGCCGAAATGTGGGCCCAGGACGGCGAGGCGATGGACACCTACTTCGCGTCCTCGGCAACTGCGTCCGAGTTGGCGCCGTTCACCGAGGCGCCGCAGACGACCAACCCCGCAGGCACGGAGATGCAGGCTGCGGTCGCACCAACCACAGCCGCTGCGGCAGCCGCGGCACCAGCCGCCGCAGCTGCTGCCAGCGCGACCTCGGGCGGCCCGCTGCAATTTCTCTCGCAGCTCGCCACCGAGTACACAAACTTCATCAACGGGCTCTTCAACTCGGCCCTTGGGCCAAACGGATCAGCGTGGGTCAACGCTGTGTACACCGGCCTCAAGGGCCCACTCAGCTTTACCACCGGGTTCAACGACATCGGGCTGCTGATCAACTTCCCTGTGTCGCAATGGCTCAAGTTCGCGCCTCCGGTGGCGTACGGCGCACTCCCCAAAGACGCGCTGGGCGCTGGTCTGGGCGCGTTGGGCTTCACCCGGGGCACCCTGTTCGACGCGATCTCGCCCACGGCGGGTTTCGCTCGGGGCACGCTGGTCGGATCGCTGACGGTTCCGCCCAGTTGGGCCTCGTCGACGCCGGCGATCAGGACGGTGGCCGCCGCCTTGACGGCCGCCGGGCCGGAGGCCATCCCGGCGGCGGCGCTAAGCGAGGGAAGCCTGTTCAGCTCGTTGGGAATGGCGGGAATGCTCGGAAGCGCGATGGGCGCCGGAGGTCCCACCGTGGTAAACGCCAGCGTCCGCAACCGGATGAAACCGCTCAAAGACCTCAAAGATAAGAACTCGCCGGAACACCTGAAACGTTTGGTGGCACAGATTTCGGAGAAGCCCGAAACCGTGCAGCATCACAACGTCGATGAGAAAGGTCTCGACGCGCTGCTCGAGCAGCTGGCCAAGAAGCCGGGTATCCACGCGGTGCACCTAAAAAAGAAGAAGTCCAAGGTCATCCCGTCCGGAGATGCGCAATTAGGTTGAGGAACAACCTGATTCAGTGATCTGGCTCAGCACGAAAGAAGGTAATCATGAAACGGCTATTCGCGGTACTCGGTGTGTTCGCGATGATTGGCC
>NZ_JCALDG010000092.1:0-1071 GCF_059812735.1 Mycobacterium sp. NGS40
AACCAATCATCGCGAACACACCGAGTACCGCGAATAGTCGCTTCATCAATTACCTTCTTTCGTGCTGCCACATCACTGAATTAGGTTGTTCCTCAACCTAATTGCGCATCTTCGGACGGGATGACCTTGGACTTGCCCTTCTTCAGATGCACCGCGTGGATACCCGGCTTCTTGGCCAGCTGCTCGAGCAGCGCGTCGAGACCTTTCTCATCGACGTTGTGATGCTGCACAGTTTCGGGCTTCTCCGAAATCTGTGCCACCAAACGTTTCAGGTGGTCCGGCGAGTTCTTATCTTTGAGGTCTTTGAGCGGTTTCATCCGGTTGCGGACGCTGGCGTTTACCACGGTGGGACCTCCGGCACCCATCGCGCTGCCCAGCATTCCCGCCATCCCTAACGAGCTGAACAGGCTTCCCTCGCTTAGCGCCGCCGCCGGGATGGCCTCCGGGCCGGCGGCGGTCAAGGCGGCGGCCACCGTCCTGATCGCCGGCGTCGACGAGGCCCAGCTGGGCGGAACCGTCAGCGATCCGACCAGCGTGCCCCGAGCGAAACCCGCCGTCGGCGAGATCGCGCCGAACAGGGTGCCCCGGGTGAAGCCCAACGCGCCCAGACCAGCGCCCAGCGCGTCCTTGGGGAGTGCGCCATACGCCACCGGAGGCGCGAACTTGAGCCACTGCGACACAGGGAAGTTGATCAGCAGCCCGATGTCGTTGAACCCGGTGGTAAAGCTAAGTGGGCCCTTGAGGCCGGTGTAGACGGCGTTAACCCACGCTGATCCGTTTGGCCCAAGGGCCGAGTTAAAGAGCCCGTTGATGAAGTTTGTGTACTCGGTGGCCAGCTGCGAGAGAAATTGCAGCGGGCCGCCCGCGGTCGCGCTGGCGGCGGCTGCGGCTGGCGCCGCGGCCGCTGCGGCTGGTGCGGCCGCCGCTTGCATCTCTGTGCCTGCGGGGTTGGTGGTCTGTGGCGCCTCGGTGAACGGCGTCAACTCGGACGCAGTTGCCGAGGAGGCGAAGTAGGTGTCCATCGCCTCGCCGTCCTGGGCCCACATTTCGGCGTATTGCGCCTCGGTGGTC
>NZ_JCALDG010000093.1:0-1054 GCF_059812735.1 Mycobacterium sp. NGS40
TCTAGCGTGCTTCGGTTCAATGCTCGGTTCGTGGTGGTGATGTCGGTGGGGTCGATCCTGGGCACCATCGTGGGTGGGTTGTTGCTCGGAGCGATCCCCAGCGCGGTCCTGATTCCGTTGCTGGCGTTGCTATTGCTGTTCTCAGCGGTCAAGGTGTGGCGGCACGGCTGGCCGCTGGGCCCGTCCTCAATTCGAGGGTTCCGGCGCAACCCCCTCCGAGTACTGCGGTCATCACGGGATACACCACTACAGATTCATGCTTCTTACTAACTGCGGCGCCTGTGGACGGCCGATGTCACCACCATCAAAGTCACCAAGCCACTGCGTGATCGCATTACCGCCGCGACTGCGCAGCGACACCAAACCTTGCAGAGCTTCGTGGAGCATGTGATGGACGAACACGACCGCAGCCGGCGCCTGGCGGCCTTTGCAACGGCACTGAGCAGCGCCGACGAGGACTCGCTGCGCGGCTGGCGCGATGAAGCCGACAGCTGGTCGGCGCCGGACTCCGATCTTGACGGCGTCCGGTGACCGAGCCGGTCGGGCCCGGATCCGTTGGGTGGGTCAACCTCGATCCCACCGTGGGGCGTGAGCAGGCGGGCGCCCGGCGAGCTGCGGGACCTAAGTCCTATCCAAATAGGCGCCAAGGCTGAGGTTGGTTCCTGATCGGTGTTGGGGTCCAGAGGCAGAAGCCGACAACGATAACTTCCGCTGATTAGCATTTTGTGACCACGCGGGATGTGCCGGGGATCGGGCGCCCTTCATGTCGACTGGCAATACTCCGGCACGGTAGTAGTGTCGTAGCCGCGGGCGCGTCATCTGGAGCAAGCTATGCGAGCTACGTGCGAAAGCCACAATCAGCCGAATAATACGTACGCTCGCCCGCGCCCTTCTCGACGAGGTGTTAAATCCTTCACCTTCAACCGTTTGACGCTTTAGTGTCCTCGAACTGCGACTTGGACGCGTACAGTCTCGCAGTCGCCGCACCGCCGGGCCGTCAACCCGCGATCCGAGAATGACTAGTGTAAACACAGCACGTATTTCCTCGCACTAC
>NZ_JCALDG010000094.1:0-1053 GCF_059812735.1 Mycobacterium sp. NGS40
TGTATGACCTCGGCTGATGCTTGACGTTTCGATTCCGGGTGATGCCTGACAGTGTTTCGGTTGATCCTTTACAGCGGTTTCGGCTGATCCTTGACACTCCCTAGATGAGGGAGTTGAGCGTGGCCGAGCAACGGTATGCGGCCGTGTTGGCGGTGATCAGTGATGGGTTGTCGATTTCGCAGGTCGCCGAGAAAGTGGGAGTGTCGCGCCAAACGCTGCACTCGTGGTTAGCCCGCTATGAGGCCGAGGGCCTCGACGGGTTGGCGGATCGGTCGCATCGGCCGGTGAGTTGTCCGCATCAGATGCCCGCGGCCGTGGAGGCCGCGGTGCTGGAGTTGCGGCGGTCGCGTCCGTATTGGGGGCCGCGGCGGTTGGTGTTCGAGCTCGCCAAGCGCCAGGTGTCTCCGGTGCCGTCGTCGTCGGCGGTGTATCGGGCGTTGCTGCGGGCTGGCTTGATTGACCCGACCGCCCGGGATCGGCGTTCGCGCAAGTGGAAACGCTGGGAGCGGGGGGCGCCGATGGAGTTGTGGCAGATGGACATCGTCGGCGGGTTTCCGCTGGCCGACGGCACCTCGGCGAAGGCGTTGACGGGTATTGATGATCATTCCCGGATGTGCGTGTGCGCTAAGTTGATGGCGCGTGAGCGCACCCGTGCGGTCTGTGACGGCTTGCGGGCGGCACTAGCGACCTACGGGGCGCCCGAGCAGATCTTGACCGATAACGGCAAGGTGTTCACCGGCCGGTTCTTTCATCCGCCGGTGGAGGTGCTCTTCGATGCGATCTGCCGCGAAAACGGGATCGAGCATCTGCTCACCCAGCCCCGTTCGCCGACAACGACGGGCAAGATCGAGCGGTTCCACCGCAGTCTGCGTGCGGAATTCCTAGGCAGCGCAGCACCTTTTGCGACTTTGAAGGCCGCCCAGCAAGCCCTCGATGAGTGGGTGGATGACTACAACACCGCCCGACCACACCAATCGCTGAACATGGACACCCCCGCCCAGCGGTTCGCCCGCCCCGCCGCCGTGGCCCGGGCCAGCGCGCCGGCGCCACCGG
>NZ_JCALDG010000095.1:0-1043 GCF_059812735.1 Mycobacterium sp. NGS40
CCGGCTCTCGCCGCTGCTTGACCCTGGAAGCTAGACGCGACAAAACTCATGAATTTCTCGTTTCTGTTTCAACGCCGCGATCTGCGCGGCGACGGATTCGGACAACACCAACGAGCCGAAGCATTCAGCGCAACAGCTTGAGGGCTGACCTATCAGATACGAGCGGTACAGAATTGGATCAAAATACTTCGGCCCGAACGGCCTCTAATGGCGTTTAAGGCGTGAAAAGAAGGAGGCGGTCCGCGCGTAGGCGGTATGGCTGACCCTGCCATTACGCCAGCCAAAGCCGCGACTGCGGCAGCGAGGACAAGCCCAGCCGCGTCCGTTGTCGGTGACGTCCGAAGTATGAGTAGGCATCCGCCGACGATCGGCGTCGATGCGTGCGCGTTCGACACCTGGGACGCCGTGACGCCGCTCGTTTCGTGGCCTGCCTGGGTTGGCGACGTGGACGCCACCGCCGGCGCCGCGCTAGTCATATGAACGAAGTGGCACCCAGCGCCGAGGCTCACCGCCCAAAAGAGCACAGCGACTGCGCTTACATAGCGCAGCCACAGCCGAAAGCGGGCTCCCCGGGAAGTCATGATGGTGGTGATAATATCACCCCCGGGGGGTATGCAACAGACACGACTCGCCATCTTGAGTGAACATTCCTGCGGCGCATTGGATCTAACTGGGCGCTAATCCGACGTGCAAATCAGCCGATCGGTCGTCACACCCTGAACTCAGCTACCCCAACAGGTGTGCCATACGCTGCGCATCGACCACTCCGATTCGACGTCGGCGGTCGCTAGCTAGGACCGGTTACGCCGGATCGACGTCGATGGGAAGTTTCTCGCCTAACCGTCAGACCGGGCCCACAGAATGGTTTCGTGCAGGGGGCGATCGTGCTGGCGGGCGGTTTCCGCGGAGCGTCGGCGGTCGGGCTAGGTGCGACAGGGACCACCGGCTCATGGCGGGGTGGCGACGCGGGCTGCGGCTCTGTGAGGTGTGCTTGGCCGCTGGGGGGCGGCGTGGAAATCAAAAGAGCGCTGGTGGCGAGCACT
>NZ_JCALDG010000096.1:0-1022 GCF_059812735.1 Mycobacterium sp. NGS40
TGTGGGGTTCGACCGCGGGTGCCTCAGTGGTCGGCAGCGGCTTGATGGGGTAGCGGCGTAGGCGGTTGGCGTTGCCGACGACTGATAGTGACGATAGGGCCATCGCGGCGGCGGCGACCATCGGTGAGAGCCGCAGCCCCAGCAGCGGATACAGCGCGCCGGCTGCGAGCGGTATGCCAACGGCGTTGTAGATCAGGGCGAAAAAGAGGTTCTGCCGGATGTTGCGCATGGTGGCGCGGGAGAGCCGGATCGCGGTAACCACCCCGGCCAGTGACCCTGAAATTAGGGTGATGTCGGCGGCTTCGATGGCCACATCCGTGCCGGTGCCGATCGCTAATCCGACGTCGGCTTGGGCTAGGGCGGGAGCATCGTTGATACCGTCACCGACCATACCGACCTGGCGTCCTTCGGCTTGCAGCCGGCGGACCTCACCCGCTTTGTGTTCGGGCAAGACCTCGGCGAGCACTCGGTCGATCCCGACCTGGCCTGCGATCGCGGCTGCCGTGCGGGCATTGTCCCCGCTGATCATCACCACGTGCAGACCCAACTCGCGTAGTGCGGCGATGGCGGAGACGGAGTCGCCCTTAACGGTGTCGGCCACGGCGATGACGCCGGCCGGGTAGCTGTCGACCGCGGCGAGTACCGGGGTCTTGCCCGCGGCTGCGAGCTCGGTGCTGATCTGCTCGAGTTCGGCTGTGTCGATACCGTTTTCAGCCAGCAAGGTCGCGGTGCCAACCAGGACACTACGGCCAGCGACCGTAGCCTGGACCCCTTTGCCGGTGACTGAATCAAACGCCGCTGGGGCGGGAACGGTGATGCCGCGGCCACGGGCACCGGCGATTACCGCGCTGGCTATGGGGTGCTCGCTGTCGGCTTCGGCGCCGGCAACCAGCATGAGCAGTTCGTTCTCCGCCACGGTCCCGGTCGCGCGGACGTCGGTGAGAGCAGGTTTGCCAGTGGTGATGGTTCCGGTCTTGTCCAGCACGATGGTATCGAGCTTTTGCGCGGTCTCCAGCGCCTCC
>NZ_JCALDG010000097.1:0-1022 GCF_059812735.1 Mycobacterium sp. NGS40
GGTGGGGTTCGACCGCGGGTGCCTCAGTGGTCGGCAGCGGCTTGATGGGGTAGTGGCGTAGGCGGTTGGCGTTGCCGACGACTGATAGTGACGATAGGGTCATCGCGGCGGCGGCGACCATCGGTGAGAGCCGCAGCCCCAGCAGCGGATACAGCGCGCCGGCTGCGAGCGGTATGCCAACGGCGTTGTAGATCAGCGCGAAAAAGAGGTTCTGCCGGATGTTGCGCATGGTGGCGCGGGAGAGCCGGATCGCGGTAACCACCCCGGCCAGTGACCCTGAAATCAGGGTGATGTCGGCGGCTTCGATGGCCACATCCGTGCCGGTGCCGATCGCTAATCCGACGTCGGCTTGGGCCAGGGCGGGAGCATCGTTGATGCCGTCACCGACCATACCGACCTGGCGTCCTTCGGCTTGCAGCCGGCGGACCTCACCCGCTTTGTGTTCGGGCAAGACCTCGGCGAGCACTCGGTCGATCCCGACCTGGGCTGCGATCGCAGCCGCGGTACGGGCACTGTCCCCGCTGATCATCACCACGTGCAGACCCAACGCGCGTAGTGCGGCGATGGCGGAGACGGAGTCGCCCTTAACGGTGTCGGCCACGGCGATGACACCGGCCGGGTAGCTGTCGACCGCGGCGAGAACCGGGGTCTTGCCCGCGGCTGCGAGCTCGGTGCTGATCTGCTCGAGTTCGGCTGTGTCGATACCGTTTTCAGCCAGCAAGGTCGCAGTGCCAACCAGGACACTACGGCCAGCGACCGTGGCCTGGACACCTTTGCCGGTGATTGAATCAAACGCCGCTGGGGCGGGAACGGTGATGCCGCGGCCACGGGCGCCGGCGATTACCGCGCTGGCTATGGGGTGCTCGCTGTCGGCTTCGGCGCCGGCAACCAGCATGAGCAGTTCGTTCTCCGCCACGGTCCCGGTTGCGCGGACGTCGGTGAGAGCAGGTTTGCCAGTGGTGATGGTTCCGGTCTTGTCCAGCACGATGGTATCGAGGTTTTGCGCGGTCTCCAGCGCCTCG
>NZ_JCALDG010000098.1:0-1021 GCF_059812735.1 Mycobacterium sp. NGS40
GGTTTGTGCACGACGTCGGGCTGATCGCCGAATACGGTGTCAACGCGGGCTGTGGGGTGGTGGACGCCTATTCCTATCCGGCACCCACCATCGATACCGCCAAGTATCTGAGATGGCTAGCTGGGCAGGCCCAAGCCGCCGGCGTGACCGTCGTTCGGCGCAGCATCTGCGGCCCGCTAGCCGAGCAGCACGACAAGCTGCTGGCCGAATTCGGGACAGACCTGATTGTGAACTGCTCTGGTTTGGGAGCCCGCGAATTGGCCTGCGATCCGACCGTGCAACCGCACCGGGCTGCGCTGTTACGGGTAGTCAATGACGGCACCTCCATGCCGCGCGTGACCGCGGTGCACGCGGTGGCCGGCGATCCGAGCACGGACAACCACGACGCCGTCTTCATTGCACCCCGCGGTGCTGATCGACTTTTGTTGGGCGCTCTGGTGGAGCCGGGCAAATTCGACACCGATCTCACGCTGGACAACTACCCGCCGCTGCGCGAGATGCTCGACCGCTGCACCGAATTCCTGCCGACTTTGCGGGTTGCCCAACTGGACTCGTTCGACCCGCTATGGGTGGGCCTGCAGCCGTTCCGCGAAGGTGGGGTACGACTGCAGATCGAACCCGACGCTTGCATCGTTCACAACTACGGCCACGGCGACGCCGGCGTCACCCTGTCGTGGGGCTGCGCCCGCGAGGTTGCTGACCTGGCCGCCGTGTTGCTCGCTCACCAGCGCCGTCTCAAAACCCGCCGTCACAGCAACAGCGAAGCGGCGAGCCCACTCGGCCTCTTCATGAATAAATCGCAAGTGTTTCAACAGGATTCAGCGCCTGCGTCGCCACAGGAAGGACTAAAACAATGATGACAAAGCCCGCACCGACGTGGATGACGCCCTTGCCATCGGTCGTGACCATTCTCGCGATGATGGTGGCCGGCGTCATGATCGCAGACATCGATCTGGGCGGTGGCCGGCCGCCGCTGCCCGCGATGGAAGCAGGTTGGCCGATCTCCGCGATCTCTATTAGT
>NZ_JCALDG010000099.1:0-958 GCF_059812735.1 Mycobacterium sp. NGS40
CAGCAACCACACATGGAGGGTCAGTCGCCCACTAGGCGGTACTGGGCCGAGAGTTGTTGCTGTGCCTTATCTAGTTGTCGGGCAATGGTTTTGATGGTGTAGCGACCGGCGCTAGCTAAGCACCAGTAGCGCGGGACCAGACCGTTAGAGCCGGCCACGCGGGTGCAGTGGCTTTGGGGCATCCCCGGCGCTGAGGCGGCGTCTTGAGCTCCCGGTGTGGCAGCGGCGGCATCGGCCAGCGTGCTGGCCAGGGCTTGCGCGGCGGTTGGGTCTTTCGCCTGATAGAGGGTGTCCAGATTGATCGACACGTCGTCGACGCCGGCTGCAGTCAACGCGGGCCCGGTGTGGACCGGATCCTCATCCAGATGCAGGGTCCCGACCGGGGGATAGGCACCCGAGGTGGGGGTGGCCTGGTCGGCGGGCAGCGGCAGAGTCTTGGCGATTAATCCAGTGGGATCTTGTGGCAGCGTGGGGAATTGGCGCGGATCGGTCGGGGTGAAGGTGTCGATCAACGGCAGCTGAAGATCCAGGGTGCGGGCCGCCCCGAATATTTGGTGCTGGGCGTCGACGGTGTCAAGAGTGCGCCGCCAGTTTTAACACCTGGTGATTGTGTAGATCGGCGATGTAGATGTTGCCTGCGGTGTCGACGGCAACACCGGCGGGGTCGTACTGTCCAGCGGACAGCACGACCTCCTGGGAGGTTGCTCCCGCCGCCAGTTTGAGCACCCGGCTGTTGCCCCGGTCGGCGACGTAGACATCTCCTGCTTTGTCGGCGGCAATTCCCCTGGGGCTATTGAGTCCGGTGAATGGCAACACGCTTTGGGCACCGGATCCGTTAGCCAGCTTGAGGATTCGGTTGTTGCCGCTGTCGCTGACATATACATTGCCTGCGCCGTCGACCGCGACTCCCTTGGGGAATTTGACATCAGTGAGCGGGAGCACGGTTGGTGCAGTGGCG